>NZ_VFVQ01000012.1:0-200482 GCF_006442195.1 Mesorhizobium sp. B2-3-13
GCGATCACGCCATAGCTGCGCCCGAAATCCGCAAAACGCCGCAAAAGCGCGGCTCCCAAACCCCGAAAAGCCTCCAAGGCAACGAAAATGGCCGCCCGCAATCCTCACAACAAGCCTCCCGCAATATTGCGCAACGGGCCCCTTGAGGGGGAGATGCCCGGCAGGGCAGAGGGGGGTGCGGCGCTGACCCAACCTCATTCAAACACGCAACGGGGAAAATAGAACGACACCACCCAGTTCGGAATGTCGACAATCTCGCTGATGCGGAGATCGCCGCAGACCGAGGCCAGCATGTAGGCTTCGACCGGGTCGATCTGGTAGTGGCCGGCGAGCAGGTCGACCATCTGGGTAACCGCTTCCTTCGCGCCACTCATCAGGTCCGGACCGATCCCCGTCGTCACCTCATAACCCTTGGCATCGAGATGCCTGGTCACCGGCCCCGGCGTGGTGAAGCGCGGCGTCTTCAGCCGCGCATCTTTCACCAAATCGAGTTTCAGCACGACATCCATCGGGCTTTCGATCGCCGTGCCGCAGACCTCGCCGTCGCCTTGCGCGGCATGGGTGTCGCCGACCGAGAACAGCGCGCCCGCCACCTCCACCGGCAGATAGAGCGTGGTGCCGGCGGCGAGATCGCGAATGTCGAGATTGCCGCCGACGCGGCGCGGCGGCACCACCGAGTGGTGGCCCATCTCGGCCAACGCATTGCCGATCGTGCCGGCGAATGGTTTCAGCGGCACGCGCGCGTTTTTGCCGAACAGCGCCGGTTCGAGCGAGACGGCGTCGTATTTCCAGATGTTCAGCGCCGGCTCCTTGAAGTCGTCGGCGAGCAGGCCAAAACCCGGAATGTTCGCCGTCCAGCCGAAGCCGGACGGCTTGAACATGTCGATCGTCACCTTCAGCGCGTCGCCCGGCTCGGCACCCTCGACGAAGATCGGCCCGGTGACCGGATTGATCTGGCCAAAGTCGAGCTTGGCAATGTCGGCGGCGGTGCTATCCGGCTTCAGCTGGCCACCGCCGGCATCCAGGCACCGGAACTCGATGGTCGAGCCGGGCGCCACACGCTCAGCCGGGACAAACGAATTGTCCCAGCCGAAATGGTGATGGCGCCCATGGATGGTGTAGTCGCAGTTATTGCACATCTTTTACGTACACATTGTCGTAATTGATCGGGATATGGACCGGGTCGACATAGAGATTGTCGGCGCCGCCCATGCGGGCCGATTTCATGGTGAAGCGCTGCTCGTTGAAGACCGGCGCCCAGGGCGCGTCCTCCATCACCTTGTCGTAGATGGCGCTCCACATCTTGTCGCGCTCGGGGGCCTTGGCCGGGTCGACCACCGAGTCGGCCTCGGCCGCCTTGGCATCGAGATCCTTGTTGCAATACCACGACCAGTTCCAGCCGCCGGGAACCGCGCCGGCGCAACCGAGGATCGGGCCGTAGAAGTTGGACGGATCGGGGAAGTCGGCGATCCAGGCCATGCCGCCCGACCAGATCATAGGCGCGCCGGCCTTGTCGCCGCCGGCGGCAATGACATTGGCCTGCGCCAGCGACTGGATGCTGGCCTTGATGCCGATCGCCGCCAGGTCCTGCTGGATCGCCTGGGCGATGCGCGGGTTGGGGTCGGTGTTCATGGCGAACAATTGCGTGTCGAAGCCATCGGGATGGCCGGCCTCGGCCAGCAGCGCCTTGGCCTTGGCGACGTCATAGGGATAGCCTTTGTACTCCTTGTCGTAGCCCGGCATCGACGGCGGCAGCGGCTGGTTGGCCGGCACGGCGCGACCGTTGATTATCTGGATGATGCGCGCCTTGTTGAGCGCCATGTTGACGGCCTGGCGCACCTTCACATTGTCGAACGGTGCCATGGTGGTGTTCATGGTGACGTAGCCGGTGTGCAGCTGGCCGCCTTCGACGACGCGCGCCTTCTGCTCGGGATCGGCCATAACCTCCTGGAATTTTGCCGGCGGAATGCCGTCGCCGGGCACGTCGATCTCGCCCTTCTGCAGGCGCAGCAGCGCCACGATCGGCTCCTGGCCGATCTCGAAGGTGATCTTGTCGAGATGCGGCAGGCCCTTGTGCCAGTAGTCCGGGTTGCGCTCGAAGACGATGCGCTGGCCGAGCGTCCACTCGGCCAGCTTGAAGGCGCCGGTGCCGACAGGGTGCTTGCCGAAATCGGCGCCGTATTTCTCGACCTCCTCCTTCGGCACGACATGCGAGAAGTTGATGGCCATGACGTGCAGGAAGGTGGCGTCCGGGCGGGTCAGTTCGAACTTCACCGTGTAGGGATCGACGACGGTGACGCCGGACAACGTCCCGGCCTTGCCGGCGGCGACATCCTCATAGCCCTTGATCGAGCCGAAGAAGCCGGCGCCGGGGCTCTGCGTCTTCGGATTGGTGACGCGGTCGAGCGAATATTTGACGTCGTCGGCGGTCATCTCGCGGCCGTTGTGGAACTTCACGCCATGGCGCAGCTTGAAGGTGAAGGTCTTGCCGTCGGGCGAAATCTCGTAGCCCTCGGCGAGGTCGGGCTTGAGGTTGGTGGTGCCGGGCTCGTAGTCCATCAGCCCGTCGAACAGGCTCTTGATCATCGACCAGTTCTGCCAGTCATAGCCGATCGCCGGATCGAGGGTCGCGACGTCGTCCTTGTAGGTGATGGTGATGGCGCCGCCCTGCTTGGCGTTGGGATCGATCGTGTCCTCGGCCCGGGCGCTCGTCATGCCAAGCATCAGCGCCAGCGCCGATGCGGCCACGGTCGATGCGAGAAACTTTTTCATTGTTATGTTCCCTTTCTCTGTTTGTGTTCTTGGTTTCATCCGAGCCTGATGCTCATCTCAGTTTGATACGGGGATCGATGAAGGGCGCGATGATGTCGGCCAGGAGGTTGCCGAGCACGATGGCGAAGGCCGAGACCAGGGTGACGCCCATGATGATCGGGATGTCGACGCGCTGGATGGCTTGCCACGCCAGCTGACCGATGCCGGGCCAACCGAACACGCTTTCGACGACGACGATGCCGCCCATGAAAATGCCGATGTCGATGCCGATCATGGCGATGACCGGCAGGATGGCGTTGGGCAGAGCATGGCGGAAGATGATGGCGCCGCGCGCGATGCCTTTCGCACGCGCGGTGCGCACATAGTCCTGGCGCAGCACGTCGATCATCGACGAGCGCATCATGCGCGCGTACCAGCCGGCGCCGAGAATGCCCATGGTCAGCGAGGGCAGCACGAGGTGGCGCCAGGTGCCATAGCCGCCGATCGGGAACCAGCTCAATCTGACCGCGAAGACATAGAGCAGCAGCAGGCCGACGACGAATTGCGGCGCCGAGACGCCGATGAAGGAGGCGACCATCAATGTCTGGTCGGTCGCGGTGCCGCGCTTGACGGCGGCGACCAGGCCCATGGAGAGGCCGATCAGCAGCTCGCACAGGATGGCGCCGACCATCAGAAGCAGGCTTGCCGGCAGCCGCGAGACGATGAGTTCGGTGACTTCCGAGCGTTGGATGTAGGAGCGGCCGAGATCGCCGCTGACGAGTCTGGTCAGGTAGTGCCAGTACTGGACGATGAAGGGCTGGTCGAGGCCGAGCTGCTGGCGGATGTTCTCGACCGTCTGCGGCGTGGCGCTGCGGCCGGCGATCTGGCGCACCGGATCGGCGGGCAGGAGATAGAGCAGCGCGAAGGTGATCAGCGAGACGCCGAGCAGGATCAGCAGCGACTGGATCAGGCGGCGGCCGAGATAGGCGATCATGCCCGGCCCCTCTGTGTCGGGTCGAGGATGTCGCGCAGCGCATCGCCGATCAGGTTGAAGGCCAGCGCCAGCGCCAGGATCGCGGCGCCGGGGAAGAACACCAGCCAGGGTGCGACCTGAAAGTAGGTCTGGTTCTCGAAGATGATGTTGCCCCAGGACGCCGTCGGCGGCTGCACGCCGATGCCGAGGAAGGAGAGCGTGGCTTCGAGCAGCACGGTGGTCGAGATGCCGAGCGTGCCCCAGACGATGATGGTCGGCAGGAGATGCGGCAGTATGTGGCGAAACAGGATGCGCGGCGCGCTCGCCCCGATGGTGCGCTCGGCATCGATGAACTCTCGTTCGGCGAGCGAAGACGTTTCGGTGTAGATGACGCGGGCGGTCTGCACCCAGTTGACCAGGGCGATGACCATCGCAACGATCCACAGGCTGGGCTGGAATACCGCCGCCAGGCAGATGGCGAGCAGAAGCGCGGGAAAGGCCATCATCAAATCGGTGAAGCGCATCAGCGCGCTGCCCATCCAGCCGCGGAAATAGCCCGCGGTGACGCCGACAAGCGTGCCGATGAACAGCGCCACGCCATTGGCGACGATGCCAATGATCAGCGAGGTGCGCGCGCCATAGAGGATGCGGGTCAACAGGTCGCGCCCGAGCAGGTCGGTGCCCAGCCAGAATTTTGCGCTCGGCGGCAAGGGCGAGCCCTCGATGGTCAGGCCGTCGAACATTTGCTCGTTGGGATCATAGCCGGTCAGCCACGGCGCCAGGATCGCGCCCGCGACGACGACGGCGACGATGACCAGGCCGAGCAGCGCAAGGCGGCGCTTGACCAGCCGGCGCCAGATGCCGGCGCGCGGCTTGGCCGGCATGCGCCCGGCCATGAGATCAGGCGCGATGGGACTGGTCATCGCCGCTCTCTTCCCCGATCTTGGCCTCTCCCGTTACTTCTTCGGTCATCGCCACGATACGTCGTGCGGCGTCCTCGACGCTGATCTGCCAGCTCATCGCCAGCGAGCGCAGCTGCGCATAGGCGCGGTCGTCGTCGCTGCCTTTCGACAAGGCCGAGACAGCCCGCACGATGGTCTGGCGTTCGGCGACGCGCTGGCGCAGCGCGGCGATCTCGCCGGCTAAATGTTTTCTCGCCTCGAACCCCTGGCGCGCGATGAGCAGCGCGCTGTAGACGCCGGCATTGCCGACCGGCTTCAGGAGCTGGGCGTCGGCCTTGTGCGACAGCGCCCATTCTATGCGGCCGGGCGCCTCGGAGCCGATCAACGCCACCAGTGGCATCGGCGCCTCGCCCGGCTTCCAGGGGAATTGCTCGTCGAAACCGAGATCGGCGTCGAAGAAGACGAAGTCGGCAGCCAGCGCCTCCGGCGCCAGTTCCGGCCAGCAGTCGACGGTGACCAGGCCGATAGCCGACAATTGCCTGGTGATCGCCTGTACCGTCGGGTGCGGGCGATGCAGGACGAAGGCCCTGGCGCCGCCAAGGTTGGGGATGCGCGGGGTCCGGGTCACGACACCACCCGCAGGCGCGGCCGCCCGAATGTTTTTGCGGGGTCGTAGCGCGACAGATAGGGGTCCGGCGCGACCTCGTCCTCGCGGCTGACGACTTCGAAGAACCCGTCCGCGATCCGGCCGATGATGACAGGCAGCGTGGCGTGCTGGGAATGCGCGTCGATGGCGATCGGGCCGAGCCGGGTGGAGAAGCGCCGCTCGGCGAAGGTTTTTGAAAATTCCGCCGGACCGGCGTCGGGATTACGCGACAGCACATCGGCCATCACTTGCACCGAGGCATAGGCGGAGGCTTCGAATGAGGACGCGAAGGCGGCCGGCCTTGGCGCGAAATAAGGCCCGACCGACAGATGGCCCTTGCCCGTTTCCCCGATCGCCGGCAGTTCACCCTCGGTGAGATTGCAGGAGATCACCGGGCAAGACTCAGGACTGAAAGCCGCATCCTCGCCCGCCAGATCACGATAGGCCGCCAGGAAGGCATAGGACGAGGTGCCGATCAGATTGTTGAGGATGAAATTGGGGCGCGTCGCCCGGATCTCGGCGATCAGCCGCGACACGTCGGTCTCGCCGATGCGCAGATAGCGCTCGCCCAAAACCTTGCCGCCGGCGTCGGCGATCAGGTCGCGCGCCACGCGGTTCATCTCCCAGCCCCAGATATAGTTCGAGCCGAGCAGAAAACCGTTGGCGCCGAAGCGCGGCACGACATGGGCCAGCAGCGGCACCAGATGCTGGTTGGGGCAGGCATGCATGTAGACGACATGCTCGTTGGCCTCGAAGCCTTCATAGGGGCAGGCGTACCAGAGCATGCCGCCGGCCTTTTCCAGCACCGGAATCGTCTCCTTGCGGCTCCAGGAGGTGACGCAGCCGACGACGTGGCGCGCGCTGCTGGTCCTGAAAATGTCCTCGCACAGCGTCGCGTAGCGATCGGCATTGCTTTGCGGGTCGCGCTCAACCGGCACCAACTCGATGCCCGAGCTCCTATCGGCATTGATGTCGGCGATGGCGCGCATGGCGCCGATGCGGCACGCATCGGAAACGAGCTGATAGCTCCCGGAGCGGGAATAGAGGATGCCGATCTCGATGCGCCGTTTCAAACAGAACCCCAGAAATGACAATGCCCCGCAGCCAGCGCCGGGAAAGGCGAGGCATACGAGGCATGTTTGCCGCCCGGCGATCAGAGCCGGTATTTGCCTTAGCGTATTCGGTCCGGCGGCTCAGTCAAGCCCTCAACGCCATCCGCGTCAAACACCGAGTGTCCGGCCATCGCTGGTTCCCGCGAAATCCGCTGTCGCTATTTGGCCGCCGGCCTGTGTTGGCGGGCATAGGCCACGCAAGCATCCACGGTGCTGACACAAAGCGCGTCGCGCTTGTTCGGCAGGTTGTTGTCGCCGGCGTAGGCAACTTCGGCGACGCGGCCGTCGACCATGCGGACCTGCGTGTCGCAGTAACCGCCGGGAGCGACATTGACGGAACCGCCGACCGTCGGGATCGCCCCCACGGCCAAGGCAGGAACGACGACGCTGAGATTGCCGCGCTGGACGACACGCTTATAGGTCCAGATCTGCCCGGACTGGCCGACATCCGCGGTGGCGGTCGGAAACCCCGCGCACATTCGAACGTCGGCTTCGCTGAGGCCGACCATCTCCTTGCGAGCCGCCGCCGCGGTGGGATCGACCTTGGTTATGCGCGACGTGTCGTCGGGAACAACGCAGGAAGACTGGACGACGACGATGAGGCCAGAAAGGGCAAGCTTTCGAATACAGGGAAATGTCATACCGATTAGTTGAGATCGCGTGGCGCCCGACCGCCCTCTCTACCTAGGCAAGCAGACCGCCGGATCAACCCGCACGCCTTCACGAAAAGGTGGCTGAGCAAACCGCGGAGCTTTTTGCACTTCCGCTCGCCACGGATGAACCCGCCGGACGAAGGACGTCCATCATTTCCGGGCGATGTCCTCGAAGCGCGTCCTGTGCTCCCTTCCCCGGAATTTTTGAGAGAATATTTCCGGCTTCGCCGAGAATGGCGAAATGTGTTCTTTGATAAAATCGATAGAATTTCTGACGATGCGATCAAGGCTGGGCAATCCGCCTTGCTGCCATGACTTCACAACCGCAGAGATCAATCATGTCCGACTTCAACACCACTTCGTCTTTTTCCCCCAGGTCAACCCTGAACCGCCGCAGCGGCCTGGCTCTGCTGTTCGCCTCGGCTGTCGCGATCGGCAGCCTGATGGCACCGCATGCGTCGTTCGCCGAGGACAAGAAGGCAATCAAGGTCGGCATCATCAGCGGCGAGGACGAGGATGTCTGGCGCGTCGTGGTCGCCAAAGCCGCCGAGAAGGGCCTGAGCATCGAGACCGTGGTGTTCAACGACTACACCCAGCCCAACGAGGCGCTGGAGCGCGGCGAGATCGACGCCAACGCCTTCCAGCACCAGCCTTATCTCGATAACCAGATCAAGACGCAGGGCTACCATATCGTACGCGTCGGCTATACCGGCGTGTGGCCAATCGGCCTCTACTCAAAGAAGTACAAAAAGGTCGCGGACCTGCCGGAGGGCGCGGTGATCGGCCTGCCGAACGACCCGTCCAACGAAGGCCGGGCGCTGCGCGTGCTGCAGAATGAGGGCGTGATCAAGTTGAAGGACGGCACCGGCATTCTCGCCACCACCGCCGACATCGCCGAAAATCCCAAGAAGGTCGAGATCAAGGAACTCGACGCCGGCATCGTCGGCCGTTCGGTCGAGGACCTCGACGCCGCCGTGGTCAACACCGACTGGGCGCTGAAAAGCGGCCTGACGCCGGAAAACCGCATCGCCCAGGAGCCTATCGCAGACAATCCCTACCGTAACTTCATCGCGGTGAAGGCCGGCCTCGAAAACGAGGCCTGGGTGAAGACGCTGGTGGCGTCCTACCAGAACGACGCGGTCAAGGCCGAGTTCGACAAGGTCTACAAAGGCACAGGCCTCAGCGCCTATTAAGACCATCCGGGCACTGATGTGCCTTTGACCGGGACAGCGGTCCGCGCAATGCGCGGGCCGCGATCGTATTTTCAGGATCCGCCTATGAACCAGCATTTCACCGCAACCACAGAGCCCGAGGATCAGGCCGCTACACAGGACGTGGTGCGGCTTGTCGACCTGAAGCGCCGTTTCGGCGCGACGGCGGCGCTCGACGGCATTTCCTTGACGGTGCGCAAGGGGGAGATCCTCGGCATTATCGGCCGCAGCGGCGCCGGCAAATCGACGCTGATCCGCTGCCTGAACGGGCTGGAGCGTCCCGATTCCGGCGAGGTCTTCATCGAAGGCCGCGAGATCAGCCGGCTTGGCGAGCGCGACCTGCAGCCGCTGCGGCGGCGCATCGGCATGATCTTCCAGCATTTCAACCTGCTATCGGCCAAGACGGTCGAGGACAATGTGGCGCTGCCGCTCAAGATCGAGGGCCGGCCGAAGGCGGTGCGGCTGAAGCGAGCGGCAGAACTGCTCGATCTCGTCGGCCTGTCGGAGAAGGCAAAAGCCTATCCGGCGTCGCTGTCCGGTGGCCAGAAGCAGCGTGTCGGCATTGCCAGGGCGCTTGCCGCGCGGCCAGCGCTACTTCTGTCGGACGAGGCGACCTCGGCGCTCGACCCGGAGACGACCCGCTCCATCCTTGCCTTGCTGAAAGATATCAACCGGCGGCTCGGCCTGACCATCCTGCTGATCACCCATGAGATGGAGGTGATCCGCTCGATCGCCGACCGCGTGGCGGTGATCGACGCCGGGCGCATTGTCGAGGAAGGGCCAGTCTGGTCGGTGTTCGCCGATCCACGTTCCGAGATCACCCGCAGCCTGCTCGGCGCCATCCGCCCGCAGCTTCCGCCGGAGCTGGCGGCGCGGCTGCTGCCGGCGGGCGGCACCGAAACGATCTTGCGCGTCGACGTGGCAGGCGAGGCCGCGCGGGCGCCGCTGCTGTCCGACCTCGCCGCCGCCGTGCCCGGTGCTTTTCGCCTCATCCATGGCGGCATCGACCATATCCAGCAACAGCCGGTGGGAACGCTGTTCCTCTCCATCCCCGGCAATCACGCAAGCCACCTCGCAGAAGTGATCACATTCCTGAAGTCCCGCCAGGCGCGGGTGGAGGTACTTGGCCATGTCGCCGATCCTGTTTGAGCTTCTGTTGCGATCGATCTGGGAGACGGTGCTGATGACGGCCGCCTCCGGCCTGATTTCCCTGGTCTGCGGCCTGCCGCTCGGGCTGGCGCTGATTGCCACCGAACGCGGCGGCATTGCCGAAAGCCCGTGGGTGAACCGCGTGCTCGGCGCCGTCATCAACGGCTTCCGCTCGGTGCCCTTCATAATCCTTCTGGTGGCGCTGATCCCGGTGACACGGCTGATCGTCGGCACGTCGATCGGCACATGGGCGGCGATCGTGCCGCTGTCGATCGCCGCTACGCCCTACTATGCGCGCATCGCCGAAGTGTCGCTGCGCGAGGTCGACCACGGCCTGATCGAGGCGGCGCGCGCCATGGGCGGCAACCGCTGGACGATCATCCGCGAGGTGCTGGTGCCGGAAGCGCTGCCTGGCATCGTCGCCGGCTTCACGGTGACGCTGGTCACACTCATCGGCGCCTCGGCGATGGCGGGCGCCATCGGCGCCGGCGGGCTGGGCGACCTCGCCATCCGCTACGGCTATCAGAGGTTCGAGACGTCGGTGATGATCGCCGTGGTGATCGTGCTGATCATCCTGGTCTGCGGCATCCAGTGGGTGGGTGACCGGCTGGTGGCGAGACTGGATCGGCGGGAGTGATGAGCCGGCTGAACGTGACCGGAGCCTCCCCAATTTTCGTCATACCAGGGCGGAGCAGCCGCGAAGCGGCGTCGCGGAGACCCTGGTATCCATGCCGGGACCTCGACCGAAAATGCAGCGGATCAGGTTCTGCGCCGTCGCAACGCTCTGAGGTCGCGGCATGTATCTCGGGTCTGCGCCGCGTCGCTACGCTCCTTGCTCGGCCCGCGGATGACGAAGACGTTTCGGCTAATCGCCAAGGCAATCCATCGACGCAACCGGGCTAGCCTCTCAATCTTATCCCTTCCGGGTCGAAGAATGGCATCGGCGCGACGACCGCGCGTACTGGCTTGCCGTCTATGTCGATGCTGAGTCCGGTTCCGACCGAGGTGAACGGCAACCGCAAATGCGCTGTCTTTCCGATCGTCGTCGGAGACGGAAACGACATGTGCTGCGGCGATCACGGCGCGGTGAGAAACGGCACAAGGATCGACAGTTTTAGCCGGCGCGTTGCTTTTCCGTTGCTTCGCGATCAACGGCCCCTGCCGACAGCACGACGCCGAATTTTTCCCAGGCTTGCCGTGGAGTATAGTACCCCAGGGCCACATCGCGCAGCACCTGATCGGCATCGCGCTCACGCGGATCGCCATAGCCGCCACCGCCCGGCGTGCCGACGCGCACGCGGTCCCCGGCCTTGAGCGGAATGTCCTGCTCCTTGGAGAGGTGCGGCGGTATGTGCTGTTCGCCATTGCGGAAGACGATCACCCTGTTGGGCTCGCCATCCCCACCGCCAAGGGCGCCCTGCGGGCCGAAGCGGCCATGGTCCATGACGAAGGAGGCACGCGCCTCGCCGCGCAGGATCTCGACCTCGTAGGCGAGGCCAAAACCGCCGCGATGCTTGCCGGCGCCGCCCGAGCCTTCGCGCAAGGCATAGTGCCGGTAAAGCACCGGAAAGGCCTGCTCCATGATCTCGACCGGCGGCGACTTGGAGATGCCGATGGTCGAGCAGCCATTGGTGAGGCCGTCATGGCCTGAATTGCCGCCATAGCCGCCGCCGGAAATCTGGTACATGACGTAGTCGCGGCCGCGCGCGGGATCGTTGCCGCCGAGCGCGAAATTGCCGCTGGAGCCGGCTGGAGCCGCCGTCACCTTGTCCGGCAACGCCTGCACCATGGCCGCGAACACCGCCTCGGCGATGCGCTGCGACACCTCGGCCGCACAGCCCGATACGGGGCGCGGATACTTCGCGTCGAGGAAGGTGCCTTCCGGCCGCTTGACGATCAGGGGCTCGAAAGCGCCGGCGCTGATCGGCACATCGGGGAAGATGTGGCGCATGGCGAGATAGACCGAGGACAGGGTCGTCGCCAGCACGCTGTTCATCGGCCCCGCACAGGGCTTTGACGACCCTGAAAAGTCGAAAGTCAGCGTGTCGCCCTTCTTGTCGACGGCGAGCGCGATGGTCAGCGGTTCGTTGACCACCCCGTCGGAATCGACAAAGGCCTTGGAGCGATAGGTGCCGTCGGGAATGGCCGCTATGTTGGCGCGCATCTGTTCGGCGGCACGGCGGCGCAGTTCAGCGATCGCTTCGACAACCGTTTCATCCCTGTAACGATCCAGGATTCCATTGAGCCTGTCCTGGCCGATCAGCAGCGCGGCGGCCTGGGCCCGGATGTCGCCGATGCGCTGGTCGGCAACCCGGATGTTGGAGCAGATGATGGCGTAGATTTCGGGATCGAGCACGCCCTTCTTGAACAGCTTTACCGGCGGCAGCCGCAGGCCCTCCTGCTCGACCGCGGTGGCCGAGGCCGAAAAGCCGCCCGGCACCGAGCCGCCAATGTCGGGCCAATGGCCTGTGTTCGACAACCAGCAGAAGATCTTTTCACCCCGATAGACCGGCATGACGAAGCGCACATCCATTAGATGCGTGCCGCCGAGATAGGGGTCGTTGACGATATAGATGTCGCCCGGCTCAGGCGGCAGGCAGCGGCCATCGGCGATCATCTCGATCACCGTCCTGGTCGAATATTGCATGACGCCGACAAACACCGGCAGGCCCTGGCTGCCTTGTGCGATCAGCGAGCCATCGACGGCCGAATAGATGCCGTCCGAGCGGTCATTGGCCTCGGCGATCACCGGCGAGAAAGCGGCGCGGGAAAAGGTCAGGTCCATCTCGTCGCAGACCTGCTGCAACGCGGCCTGGAGAACCGAAAGGGTAATGGCGTCGAGCTTCATTTCAGGCCTCGCCAATGTCGATGATGATGTTGCCGTCGGCGTCCGATCGCGCGCGGTCGCCGGGTTCGAGCACGGTCGTCGCGTCCATCTGTTCGAGGATCGCCGGGCCTTCGATGACCGCGTCGAGCGGCAGCTTTTCCCTGATATACACCGGCGTGTCATGCCAGCGCCCGCCATACCAGACCGGCCTGATCTCGCGCCGCGCCTCGTCGAGCGTCTTTGCCCGCCCGGCCGGATCGATCAGGCGTGACAAGTCGATCGCCGGACGCACGCCGGTGACCGAGGTGTTGAGGTTGACGAGATTGGCGCGGATTTCCGGCAGCTCCACCTTGAAGCGGGCGAAATAGGCTTTTTCGAACAGGGACTGCAATTCGTGCCGGGTAACCGACGAGGACGGCAAGGGCACGTTGATGATGTGGGTCTGGCCGACGAATTGCATGTCGGTGGAGTGGGTGACGCGGATCGTTTCCGGCCTCACCGCTTCCTTGGCAATCAGCGCCTCGCCTTCGTTACGGTGCCTTTCCAATACTTGGTGGAGCTGGCTTTCATCAAGCACGGCCACGGGTTGGTTGATGGTGTTGACGAAGTCATGGCGCAGATCGGCGACGACGCAGCCGAGCGCATTGGTGATGCCGGGACGCGCTGGCACCAGCACTTTGGGCAGGCCGAGTTCGCGCGCGAGCGCCGTCGCATGCAGCGGCCCGGCGCCGCCGAAGGCGAACAGCGCGAAATCGCGGGGATCATGGCCGCGCGATACCGAGACCATGCGGATGGCGCCGGCCATCTTCATATTGCCGAGCCTGAGCACCGCGCCCGCCGCCTCGACACCCGACAGGCCCGTCGCCTTGCCGATCCTGTCCTCGAAGATGCCGGTGACGCGCTCTGATGTGACCGGATTGTCGACGGCGAGCAGCTTCTTCGGCGCCAGCCTGCCGAGCACCAGATTGGCGTCGGTGATCGTCGGCTCGGTCCCGCCGCGCCCGTAGCAGATCGGGCCGGGATTGGCGCCCGCACTTTCCGGACCGACCTGGATTAGGCCGGCCGCGTCGACGCGGGCGATCGAGCCGCCGCCGGCGCCGACCGTGTGCACCGCCACCATCGGCACATGGATCGGCATGGCATATTCGATCTCGATCTCGTTCGAGACAGCCGGTTCGGCGTTGCGGATCAGCGCCACGTCGGTCGAGGTGCCGCCCATGTCGTAGGTGACGAGATTTTCGAAGCCGGCGCGCTTGCCCGTATAGGCGGCGGCGATGACGCCGGAGGCGGGGCCCGACATGACCGTCTTGGCCGATTCACGTGTGACGAAGCGCGCCGAGATCATGCCGCCATTGCCATTCATGATGAGAAAATCGCGGGCATAGCCCTTGTCGGCCAATTCCGTGCGCAGACGCTCGACATAGCGCTCCAGGATCGGCTGCACCGAGGCGTTGACCGAGGCGGTGACGCCGCGCTCGAATTCGCGCGCTTCGGACAACAGCGCGTGGCCCGTGGTGATGTAGCCGTTCGGCCAGAATTCGGCGGCGATTTCGGCGGCGCGGCGCTCATGCGACGGGTTGGCGTAGGAATGCAGAAAATGGATGACGAGGGATTCGCAGCCGGCCGCGATCAGCGCCTTTACCGCCTCGCGCATCTCGGCCTCATCAAGCGGCGTGCGGACGGCGCCTGATGCCTCGACGCGTTCGGACACCTCCAGGCGCAGATTGCGCGGGATGACCGGAACGAACGTGCCCGTCATGCCGTAGGGTTGCGGCCGCGTGCGCCGCCCAAGCTCGATCACGTCGCGAAAACCGCGCGTGGTGATCATGCCGGTTTTGGCCAGCCGGCGCTCCAGCACCGCATTGGTGGTGGTGGTCGTGCCATGCACGATGAGGTCGATGCCGTCGATCGGAAAGCCGGTGGCGCCGAGCGCCGAAACCACGCCAAAGGCCTGGTTGTCGACCGTGGTCGGGGTCTTGGCCAGATACACCTTGCCACCGTCCTTGCCGTCGATCAGGAGCAGGTCGGTGAAAGTTCCGCCGACATCGATGCCGGCGACGACGCTGCCCAGGGAATCCGGCGGCTGCACCGAAAAATTCTCTTTCATTGTCGAAACCCGAAATGCTGGGACTACGGATATGCCACAGTTTGGAAAGGTGTTTTACGGCGGCATCTTGACGCAAATATCGTTTGTATACTAATAAATTCCGGACACAAGAGCTTACCGCTTCGGTAGCGTGCATGGCACGCCGGAACCTGAATGGTTCGGGCGCGCACGGGAAAGTTTGGCGCCCCCGTCTGTAACTGGGCGAGAAGGTTGGAATTGATGAACACCACGCCCGCGTTCAATACCGCTGAAGCCCGCCCGCTGCAGTTTCCGATTCCGGCCAATGTCTATGCCGAGACGGTCGTCTCGGTGAAGCACTACACCGACCGGCTGTTCTCGTTCCGCATCACGCGCCCGCAGTCGCTGCGCTTCCGCTCGGGCGAGTTCGTGATGATCGGCCTGCCCAATGCCGAGAAGCCGGTATATCGCGCCTACTCCGTCGCCAGCCCGGCCTGGGACGAAGAGCTGGAATTCTTCTCGATCAAGGTGCCGGACGGCCCGCTGACCTCGGAACTGCAGAAGATCCAGGTCGGCGACACGGTCATCATGCGCCAGAAGTCGACCGGCACGCTGGTTGTCGACGCGCTGACGCCGGCCAAGCGCCTGTTCATGATCTCGACCGGCACCGGCATCGCGCCCTTTGCCAGCCTGCTGCGCGACCCCGACACCTATGAGAAATTCGATCAGCTGATCCTGACCCACACCTGCCGCGACAATGCCGAGCTGATCTACGGCCAGGAGTTGGTGGCGGCACTGGAAAGCGACCCGCTGATCGGCGAGCTGACCGCCGGCCGCGTCACGCTGTACAATTCAACGACCCGCGAGGAGTCGGCATGCATGGGCCGCATCACCGCGCTGATCGGCTCCGGCAAATTCTACAGTGATCTCGGCATCGAGAAACTCGATCCCGAGACCGACCGCATCATGATCTGCGGCTCGATGCACATGTTGAAGGATGTCAAGGAGCTGGCCGAAAGCCTCGGCTTCCAGGAAGGTTCGCTCAGCCACCCCGCGAGCTTCGTCGTCGAGCGGGCCTTCGTCGGCTGAGACCAGCGCGTCTCCCGGAAACCTGATTTTGACCTTCCGGTCAAAAATCAGCTGCTTTCGCGGCCTTTTTCAGCTATCCCTCGCCTGAGGACTCGTGAAGCGCGGCTTCGCGGGTTATCGTCGTGCGTGTCGCCCAAAAGTGTCTAGGTTTTGGGAGAACGATGCGCACCAAGAGCGCACGCCGCTGAACGAAAGGGCAGGAGATGAGCAGCACAATCCGCGAAGCCGATCTTGGCACCAAGGTGACGCCGCTGCCGGCACGCGCAGCCGCCAATACGCCGGTGCCGCTGGACCATCACATCGCGCGCAATCCGGGCCTGAAACTCGACCTCGGTTTTCTGGAATCGGTGCGTAGCGTCAACCGCTCGGCGCTGGAGCGCCGCGTCGCCAGCCTGACCAAGCGGCGCTCGATCAAGGCCGACAACCAGGCCGCCTGGCTGCTGCGGGCGATCGCCTGCATGGACCTGACGACGCTCAACTCCAACGACACCGAGGAGCGGGTGCGCCGGCTCTGCGCCAAGGCGATCAACCCGCTGCGCCGCGACATCATGGAAGGCCTCGGCATTGCGGGCGAATCCATCCGGCCGGCCGCCGTGTGCGTCTACCATCCCTTCGTCGCCACGGCGGTCGACGCCGTGCGCGGCACCGGCATCCACGTCGCCGCCGTCTCCACCGCGTTCCCGCATGGTCTGGCGCCGCTGTCGACCCGGCTGCAGGAGATCGAGGCCTCGGTGAAGGACGGAGCCGACGAGATCGATGTCGTCATTCCGCGCGGCCTGGTGTTCGGCGCCAAGTGGCGCGAGCTTTACAACGAAATCGTTTCGATGCGCGCCGCCTGCGGTGACGCGCATCTGAAGGTCATTTTGGGAACCGGCGATCTCGCCACGCTGCGCAACGTCATGCTTGCCTCGATGGTGGCGATGATGGCGGGCGCCGATTTCATCAAGACCTCGACCGGCAAGGAAAGTGTCAACGCCACATTGCCCGTCGGGCTTGCCATGGTGCGCGCCATCAGGGCCTATTTCGAGGAGACCGGCTATCTCATCGGCTTCAAGCCGGCCGGCGGCATTTCCACCGCGAAAGTGTCGCTCGACTGGCTGGTGCTGATGAAGGAGGAGCTCGGCCGGCCGTGGCTGGAACCGGAGCTGTTCCGCTTCGGCGCCTCGAGCCTGCTGACCGACATCGAGCGCCAGCTCGAGCATCATCTGACTGGGCATTATTCGGCCAATCATCGCCACGCGATGGCCTGAGGCAAGCGAGGCTTTGAACGCGGAGCCATACGCAACGCCTGCCCTGACAACTATCTGGAGCGCTTCATGAACATTCTCGAACGCTATCACGCCATGGAATACGGCCCGGCGCCGGAAGCTCGTAATGAGGCGGACGCCTGGTTCGCGGCGCGCGATTTCGGCAAGGCGCTGTTCATCGGCGGCGATTGGAAGGCGGCGAGCGGCGGCAAGACCTTCGACACCAGCGAGCCATCTTCCGGCAAGCTGCTGGCCAAAGTCTCCGACGCCAATGCCGCCGATATTGACGCCGCGGTTTCCGCAGCAGCCAAGGCGCTGCCGAAATGGAGCGCCAGCACCGGCTACCAGCGCGCGAAAGCGCTCTACGCCATCGGCCGCGCCATGCAGCGCCACCAGCGCCTGTTCGCGGTGCTGGAGACAATCGACAACGGCAAGCCGATCCGCGAAAGCCGCGACATCGACGTGCCGCTGGCGATCCGCCATTTCATTCATCATGCCGGCTGGGCGCAGGCGCTGGACCGGGATTTTCCCGGCCACAAGGGTGTCGGCGTCGTCGGCCAGATCATCCCGTGGAACTTTCCGCTGCTGATGCTGGCCTGGAAGATCGCGCCGGCGCTTGCGGCGGGCTGTACCGTGGTGCTGAAGCCCGCCGAATTCACACCACTCACCGCCATCTTGTTCGCCGAGATATGCGAACGCGCCGGTGTGCCGAAGGGCGTCGTCAATATAGTCCAGGGCGGTCCGGAAGCCGGTGCTGCGATCGTCAATCACCCCGGCATCCAGAAGATCGCCTTCACCGGCTCGTCCGAGGTCGGCAAGATCATCCGCAAGGCCACGGCGGGGTCAGGGAAAAAACTGTCGCTGGAGCTCGGCGGCAAGTCGGCCTTCATCGTCTTCGAGGACGCCGATCTCGACAGCGCCGTGGAAGGGCTGGTCGACGGCATCTGGTTCAATCAGGGCCAGGTCTGCTGCGCCGGTTCGCGCCTGCTGGTGCAGGAAGGCATCGCCGACGCCTTGATCGCCAAGGTCAAGGTCAGGATGAGCCGACTGCGTGTCGGCAGCCCGCTCGACAAGAACACCGATATCGGCCCGCTGGTCGACCTGACCCAGCTCGACCGCGTCAAGGGACTGATCGCCGAGGGCGCCAGGCAGGGCGCCGTCTGCTGGCAGCCCGATGCAACGCTGCCGTCGTCGGGTTACTATCATCTGCCGACGCTCGCTACTGGCGTTTCGCCGGCTAATATCCTGGCGCAGGAAGAAGTCTTCGGGCCTGTGCTCGCCACCATGACCTTCCGCAACACCGAGGAAGCGATCGAGCTCGCCAACAACACGCGCTATGGCCTGGCGGCCTCGGTGTGGAGCGAGAACGTCAATCTTGCCCTCCATGTCGCACCGCAGCTGAAGGCCGGCGTGGTCTGGATCAACGGCACCAACATGTTCGACGCCGCCTGCGGCTTCGGCGGCTATCGCGAAAGCGGCTTCGGCCGCGAAGGCGGGCGCGAGGGCATGTTCGAATATCTCGCGGCGAAACTGCCGCTCGGCCCGGTCATCAAACCGGCGACATCCTCCGCGCAGCCCGTCGAGCAGGCCGGTGGCGTGGCAATCGACCGCACGGCAAAGCTGTTCATCGGCGGCAAGCAAGTGCGCCCCGACGGCAATTACTCGATTGCCGTCGCGACGGCCAAGGGCAAACTCGCCGGCGAAGTCGGGCTCGGCAGCCGCAAGGATATCCGGGATGCGGTTTCGGCCGCCCGCGCCTGCAAGAGCTGGCCGGAGGCGACCGCTTATAACAGATCCCAGGTGCTTTATTACCTGGCCGAGAACCTTTCCGGCCGCGCAAGCGAGTTTGCCGCCCGCCTCACCGAACTGACCGGGGCCAATGCCAAGGCCGCGCGCGACGAGGTGGAGCTCTCGATCGAACGGCTGTTTCTCTATGCCGGCCTCGCCGACAAGTTCGAGGGCCGTGTCCACCAGCCGCCGGCCCGAGCCGTGACGCTGGCGCTGCATGAGCCGGTCGGTGTCGTCGGCATCGTCGCGCCGGACAATCAGCCCCTGCTCGGCTTCGTCTCGCTGGTCGCGCCGGCGCTGGCCATGGGCAACACGGTGATCGCCGTGCCATCCGAGCGCTATCCGCTGCTCGCCACCGATCTCTATCAGGTCATCGAATATTCCGACGTGCCGGCCGGCGCCATCAACATCGTAACCGGCCGCAGCGCCGAACTTGCCGGCGTGCTGGCCAAGCACGACGACGTCGACGGGCTCTGGCTGTTCACTGACGCCGAGACCTGCGCCAAGGCGGAAGCCGACTCCATCGGCAATCTCAAGCGCGTCTGGAGCGGCAATGGCCGCAGCCTCGACTGGGCCTCGGAAGAAGCCGCCGGCGATGCCTTGCTGCGCCGCGCCATCGAGGTGAAGAATGTCTGGGTGCCTTACGGTGACTGATGTTTGCGGTTGGTGATCGCGTTCGGGCTTGACGACCGAACATATGTTCTTTAACGAGAAAAAACATCTTTATCAGTGAACTGGCACAGGCCGGACGATCGCGCCTGACTGGCACATGACGCCTTCGCCGGCCGCCGATAAAGGCAATTGACCCAAGCAGGCGAGGAAAAGATATGGCGGATCTGGCAGGCAAGGTCGTTGTCATCACGGCGGCGGCGCAAGGCATCGGCAAGGCAAGCGCGCTGGCCTTCGCCAAGGCCGGCGCCACCGTCCATGCCACCGACATCAACGAGACGCTGCTGGCGGAACTCGGCAAGGCCTCCGGCATCAAGACCCGCAAGGTCGACGTGCTCAACGACGAGGCGGTCAATGCCGCCTTTGCCGAGATCGGCGCCGTCGATGTGCTGTTCAACTGCGCCGGTTTCGTCCATTCGGGCTCGATCCTGGAGATGAAGGACACCGATCTCGATTTCGCCTTCAATCTCAATGTACGCGCCATGATCCGCACCATCCGGGCGGTACTGCCCGGCATGCTGGAGCGCGGCGACGGATCGATCATCAACATGGCTTCGCTCGCGAGTTCGACCAAGGGCGTGCCGAACCGCTTCGCCTATGGCGTCACCAAGGCGGCGGTCATCGGCCTGACCAAGGCGGTCGCCGCCGACTATGTCGGCAAGGGCATACGCTGCAACGCCATTTGCCCCGGCACCGTCGAAAGCCCGTCGCTGCAGGACCGCATGCACGCCCAGGGCGATTACGACGCCGCCCGCGCCGCCTTCATCGCCCGCCAGCCGATGGGCCGGCTCGGCACGCCGGAGGAAATCGCCGATCTCGCCGTCTACCTGGCCGGCGCCACTTACACATCGGGGCAGGCCTACAATATCGACGGCGGCTGGTCGATCTGAGCGCCGTCTGGAGACAATCGCGGGTAACCGGACGATCCGACTTGACGAGGGATCGCGAAGTCTGAAAATCCCGCTCGCCGGCTGTCAAAACACGCTGTCCACGCTTGTCGTGAAGCAGGCCGGTGGCTACGGTCCGCCCGGTTCCAGAGGGGCTGATGCCTCGGCGGAGAGTTTGTAGAACGGCCACGAGGCCGCAATCAGGAGAAGATGCATGAAACTGCTGCGCTATGGCGAGATGGGGAGCGAACGTCCCGGCCTGCTCGATGCGGATGGAACGATCCGCGATCTCTCCGCACATGTCGCCGATATTGCCGGCACCACGCTTCATCCGGCCTCGCTGGATATGCTGTCGAAGCTCGACGCGAAGTCGCTGCCGGTGGTTTCCGGCAAGCCGCGCCTTGGCGCCTGCGTTGCCGGCACCGGCAAGTTCATCTGCGTCGGCCTCAACTATTCCGACCATGCCGCAGAAACCGGCGCCACCGTGCCGCCTGAGCCGATCATCTTCATGAAGGCAAGCTCGGCCATCGTCGGCCCGGACGACGACGTGCTGATCCCGCGTGGTTCCGAGAAGACCGACTGGGAAGTCGAGCTCGGCGTGATCATCGGCAGAAAAGCCAAATATGTCAGCGAAGCCGATGCGCTCGACTACGTCGCCGGCTATTGCGTCGCGCACGACGTGTCGGAACGCGCCTTCCAGGCCGAGCGCCAGGGCCAGTGGACGAAAGGCAAGAGCTGCGACACGTTCGGCCCGACCGGCCCGTGGCTGGTGACCAAGGACGAAGTGGCCGACCCGCACAACCTCAAAATGTGGCTGACGGTCAACGGCAAGACGATGCAGAACGGCTCGACCAGGACCATGGTCTATGGCGTTGCCTATCTCGTCTCCTATCTTAGCCAGTTCATGTCGCTGCACCCCGGCGACATTATTTCGACAGGCACCCCGCCCGGCGTCGGCCTCGGCATGAAGCCGCCAGTGTTCTTGAAGGCCGGCGATGTGGTGGAGCTGGGTATCGAGGGGCTGGGACAGCAGAAGCAGACGTTCAGGGCTGACGTTTAAGCGCGCCCTTCCCTTCTCCCACAACAACAAGGGGAGAAGGCAAGAAGCGTTGGCGCGTCCTACTTCAGCACCTTCCCATCCGGCCCAAACCGATACGTCTTCGCCGGATCGGGCGTCGTATAAAGCGTGGCGCCGGGTTCGGCGTCGTAGACACCGAAAATCCGCACGGTGATCAGGCCGGCCTTCTCGCAATCCAGATAAAGATTGGTGTCGGCGCCGAGATGCTCGGCATGGACGACAGTGCCCTTCCAGGCGCCGGATTTCGGATCGACGGTCAGGTGCTCGGGCCGCACGCCGATGGTCTTGGCTGTCTCGCCGAGCCGGGCGCCGTCGACGAAATTCATCTTCGGCGAGCCTATGAAGCCGGCGACAAACTCGTTTGCCGGCGAATTGTAGAGCTCCATCGGGCCGCCGATCTGCTCGATTCGGCCCGCATTGAGCACAACGATTTTGTCGGCGAGCGTCATCGCCTCGACCTGGTCGTGGGTGACATAGATCATCGTCGCCTTGAGCCGGCGATGCAGCTGCGCTATTTCCAGCCGTGTGTTGACGCGCAACGCCGCATCGAGGTTCGACAAGGGCTCGTCGAACAGGAACAGTTTTGGCTCGCGCACCACGGCGCGGCCGATGGCGACGCGCTGGCGCTGGCCGCCGGAGAGTTCCGCCGGCCGTCTTTCGAGATAAGGTTCCAGCGACAGCATGGACGAGGCAACACCGATGCGGCGATCGATTTCCGCCGCCGGCGTGTTCGCCTGCTTGAGGCCGAGGCCCATATTGTTCTTCACCGTCAGATGCGGATAAAGCGCATAGGTCTGGAACACCATGGCGATGCCGCGTTTTGCCGGCGGCGTGACGGAGACGTCGTCGCCATCGATCAGCACCCGGCCCGAGGTCGAATCCTCCAGCCCGGCGATGACGCGGAGCAAGGTCGACTTGCCGCAGCCCGAAGGCCCGACAAAGACAACGAACTCGCCGTCCGTCACTTCGAGGTCGATGCCCTTCAGCACCTCGACCGGCCCAAAGGCCTTCTTCACGTTCTCGATCTTCAACGAGCCCACGGCAGTCCTCCAAATTGATGCGTGGGCGCGAAAGCACCCCCCTCTGGCCTGCCGGCCATCTCCCCCTCAAGGAAGGAGGTTGGCAGCATCGACCCAGGCTTTCTTCTTGCAATGTTGGTGATTGGCGAAGGCAACCGAGACAGTCGATCTCCCCCCTTGAGGGGAAGATGTCCGGTAGGACAGAGGGGGGCGCCGTAGGGCGCTGACGACGACAGCCTGGTCACAGTCGCACCGCCTTGCCGCTGCGCACGCTCTCGTCGGCGGCAAGGCAGACGGCGAGCGACCGCACCGCGTCGTCCATGTGTCTGGTGAGATCGATGTCCTCGCGGATTGCCTTGAGGACAAAAGCCTGTTCGAGATCGCAGAGATCCTGATGACCGGGTTCGCCTTCCATCGACAGCATCTCGTCCGGCCTGGCGAATTTGCCGTCCGGCCCGGTCGCGGCGCTGTGCAGACGGATGGTCGAAGTCTTGGTGTGGGTGTCGATATCGTCGGACCTCACGCCCTCCTTCATGACGATCGACACGCAGCCCTTGGGCGACATGACATCCTTCACGAAGAAGGCTGTCTCGGAAATCATCGGACCCCAGCCGGCCTCGTACCAGCCGACCGAGCCGTCATCGAACAGCACCTGCAGATGGCCGTAATTGTACATGGAGGGCGCCACCTCGTCGGTCAGCCGCACGCCCATGCCACGCACCTCGACCGGTTTGGCGTCGGTGATCTGCAGCATGACGTCGAGATAGTGCACGCCGCAATCGACGATCGGCGATGTCGTCCGCATCAACTGCTTGTGCGTCTCCCAGGTATGCCCCGAGGATTGCTGATTGAGGTTCATGCGGAACACGTAAGGACCGCCGAGCTTGCGCGCCTCGGCGATCAGCCTGATCCAGGACGGGTGATGGCGCAGGATGTAGCCGATCACCAGTTTCTTGCCATTGGCCTTGGCTGCGGCGACGACGCGCTTGGCGTCCGCCACCGTCGTTGCCAGCGGCTTTTCGACGAAGACATGGCAGCCGGCCTCGAACGCCTTTACCGCATAATCGGCATGGCTGTCCGAATAGGTGGCGACGCAGGCGACGTCGGGTTTTTCCTCGCGCAGGGCGTCGTCGAATGAGCGCCTGATGCCATAGCCGGACAGCCCTCCAGGCAACGGCACGTCGGAGCGATTGACCAGCGCCGCGATCTGAAAACCCGGATTGGTGTGATAGGCCAGCGCATGGCTGCGGCCCATATTGCCGAGGCCGGCGACGATTACTCGGAGGGGATTTGGGACGCGAAGGGGTGATTCTGAACTCACTTGACGGCTCCGGAAGTAATGCCGCGGATCAGCTGCCGCGAGAAGATGACGTAGAGGATCAGCACCGGCAGGATCGCCAGCGAGAGCGCGGCTAGGATGGCGTTCCAGTTGGTGACGAATTGGCCGAGGAAAAGCTGGGCGCCGAGCGTCACCGTCTTGGTCTCTTCCGACGGCGCCAGGATCAGCGGGAACCACAGATCGTTCCAGATCGGAATCATGGTGAAGACGGCGACCGTCGCCATCGACGGCCGCACCAGCGGCACCACCAGGCGGAAGAAGATGGTGTATTCGGACAGGCCGTCGATGCGGCCGGCGTTCTTCAGGTCGTCGGAGACCTGCTTCATGAATTCGGACAGGATGAAGACGGCCAGCGGCAGGCCTTGCGCGGTGTAGACCAGGATCAGCGCCGTCAGCGTGTTGACCAGCCCGCTCGCCACCATCAATTGCAGGATGGCGACGGTGGCGAGGCGGATCGGGATCATGATGCCGAGCGCCAGGTAAAGCCCCATCAGCGTGTTGCCGCGAAAGCGGTACTCCGACAGCGCGAAGGCAGCCATGGCGCCGAACAGCAGTACGAAGAACAGCGAGCCGACGGTGACGACGAGACTGTTCTGGAAATAATGGATGAAGTCACCCTGGCCGATCACCGTGGTGTAGCCGATCATGTCGAAGGTTTTCGGCGTCGGCGGCGTCAGCGGCGCGCCGAAGATGCCGGCGCGCGACTTGAACGAATTCATGATGACCAGAACCACCGGGAAAAGCGCGATAGCCGTGTAGGTCAGCAGAATCGCGTGGGCGCCGATGGTGCGCGGGAGTGAACGGGTGGCGATGCTCATCTCTTGCCCCTCAGAACTGGTAGCGACGCAGGCGCGTCTGGATGAGGAAGAGGTAGACGCAGACACCGCCGAGGATGATCAGGAACATGATCGTGGCGATGGTCGCGCCCATGTTGGGGTCGCCGACCTGCAGCTGGAAGCCGAAGAAGGCGCGGTAGAGGAAGGTGCCGAGGATATCGGTCGAATAGTTCGGCCCGGCGAGCGCGCCTTGCGCGGTGTAGATCAGGTCGAAGGCGTTGAAATTGCCGACGAAGGTGAGGATCGAGATGATCCCGATCGAGGGCAGGATCAGCGGCAACTTGATCTTCCAGAACTGCGACAGGCCGGTGATGCCATCACATTCGGCGGCCTCGATCACCTCTTCGGGGATCGACAGCAGCGCTGCATAGATCAGCATCATCGGGATGCCGATGAACTGCCACACCGAGATCAGGCTGAGCGCGGTCAGCGCGTACTGCTCCTTGCCGAGCCACGGCGTGAACAGGCTCTTCAGGCCGACGAAGTCGAGCAGATGCGGCGCCACGCCCCACAGCGGCGACAGGATCAGCTTCCAGGCGAAGCCGACGATGACGAAGGACAGGATGGTCGGCACGAAGATCGCGGTTCGATAGAAGGCCGAGAACCGGAGCTTCGGGCTGGACAGGAGCGCGGCCAAAAGCACGCCGACCGGGTTTTGCACCAGCATGTGGATGATGAAGAACCAGACGTTGTTGCGCAGCGCGTTCCAGAAATTCACCGACCAGTTCGGGTCGCCGAACAAAGTGCGGAAATTGTCCAGGCCGACGAAGATCTGGGACTGGTCGACGTTGCGGAACAGCGAAAGCTGCAGCGTGCCGGCCAGCGGCAGGATCATGATTGCCGTATAGACCAGCACCGCCGGCGCCAGGAAGACGGCGATATGCCAGCGGAACGGTCTTTTCGGTCGTGTTTGTGCGGCCATGAGTTCGGTCCCCGCCGTCTCTCGGTTCCAGACGATGTGATGCTAGATGATGCCTCGATACTTGACCCAACCTTGCCCGGCTCGGCAAGACAAGGCCTGCGACTGATCAGCTAGCCTTCCCCAACAAGAGCAAGGGTAAGGCCGTGAGGCAGAGCCGACAATCGCAATATGGAACAGGATAATCCGGAACCGGATGGAACAGGATAATCCGGAACCGGCCGGGCACGCGCCCAGCCGGCTCCGTTGCCTGAGCTCTTACTTGGCCGGCTTATACCAGCTGTCGAGGCCGGTCTGCAGCTTCTTGGCCGCGGTTTCGGGCGTATCGGTGCCGTTGATGACGTTGGCCGATTCAACCCAGGTCTCGTTTTCGAGGTTCGGCGTGCCGCGCGACAGGATCTGGTAGGTCGAGCGGATCGTCGACTTGCACTTGCCGCGCCAGGAGACGAATTCCTGTGCCAGCGGGTCCTGCATCTTCACCGGTGCGGAGTTCAGGCTGAAGAAGCCCGGCAGCGCGTTGGCGTAGATGGTGGCGAAGTCAGGCGAGGCCACCCAGGACAGGAAGGTCTTGGCCGCGTCCGCATGCTTGGAAGCCGCATTCAAGCCCATGCCGATATCGGTATGGTCGGAGATGTAGCAGGTGTCGCCGGCCTTCTCGACCGGCGGCGGGAAGGCGCCCATCTTGAACTGGGCCTGCGTGTTGAACAGGCCGATTTCCCACGAGCCGGCCGGGTAGATGGCGGCGCGGCCGAGCGTGAACAGGTTCTGGCTGTCCGGATAGGTCTGGGCTTCGAAGCCGTCGCCGAGATAAGGCTTCCACTTGGCCAGTTCCTCAAAGGGAGCGACCCAATCCTTGTCGGTCAGCTTCTGATCGCCCTTGATCAGCGCCTTGCGGCCGTCCTCGCCCTTCCAGTAGTTGGGGCCGATGTTCTGGTAGCCCATGGTCGCGGCTTCCCAGAGGTCCTTGGTGCCCATCGCCATCGGGATGTAGGTGCCGTCGGCCTTGATCTTGTCGAGCGCGGCGAAGAACTCGTCGCGGGTCTGCGGCACCTTGATGCCGAGCTTGTCGAACGCGTCCTTGTTGTAGATGAAGCCGTGGATGACCGACGCCATCGGCACGCAGAAGCTCGCCTTGCCGTCATCGGTCTGCCAGGCGGACTTGGCGACGGGCGAGAAGTTTTCCATGCCGGGCAGCGCCGAGAGATCGGCAAGGTTGCCCTTCTTGAACAGTTCGAGCGATTTGTCGAACGGGCGGCAGGTGATCAGGTCGCCCGCCGAACCGGCGGCGAGCTTGGCGCCGAGCGCGGCGTCATATTCGGTCGGAGCCGAGGGGGCGAACACCACCTTGATGCCGGGGTTCTTGGCTTCGAAGGCCGGGATCAGCTTGTCCTTCCAGATGGCAAGGTCGTCGCCGCGCCAGCTTTCGATGTTGAGCGTTACGTCCTCGGCGTGAGCCAATCCGGCCGAGCCGAGAATGCTTGTGCCCAGAAGCAGTGCCGTCAGTAGTTTCGTTGTCATGCTCATTCTCCCTGTTGACCTTTTTCAGGTTCGGTTTTGATGAGAACCTAGGCTTTGGAGCCCTTGTTCCCCTCGATCGCGGAAAGGGCTGGCCGCAGCTTATGGCCTGTCCGTTCCAGTATCTTCTGCGCCGCGTCGGCGCTGTCGGCGCCGGCGGCGAGCAGAATGGCGGTCTTGACCGCGCCGCCGCTCTTTTCGAGCAGGCTGGCGGCCTCTTCGTGGCCGCGGCCGCTGACGGCGGCAACGATGCGCGCCGCCCGGTCGCGCAGCTTCATGTTGTCGGCCATGAGGTTGACCATGTAGCCGTCATGGACATGGCCGAGATGAATGGCGGTCAGCGTCGACAGCATGTTGAGAGCGATCTTCTGCGCCGTGCCGGCGCCCATGCGGGTCGAGCCGGCGATGACTTCCGGCGGCGTTTCGAGCAGGATGGCGGTGTCGGCCTGCCGGAGCAGAGCCGAGTCCCTGTTGTTGGCGATGCCGATGGTGGCGGCACCCCGGCGCCGCGCGTCCTCGATGGCGCGCACCGCATAGGGCGTCGTGCCGCTGGCGGAAAGAGCGATCAGGCAATCGCCCGCGCCGATGCCGGCATTGGCGACCGCGGTCGACGCCTCCTCGGTATCATCCTCGGGCCCACCGGCCAGTGTCCTGAAGGCTTCGTCGCCGCCGGCCATCAGAATGGCGATGCGGTCGCGCTGGATGCCGAACGTGCCGGGCAGTTCCAGCGCGTCGGCCAGCGCCATCAGGCCGGAGCTGCCGGCCGCGGCATAGGCAAGCTTGCCGCCGCTGCTCAGGCAGCCGGCGATGATCTCGGCTGCCCTGGCGATGGAGGGAATGGCGTTGCGGACGGCCTTCGCGGCCTCGACCTGGGCATCGGCCAGCGAGCCGAGGATCGCTTCGGGAGCCTGGATATCCAGCCCCTCGGCATTCCCATGCAGCGCTTCGGTGCGCGTTTCGGCCATCCCAGTTCCTCCAATCCACAAAACAATACCAAAAAAATACCACTTGTCCACACGCATTAACGAATTCGTGGACAGGAAATCGCTGAGCCGACGAATTGCCCAGTTTTCTCAATCAAATGCGCTTAATCTTTTTGAAGCGGAAATTACCCCTTGGCTATTGGTATTTTATTGGTATTATTCGCCCGGAGGAGAAATCGCGTGAAATTCGTGCTCGGCATCGATGGCGGCGGCACCAGCTGCAGGGCCGCACTGGCTACAGCGGAGGGCGTTGTCGTCGGCCGCGGCAAAAGCGGCGCCGCCAATATCCGCACCGACCTCACCGGCGCCCGTTCGAACATCGTCGATGCGGCGCGGCAGGCTTTTATCGCCGCCGGGCAAGATCCCGAGCTCATCCCGCAAACACCGGCCATTCTCGGCCTTGCCGGCGCCAATGTCGGCACTTACCGGCAGCAGCTCGAGGCGATCCTGCCGTTCAGCACCAGCCGCGTCGAGACCGATGCGGAAATCGCGCTCGAAGGCGCGGTCGGTTCGGGTGACGGCGCGATGGCGATTCTTGGCACCGGCACAGCCTATATGGCGCGCAAGGATGGCAAATCTCGTGCCATCGGCGGCTGGGGATTCCAGGTCGGCGACCAGGGCAGCGGCGCCCGCATCGGCCGCGACCTCCTGGAACAGACATTGCTCGCGCATGATGGCGTGCGCCAGGCCTCGCCGCTGACCGACAGCATGATGGCCGTTTTCCGCAACAATCCCGAGGACGTGGTCGAATTCACCACCAACGCCAAACCAGGCGATTTCGGCGGCTTCGCGCCGAAAGTGTTCGAACACGCGCAAAAAGGCGACATCGTCGCCAACTGGATCCTCGACAAGGCGGTCGCCGATGTCGAGGCCTCGCTCGGCGCGCTCGAGCTCGCGGCCGGAGCGCCGCTCTGCCTGCTCGGCGGACTGGCACCGCTCTACGCGCCGCGCCTGTCGGCGCGCTACCGCGCCCTGCTGAAGGAACCGCTCGACGATGCGCTAGGCGGTGCGGTGCAGATGGCGGCGCGTCTGTTCGCCAGGACAGAGGCCGCACGATGAGCGATGCCGCCGACCAGATCTTCGCCGCGCTCAAACAATCCTCGCAAAGCGGTGCGCCGCTTTATCTGCAGCTGCGCAAAAGCATCGAGGACGCCGTCAATCGCGGGCTGATCGGCCCGGGCGACGCGCTGCCTTCCGAGCGCGACATCGCCACCAAGGCCGACATTTCGCGCGTCACCGTGCGCAAGGCGGTGCAGGACCTGGTCAAGGGCGGCATATTGGTGCAGCGGCACGGCTCCGGCACCTTCGTGGCGCCGCGCATGGAACGCGTCGAGCAGTCGCTGTCGCGGCTGACCTCCTTCACCGAGGACATGGCGCGGCGCGGCATGGCGGTGCGCTCGGCCTGGCTCGACCGCGGCCTCTACGCGCCGTCGCCCGACGAGATGATGGTGCTCGGCCTGTCGTCGAACGAGCTGGTGGCACGCGTGGCGCGCCTGCGCATCGCCAACGACACGCCGCTGGCGATCGAACGCGCCTCGCTCTCGGCCAGCGTGCTGCCCGACCCGGCCGGCATTGGCTCCTCGCTCTACGCGGCACTGGAACTGACCGGCAACCGGCCGGTGCGCGCCGTGCAGCGCATCTCCGCCGCCAATCTCGGCGATGGCGATGCGCGCCTGCTCGAAGTGCCGCCAGGCATTGCCGGCCTGCACATCGAGCGTATTTCTTATCTGGCGAGCGGCAAGGTGATCGAGTTCACCCGCTCCATCTACCGGGGCGACGCCTATGATTTCGTCGCCGAGCTGCGGCTGACAGGGCCAAGCGAAGAGGGCCGACCATGATTGCCAACACCACTCATATGCAGCGCGAGATCGAGGAGATCCCGCAGGCGGTTGCCCGCCTGCTCGACGGCTCGGGAGCGGTGCTGGCCGAAGCCGGGCGCGGCATCAGGGAACGCGATCCGCATTTCGTCGTCACCGTGGCACGTGGCTCGTCCGACCATGCCGCCACCTTCATGAAATATGCCGTCGAGCTGACCGCGGGCCTTGCCGTCGCCTCGGTCGGGCCCTCCATCGCCTCGATCTACGGCCGCAAGCTCCGGCTTGACGGCTCGGCTTGCCTGGCGATCTCGCAATCGGGCAAGAGTCCCGACATCGTCGCCATGGCCGAAACCGCCCGGGCCGGCGGCGCGCTGACCATCGCGGTAACCAACACCGCTGATTCGCCGCTCGCACGGGCCTCGGATTTCGCCATCGACATCCTGGCCGGCCCCGAGCGCAGCGTCGCGGCAACCAAGACCTTCATCAACTCCGCCGTTGCCGGGCTCGCCCTGATGGCGCATTCGACCGGCGACGAAGCGCTTCTCGCGGCACTTGCCCGCCTGCCCGAGCATTTCGGCAAGGCGATCGCTTGCGGCTGGATGAGCATTCTGGCCGAAACGATCGAGAAGCAGAAGTCGCTGTTCATCCTTGGCCGAGGGCCGTCGGCGGCAATGGCCAACGAAGCGGCGCTGAAGTTCAAGGAGACCTGCGGCATGCATGCCGAAGCCTACAGCGCGGCCGAAGTCATGCACGGCCCGCTGGCGCTGATCGGCCCCGACTTTCCGGTGCTGGCGCTGGCCGCGCGCGACGCGTCCGAGCCATCCGTCGCCGAAGCCGCCGACAGCCTGGCGGCCAAGGGCGCGCCGGTGTTCGTCACCTCGGCACTCGCCAATCGTGCCACGCGCCTGCCGCATGTCGCCACCGGTCACCCGCTGACCGATCCGCTGACGCTGATCGTCTCCTTCTACATGTTCGTCGAGGCCTTTGCCAGGCATCGCGGCCTCGATCCGGACGCACCACGCAACCTTCGCAAGGTGACGGAGACCGTATGAGCGACCGTTTTGCCCTGACCGGCGCCCGCATCTTCGACGGCGACGACTGGCATGAAGGCGCAGCCCTTGTCGTGCGCGACGGCCTCGTCGAAGCCATGCTGCCGCAAGGCGCCCTTCCCGGGGATCTCCGCGCCATCGATACCGGTGGCGGCATGCTGGTGCCGGGCTTTGTCGATATCCAGGTCAATGGCGGCGGCGGGGTGATGCTCAACGACCATCCCGACGTCGCCTCGATTGAAACCATCTGCCGCGCGCATGCACCGTTCGGCACGACGGCGCTGCTGCCGACGCTGATCACCGACACGCCCGCAATCACCGCCGCTGCGATCGCCGCCGGCGAAGCGGCGGCGCTGCAGAAAGTGCCGGGTTTTCTCGGCCTGCATCTGGAAGGTCCGCATCTGTCGATCGCCCGCAAGGGCGCTCACGATCCGGCGCTGATCCGGCCGATGACGGACGCCGACCAGGCCATGCTGATCGCGGCACGCCAGAAGCTGCCGGTGCTGCTCACCACGATCGCGCCGGAATCCGTCGACGCGACCCGCGTCAGGGCGTTGGCCAAGGCCGGGATCATCGTCAGCCTCGGCCATTCGGACACGGGCCATGCCACGGCAAAAGCCTTCGCCGAGGCCGGCGCCAGCGTCGTTACCCACCTCTTCAACGCGATGAGCCAGATCGGCAATCGCGAGCCCGGACTGGCGGGCGCGGCCATCGACATCGGTACCTTGTCGGCCGGGCTGATCGCCGACGGCATCCATGTCCATCCGGCCACGATCAGGATCGCGCTCGATGCCAAGCAGGGACCGGGCAGGATCGTGCTGGTCACCGACGCGATGGCGACCATCGGCACCGATATGAGCTCGTTCACGCTCAACGGCCGCACCATCTACCGCAAGGACGGGAGCCTCAGGCTTGCCGACGGCACGCTGGCTGGCGCCGACCTCGACATGATCTCTGCAATCCGGTTCATGCACCGCACCGTTGGGCTCGAGCTGTCCGAAGCCCTGCGCATGGCCTCGCTCTATCCGGCGCAGGCGATCGACCAGTCGCACCGGCTTGGCCGCTTCGCCAAGGGCACGGCGGCGGACATCGTTGCGCTGTCGGACGATCTTGGCATAGGAAGCGTCTGGATCGGCGGCGACAAGGTGTTCGAGGCTGTCGCTCCCCGCTGAGAGCGAGGCCATGCGGACAATCGATTGTGTCGTCGCCGGAGCAGGCGTCGTCGGGCTGGCCATTGCCAGGGCGCTTGCCTTGCCGGGCCGCGAGGTGGTGGTGATCGAAAAAGGCCGACGCGATCGGTACGGTCACCAGTTCACGCAATTCGGAAGTCATCCATGCCGGGCTCCATTATGCGCCTGGCAGCCTGAAGGCCCGGCTGTGCGTCGAAGGCCGCCGGCTTCTCTACGCCTACTGCGCCGAACACGATATCGCCCATCGCCGCGCCGGCAAGCTGATCGTCGCCAGCGAGCCCGGCCAGGCGGACAGGTTGCGGGCGATCGAGGCCAATGCGAAGCGCTGCGGGGTCGACGATCTCCAGCTTTTGACGCGCGGCGAGGCCGAGCGCCTGGAACCGGCGCTGACCTGTGCCTCCGCGCTGCTGTCGCCATCGACCGGCATCATAGACAGCCATACGCTGATGTTGTCGCTGCGCGGCGACGCCGAAGCGGCCGGCGCGTCCTTTGCGTTCCTCACTTGCGTTGCCGGAGCGGCGATCGAAGCCGACGCGATCCGGATCGACACGCGCGATGCCAATGGCGAGACCTTCGCCTTGGAGGCCGGCGCTTTCGTCAACGCCACAGGCCTCGACGCGCAGCGGTGGCCAGCCGGATCGACGGTTTCCCAAGGAGGCTCGTCCCCCGGCAGTGGCTGGCGCGCGGCAATTATTTCGCGCTTCCGGGGCGGTCGCCGTTTTCGCGCCTGATCTATCCGGTTCCGGTCGAAGGCGGCCTCGGCATCCACCTGACGCTCGACCTCGCCGGCAATGCGCGCTTTGGCCCCGACGTCGAATGGATCGACAGCGTGGATTACACGGTCGACCCCGGCCGAAGCGCTGTCTTCCACGAGGCGATCCGCCGCTATTGGCCTGATCTTGCGGGTGACGCGCTGCAGCCGGCCTATGCCGGCATCAGGCCGAAGCTGTCCGGCCCGGGTCAAGCTTCAGCCGATTTCATGATCCAGGGTCCAGCCGATCATGGGGCGAGCCAGATCGTCAATCTGTTCGGCATCGAGAGCCCCGGCCTGACGGCGAGCCTGGCGATCGCCGACCATGTCGTCGAACTCTTGTACCCGACCTGAACCGGCACGTCGCGCCGGGCCGGAGCGGGACATCTGCTTAGCCGACTTTGGTTGAGGCGTAGAGATCCTTGTAGCTGTCGCGAAGCAAGTTCTTCTGCACCTTGCCCATCGTGTTGCGCGGCAGTTCGTCGACGAAGATCACCCGTTTGGGGTGCTTGTACTTCGCCATACGGCCGGTGATGGCGTCGAGGATTTCGGCCGCGGTGATCCGCGACGCGGGCGAGCGCACGACGACAGCGGTGACGCCTTCGCCGAAGTCCGGATGGGCAAGGCCAATGACGGCGCTTTCCAGGACGCCGTCGAGCGCGTCGATCTCGCTTTCGAGCTCCTTCGGATAGACGTTGTAACCGCCTGAGATAATCAGGTCCTTGCCGCGACCGACGATGTGGACATAGCCGTCGGCATCGATCATGCCGAGATCACCGGTGATGAAGAAGCCGTCGGCGCGGAATTCCGCCTTGGTCTTTTCCGGCATGCGCCAGTAGCCGCCGAACACGTTGGGACCCTTGACCTCGATCATGCCGACCTCGCCCTGGCCAAGAGGCTTGCCGGAATCGGGATCGGCAATGCGCAGCGATACGCCAGGCAAGGGGAAGCCGACCGTGCCGGCGCGCCGCTCGCCCTCATAGGGGTTGGAAGTGTTCATGTTGGTCTCGGTCATGCCATAGCGCTCGAGGATGGCGTGGCCGGTACGCTCGCTCCAGGCCTTGTGCGTTTCGGCCAGCAGCGGCGCGGAACCGGATACGAACAGGCGGATGTTTTTCGCCGCCTCGCGATCCAGCCCTTCCTGCTGCAGCAGCCTGGTGTAGAAGGTCGGTACGCCCATCAGTGCGGTGGCGCGCGGCAGCAGCGAGACGATGCGGCCCGCGTCGAATTTCTGCTCGAACAGCATCGAGGCGCCGGCCATCAAGACGACGTTGGTGGCGACGAACAGGCCGTGCGTGTGGAAGATCGGCAGCGCGTGGATCAGCACGTCGTCCCTGGTAAAGCGCCATTGCTCGACCAGCACCCGCGCGTTCGAGGCGAGGTTCTCGTGGCTGAGCATGGCGCCTTTCGAGCGGCCGGTCGTTCCCGACGTGTAGAGGATCGCCGCAAGGTCGTCGCCGCCGCGCTCGACATCGTGGAAATCGGAGGACTGGCGCGATGCCTGGTCCGCAAGGGATCCCCGGCCATTGCGGTCGAGCGTGACCACCACGGCACCGGACGGGTCGACCATCCCACGGATATCCGCCGACCGTGCCGGATCGCAGACGATGACCCGGGGTGCCGCATCGTGGAAGAAATAGCCGAGCTCGGCCAGCGTGTAGGCGGTGTTGAGCGGCAGGAAGACAGCACCGGCGCGCACACAGGCGAGATAGAGCAAAACCATCTCCGGGCTCTTCTCCACCTGCACGGCGACCCGGTCGCCGGGCGCGACGTCCATTTGCAGGAGCGCATGCGCGAACTGCGCCGACCGCGCCAGCATGTCGCCATAGGTGAGCGAGCGTCCATCATCGGTTTCCATCAACAGATGCCCAGGCGCTGGCATCCGGGACCGGAACGCATCGAACAGATGATTGCTCATGAAATCTTCCTGGGTGACGGCAATTGGGGGGGTGACGGTAATTGGGGTGACGGCAATGTCGACGCCGGCTGTGGGTCGGCACGCGGGGAAGCGTTCGCGTTTCCCGGCCGGCCGTCAAGCCGCAGACGGCTGCCGGCCCTGCCGAAGAGATCCGTCAGCAGAGCGCGCCGATCAAACAGCCGTCAACGGTGGGCGCGCTGGCTCGGACCGGCGGCGACCTGTGGTGCCTCGCCTTGCTTGAAGCGTTCCATGCACATGGCGGCGGTCAGCTGGTAGTGATCGATCAGGGCCTGGACGGCGCCATCCGCGTTTCCGTCCAGCGCATTTTCAGCAATCAGCCGGTGTTCGGCGAAATCGTCGCGCTGGATCCTCTCGCCGTCATTGGCCATCTGGCGATAGCGGTAGGCGTGATCGGACAGCTGGTCGCAGAAGCCCACCAGCCAGTGCGACCGGCAGGCCGAGATCAGCACCCGATGGAAAGTGCGATGCAATTTCTCCCAGTCCGGATTGAGCGACGAGGTACTTTGCGGCGAAAGCCGTGAGGCGCGCCCCAGGCGATGCAGCGCCAGCACCAATTGTTCTTCCCATTCGGCGGTGCGGTGGGCGATCGATTCGCGCAGCGCCCGCTCCTCGAGCCAGCAGCGGGTGCGCGTCAGCTCCTCGAGTTCGGCCGCACTGACCGGCATGATGAAGAAGCCGCGCTGATCATGGCGGCCGAGGAGACCTTCGGAGGCAAGGCGATTGAGAGCTTCGCGAACCGGAGAGGCACCGGCGCCATATTTGGAAACGACCCACTCGACGCGCAGCTTGCTTTCGGCTTCCAGAGCGCCGCCGAGAAGATCATCACGCAATTGATGATAGACCGTGCTGGCAAGCGTACTCTTGGCGCCCGTGCCGTCGTCGTTCAGATTGGCAGCTCCATATGTCAAAGCGACTCCTTGTCCACAACTGTCGTCTTGGGCAATTCGAGTCAGAAATTCCCCTCTGTGCATGTACCATACAGCGCCACGCTTCCGCCGCTCAAGCAGAAGATCGCGTTATTGTACTTTAGAACAAAGAAATATACCCAATCGGCGCGCCGATCGCGGGAATTCGAATATCTCTACAACCAGCAGAACCTTAAAGCGTTTTGTATGCACGCATGGCCATCTGTTTCTTGTGTCCCCATGCGAGCATCTTTTCTGCCGCGCGCAAAGACAGTCGCGGTTTGGTCGGTTCAGGCCTTCTGCACGGATTTGATTCGGCCCGGACGCTGAGGGGCCACTCTCGGCACCACGTTCTTGGTCTACCGAAATTGAAAACCGGTCGATCGGCTGCGTTAGCCGGCGGCCTCGTCGGCCGCGGTCCTGATCGCCTCGATGTTGGCGCGGTACGCTTCGACGCTGCCGCCCCTGAAGATGGCGGCACCGGCCACCAGCACGTCGGCGCCGGCAGATGTGACCAGCGGCGCGGTTTCCGGCGAGACGCCGCCGTCGATCTCGATGCGGATCGGCCGGTCGCCGATCAATGCCTTGACCCTTTTCACCTTGTCGACCATTGCCGGGATGAAGGCCTGCCCGCCGAAACCCGGATTGACGGTCATGATCAGGATCAGGTCGAGCCGGTCGAGCACATATTCGACGGCGCTTTCCGGCGTCGCCGGATTGAGTGAGACGCCGGCCTTCTTGCCGAGATTCCTGATGGTCTGCAGCGAGCGGTCGAGATGCGGTCCGGCCTCGGCATGCACCGTCATGCCGTCGCAGCCGGCCTCGGCGAAGGCGGCGAGGTAGGGGTCGGCGGGCGCGATCATCAGGTGGCAGTCGAAAAAGGCTTGGGTGCGGTTGCGGATCGCCTTGATGACAGGCGGGCCGAAGGTGATGTTCGGCACGAAGTGCCCGTCCATCACGTCGAGATGGATCCAGTCGGCACCGGCCGCCGCCACCGCCTCGACCTCGTCACCGAGCTTCGAGAAATCCGATGCCAGCACCGACGGTGCGATCAAGGTTTTTTTGCTCATCTCGCAGCCTTTCCGGGCGCCCTTTCCGTACGGACGCCCCGAACCGACTGCCTAAAGCGCTCCCGGCGACTTGTCGAGGGCGCAAGTACAGCGGTTCCACAGGGAGGGTAACGTCGCGGCGCTCGCCGATCCTGTTGCCGTCAATCACCGCCTGACCTGGTCACAAAGAAAAACCCGCCGGATTGCTCCGGCGGGTGGTTCTCGTTTGGCGTCGCGCGGATGGTTACTGCTGCTGGAGTTTCAGGACCCTGTTTGGAACCGGATCCTGTTGCTGGTCGATCTGCTGCCTGCGCCGCGGCAGCAATTGCAGCAGCTGACCCGGATCGATTTCCAGCGACGGCTGCCCGCGTATCGGCCTGCAGTTCGGGTACCGCCCGATCGTACCCTCCGGGCAGTGTCGCCTGAAGATCGGCTGGCACTGGCCGTTGACCATCTGCGAGCCCGGCGCGCATTCGCTCTCTTGCCTGGGCTTGCGGCATGCGCCGTCGATCACCTCGGTCCCACGCGGACAGACGCATTCGCCGCGCTTGTTGTGGACCTGGCCGCGTATGTCGCACTGCTGCATGTCAGGCTGCTTGCGCCGGCAGGCATTGCCTTGCACCTCCGTACCCCTCGGGCAGACGCAATTGCCATCGGAGTCATGGACCTGGCCACGAATGGTGCACTGGTCAGGCTGCGGCCGGATCTGACGGCAGGCGCCGTCCCGCACCTCGGTGCCTTGCGGGCAGACGCAGTCCCCGTCCGCGTTGTGGACCTGGCCACGGATGCTGCACTGCTCGGGCTTCGGCCGAGTTGGGCGGCAGGCGCCGTTGCGCACCTCGGTGTCTTGCGGGCAGACACAGTCGCCGTCGGCATTGCGGAATTGGCCAGGGATGCGGCACTGCTGTGGTTTTGGCCGGATCTGACGGCAGGCGCCGTCCCGCACCTCGGTGCCGCGCGGGCAGACACAGTCGCCGTCGGCGTCGTGGACCTGACCACGGATGGTGCACTGCTCGGGCTTGTCGGTCCTGACGCATTTTCCGTTCTCCAGCTCCGTGCCGCGCGGGCAGACGCAACGTCCGTCCTCGGTGCGGATCTGGCCTTCGAGCAGCACGCAGCGCGGCGGCGGTGGCAACGGCAGAACATTGGTGCCGCCGCCCGTGCACTGGCCGTTGCGGAAGGTGGTGCCTTCCGGGCAGGCGCAGCGGCCGGCGTCGTTCATGACAAAGCCCGGCGAGCACTCATTCTTCACCTCATGCGTGATGATGAACGGATGGCACGCATAGGCCTTGCCGCGATCGCCCTGGACGTTGGTTGCATCCTTGGACAGGACGTCGGCGCCGCCCTGTACCCGTGTGTCGGGAGAGAGCACGCCAACGCAGTTCTGGCCATTGACGTTGCCCTGCTGATTGGCAAGACGCCCGTCGTCGGGGATGACCACTGTCACACGGTGCGACTGGCTTTCGCCGGCGCCGAGGGTCAGGTTGGCGATGCAGGAGGCCGGCAAGATCGTCGGTTCCGGCGAGCAGCCGAAGGGCGGGTCGATCGAGGTGATCGCAACGCCTTCCAGTCGGCCAAGCCCCTCCACCCCGATCGCATCACCGATGCGGACCGGACCCGAGAAGGGGCTCGTCCCGTCATTTGTGACGGTGATGTCGAACGAACAGGGCCGGCCGAGCCTGCATTCGCGGTCGCCGGTCTTCTCGACACGGATGGTCGAGGAGCCGCCGCCCTTGGCGCAGGCCTGGCCGATCGGATAGACGACGTCGTCGCCCTGCGCCGGGCCATAGGAGCCCCGTGCGCAGTTCTGGAACTCGCCATTGGCCGAAACCGTCACATCGAAGTGCCTGGAGGTTCCGGGCGTCATGACGGCGCCGGGAATCTGGCACGACAGAGTGTTGGCCGGGACCGGTCCGCACGCCCATTCCGCACCGTCAGGGGTGACGGTCTGGATCTGCACGGGCGCTCCGCCCGACACCAGAGTGGCGGCATCGTTGACCCGCACCGGACCGGTGGGGGCAGCCGTGCCGACGCTGCTGACGGTGATGCGGCAGGAAACCAGCGCCGCACCAGCCAGCGAGCCGTTGCACACCTTGGTGATGCGCAATGTCGGCTGGCCGCCATTGGGGTGGCGGATGCGTTCCTTGGCGCAGGCCCTGTTGTTGGTGAGATCGACCTCACCGGGGATGGCCTTCACCTCGGCGCAGTTCTCGACCATGTCCGACCGATAGCTGGCCGGCACCACCGCCTTGACGAAGATCGGCGTCGAAGCGCCCGCAGGCAGCGAGATGCCGGCATGGTCGCAGCGGAACTGGCCGGGGCCGTTCGGGCCGCAGGTCCAGGGCGGGCTCGGTCCGAAGGTCGAGGACGTCGGTGCGCCGCTTGGGTAATTGTCGATCACCGTCAGCGGTCCGTTATAGGTCGATGTGCCGTTGTTGATGATGTCGATGATGAAGGTGCAGACGCCATCGGCGGTGCAGACTTCGGTGCGGGCACGCTTCTTGAGGATCAGGTCCACCTTCTTCTCGACCGGCGGCTGGCAATCCGGGTTGCGGTCGCCGCGGCGGCAGATCGGGATCGACGCGCAGCCCCGGTCATTGGCCTGGCTGCCGAAAAGCGGCTTGCCGCTGGCGCCGTAATTATAGGTGGCGCAGTTGCGCAGCACGCTGCCCTGCCAGCCTCCGGCCGGCCTGAAGCCGAGCTTGAGGTCGACAAAGGCCCCCGGATTGAGCGTGGTCACCGGGTAGGTGCACGTCATGGGGGTGGTTCCCGGCGCGCAGACCCAGGGCGGATTGGGCCCTGAACTCAGCGTCGAGCCGGCCGGCAGCGTCACCTCGTCGAGCACGATCTTGCCGTTGTAGGGCCCCGTGCCGACATTGGTGACCCGGATGGTGAAGTCGCAGCCGCCGGCCATGGTACAGCGTGTGACGTCGGCATGCTTTTCAACCTTGAGGTCCGGTTCCTTGTCCCTAGGTGGGCACCTCTGGCCACGCGGGATGACGATGTCGATGGTTTGCGTGCAGCACAGGCCCCAGCCCTCCTTCGGTCCGGCATAGGTCTCGATGCCGGTGACGATGAGGTGGATGACGTCGCCGGGTGACGCGCCGACGATCTTCCAGTTGAGCACCCCGCCGCCTGCCGGCACCTTCTGGGTGTCGGGGATGATGGTGATGCCTGATGAGGTCGTCGACACCTGCGCCCACTTGCCGCCCATCTCCGGGCCGACAGGCATGTGATAGATGAAGGCACCACCGCCGGGCACGCAGTCGACCGTGCCGCGCTCGACCTTGAAGCACTCATGGTCGGTTGGGGGCGGAGGTTGCTTGTCGCATTTGGTGAGGTCGATCCGGATCGAGGTCTTTTCGCCGGTCGCGATGTTGCCATCGTCCGGCTTGCCCGGATCCTGCGAGGGGATGATGGTTCCCGTGCCGATGCCGCCGGTGACCTTGATCAGGCCCTGATTGTCGACATTGGCCGGCGCTGGAAACGCGGCGTGGTCGATCTTGGCCGTGATGCGGAAGGTGATGACGCGTTCGTTCAGTGCCCCCGAGCCATCCAGATCGCTGGCGGACATCCGGAAATCGGAAACCGTTGCCGTATCGTTGGGTCCGGCCGAATTGCTGATGGCGGCGGCAGGCAAAGGCCCCCCCGACGCATCGGTGCCGTCGCCGGAGACCGTCACGTTGACGATGGAAAGACCGTGCGGAAGCTGGTCCTTGAACTCGAGCTGGGCTTTCTTCAGCGCCGCCTCGAGGCCCGGATCGGCAAAGCCCTGCGGATTGCCGCGCAGGCCGAAGGTCAAGGTGTAGAAGACATAGTCGCAGCTGCGCTGGCCGCCGGTCTTGGTGAAGAACGGCACGACACGTCCGGGCTCCGGATTGATGATGCGCGGATTGTCGAGCTGCAACGGCTGCACATCTGGGCTGGTGACAGCCTGGACGGTCTGGGCGGCGGATGCCGGCAGTGCGGGCGCAAGGGCGACCGCGATACCGGCCGCCATCAGCCAGCGCGCACCGCGCCTGGCATATGACAGGGGGTTCATGATCGTCTCCATGACGGTTTTTTGCGTTTGGGTCGCGAGCGGGGATGGGGCAAGACTGTTCATCTTCGCCTCCTCAACGTTCGCAGCTGACGGCTGGGGTCCGGAGCGGCAAGGTCATCTTGCAGCAAGGGTAGTAGCCACCCTTGTCCTTGTCGGACTTCCTGTAGAAGCAAAGTCCAACATCTACTCTGTCGCCCGGATAGTGGCCGGTGATGTCGATCGTGTACGGCTTGCCCGGCGCATGCGACATGGGTGAGGTCACCCCGACGCCTGGCGTCCTGGACTGGGCCTTGATCGAATCGCCGCCGAAGCCGGCATGGTCATGGAGATAGAGATCGGCCTCGAGGCCATGCGGCGTGCAGAAATACCGCACGTCCTCGACATCGAGACACGGAGGCAGATTGCCGGGCGGTGGGAAGTCCGGCGGGTACAAGGGGGGCTCATAGCCGCCCGGTATTTCCTCATAGTAGCCGGCACGGCCCTCGCAGGGGCGCCAGACGGCGACGTCGCCGACATGGCCTTCCACTTCAGGATCCTCGAAATAGCCGTCGAAATCGACGAACCAGGAGCCGAAGGGCGGCACGTTGGCCGGTTTGACGAGGTCCTTGGGCGTGATCTGCACGCCATGGACGGCAAGCGGCCCGCCGGCAGCGAGCTTTTCGGCGAGCTCGGGGTTGTCGCGCAATTTATCGCCGGTGTTGACCAAGGTCTGGGTGCAGACCGAGGTGTCGAGATTGCCGTCGGCGTCGTAGCCGTATTGCAGGTCGAGGCCGCCGGCCGACTGCCTGTTGCCTTGCGGGAAGCCGACCGCATATTCCTGCGGCGCTTCCACCCAGATCGATTCCGTCGAGGGATCGTCCGGGTTTTCCCTGAAGTAGCGGATGACCTCGCCCTTGCCGGAATCGGCGAAGCGGCTGTAGTCGTAGCGGTTTTCGGTCGGGCCGCGTTGCGCAAGGTACATGAAGCCGCTGTTGTCGAAGGCAATGTCGGTGACGGCGTAGTCCTTGTCGGCCTTGACCGTCAGTTCCCAACGCGGATCGCCGGCGAAGGTGCCGTCGCGGGCAATGCCCACCGACCAGATTTCAGACTTTTCGCCGACCGAATAGTAGAGCCGGCCGCCATGATAGGAGACGGCCCAGACGCGGCGCTCGTCCTGGGTGTAGCCCCAGGTCTCGGCGTCTTCGGTGTCGAAGGCGGCGCCCTGTATGTCCATCACCGCGCCATCGTCGGCGACGGGAGCCAGCCCATGCGCCGGTCGCCCTGCGACGCCATGGTCGAAGGTGTCGATCGGTCCGCCGTCGGCGTCGATGCGATGGATCAGGCCGGTGTCGAGGTCGGAGGCGAAGAACTGGCGATGGACGGGATCGAAGGTGAGGTTGCCGATGCCGGGACCGCTGTTGGTCTCGATGTCGGCGAATTTGGCGACCTGGCCGGTGATGCCGTCGATCTTCCAGATGGTACCTGGTCCGCCGCCGTTTTCGGTGCCGAACTGGCCCTCCATGAAAGTGGCGCCCGCCGTGCCGCGGCGCTGCCGCTCCGGCCTGCCGTCCTTGTCGGCGTCCGGGGTGACGATCTCGACGCCATGCAGCGAGGTGGCGGCGGCATAGAGGTTGGGAATGCCCGATGGCACACCGTCGCGCACGCCGTCATCATAGGCGAGGCCGAACACCTCGCCGATCTGGCCTGATGTCACCTCGAAAGGCGGCGGCGTGAAGACGAGCTGGCCGGAGGCCGGGCCGCCCAGATGCGAAACATCGAACACGCGCAAGCTGGCGCGCGAAGTGTCGATGAAGGTCTCGTCGACCGGATCGACGCCGGGCGGCAGGCCCTCGTCGAAATTCGGGATGATGGTGCCGGGAAAGCCGGTGACCGCCATCGAACCGGGATAAATGATCTGGGTTTCCTGCGCCTGGGCGGCGCCTCCAAGCCACAGGCTGGCGGCAAGTGCCAGCACCAGCAAGCCGCTGCCTGCATGCGCAGCTCGTCGCAAGCCGCCGGCAAAATGGAGAGAAGACACAAACGTGCCGTGGACGCGAGACATGAAGCTACCCCCGTTAGCCACGGGAGAAACACCCGGCATCGCCGCGCAAATCAGGGCAAGGCGCGGTGGTCCGGCACGTTCTTCCCTGATCGAATTGTCTGCTTTCCTCACAGTCACGATACGCCTGCTCCTGCGCAGGGTCAACGGAATCAGCGGAAAGCCCAGCGCATCGACCCCGTCCCGAAGGCGGTGGTTGCGCCGAGCTCCTGTTGGTCCCGGAGACCATGGAGTCTCTGGGTTGCTGGTCATGGGGCCTTCCTTTCCGGGGCCGCACCATGCGGCACCTGGACATCAGTCGCGGGCGGAGGTGGAAAGGTTCATGGAAGCCTTGCGCAGAATGCTTGCGCGCGATGCCGCCTGTTCTTATATACGCGCCAAGCCGTGCGGCGCCGGAGAACCGGTGGCCGGACGGGATTTCTTGTGAACAGGGGCTTTCGTCGGAACGCCTTACCGGGTCCTGAGAGCCTGCTTAGCGGAGAGACTAGAAAAATGGCAAAAGTAATCGGTATCGATCTCGGCACCACCAACTCCTGTATCGCCATCATGGATGGCAAGGAGCCGAAGGTAATCGAGAATGCGGAAGGCGCGCGCACGACGCCTTCCATCGTCGCCATCTCGGGCGACGGCGAACGTCTAGTCGGCCAGCCGGCCAAGCGCCAGGCGGTCACCAATCCTGAAAACACCATCTTCGCGGTCAAGCGCCTGATCGGCCGCCGCTATGACGATCCGGTGACGGAGAAGGACAAGAAGCTCGTCCCCTACAAGATCGTCAAGGGCGACAATGGCGATGCCTGGGTCGAGGCCGGCGGCAAGAAGCAGTCGCCCTCGCAGATCTCGGCCATGATCCTGCAGAAGATGAAGGAAACGGCGGAGGCCTATCTCGGCGAGAAGGTCGAGAAGGCGGTCATCACCGTTCCGGCCTATTTCAACGACGCCCAGCGCCAGGCGACCAAGGACGCCGGCAAGATCGCCGGCCTCGAAGTGCTGCGCATCATCAACGAGCCGACCGCGGCAGCACTTGCCTACGGCCTCGACAAGAAGGAAGGCAAGACCATTGCCGTCTATGACCTTGGCGGCGGCACGTTCGACATTTCGGTGCTCGAGATCGGCGACGGCGTGTTCGAGGTGAAGTCGACCAATGGCGACACCTTCCTCGGCGGCGAGGATTTCGACATGCGCCTGGTCGAGTATCTGGCGGCCGAGTTCAAGAAGGAACAGGGCATAGACCTGAAGAACGACAAGCTCGCCCTGCAGCGCCTCAAGGAGGCGGCCGAGAAGGCCAAGATCGAGCTGTCGTCGACGACGCAGACCGAAATCAACCTGCCCTTCATCACGGCCGACGCGACCGGACCGAAGCACCTGACGCTGAAGCTGACGCGCGCCAAGTTCGAAAGCCTGGTCGAGGATCTCGTCCAGCGCACCATCGAGCCGTGCAAGGCGGCGCTCAAGGACGCCGGCCTGAAGGCCGCTGAGATCGACGAAGTGGTCCTGGTCGGCGGCATGACCCGCATGCCCAAGATCCAGGAGATCGTGAAGCAGTTCTTCGGCAAGGAGCCGCACAAGGGCGTCAACCCGGATGAGGTCGTCGCACTCGGCGCCGCCATTCAGGCCGGCGTGCTGCAGGGCGACGTCAAGGACGTGCTGCTGCTCGACGTGACGCCGCTGTCGCTCGGCATCGAGACGCTGGGCGGCGTGTTCACGCGGCTGATCGAACGCAACACGACGATCCCGACTAAGAAGAGCCAGGTGTTCTCGACGGCCGAGGATTCGCAGTCGGCCGTGACCATCCGCGTCTTCCAGGGCGAGCGTGAAATGGCCGCCGACAACAAGGCGCTCGGCCAGTTCGATCTGGTCGGCATTCCGCCGGCGCCGCGTGGCGTGCCGCAGATCGAAGTCACCTTCGACATCGACGCCAACGGCATTGTCAACGTCTCGGCCAAGGACAAGGGCACCGGCAAGGAGCACCAGATCCGCATCCAGGCGTCGGGTGGTCTTTCGGACGCCGACATCGAGAAGATGGTCAAGGACGCCGAGGCCAACGCCGACACCGACAAGAAGCGTCGCGCCGTGGTCGAGGCCCGCAACCAGGCCGAAGCCCTGGTGCATTCGTCGGAGAAGTCGCTGAAGGAATATGGCGACAAGGTCTCCGAGGCCGAGCGCACCGCTATATCCGATGCGATCGCGGCGCTGAAGACCGCTGCCGAGGGCGACGATCCGGCCGACATCGAGGCCAAGAGCCAGGTGCTTGCCGAAGCCTCCATGAAGCTTGGCCAGGCCATGTACGAGGCCTCGCAGAAGGAAGCGGCGGAAGCCGATGCCAAGGCGGATGCCGCCAAGGACTCCGATGTGGTCGACGCCGATTTCGAGGAAATCGACGAGGACGACGACAAGAAGAAATCGGCCTGAACGGTCTGACGGCAAGATAATGCGAAAAGCCCGGCGCAAGGCCGGGCTTTTTTGCAACCCTCGCTGAAAAAAATGCGAGCGCTGCCGAAAAAATCACTGAAAACCACGGACAAGTTCGCGCCGGCCCTAGCATACGGGCAGCACCGCTCCTAAATCGAACAACGTGCCGGCAAACGACGCACATCATGCATCAAGACGTTGATCCGGAACTGCGGGAAAAAATGAAAGCTGATTTCTACGAAACGCTGGGCGTGCAAAAGGGCGCCGACGACAAGGAGCTCAAGAGCGCTTTTCGCAAGCTCGCCATGCAGTTCCATCCCGACCGCAACCCCGGCGATCATTCCTGCGAGCACAAGTTCAAGGAAATCAACGAAGCCTACGAGACGCTGAAGGACCCGCAGAAGCGCGCCGCCTATGATCGTTTCGGCCACGCCGCCTTCGAGCAGGGCGGCATGAATGGCGCGCAGGGCTTTGGTGCGGGCGGCTTTGCCGATATCTTCGAGGATATTTTCGGCGACATGATGGGCGGCCGCCAGCGCCGCTCTTCCGGTGGCCGCGAGCGCGGCGCCGACCTGCGCTACAACATGGAGATCTCGCTGGAGGAAGCCTTCGCGGGCAAGACCGCGCAGATTCGCGTGCCGGCTTCGATATCCTGCACGGAATGCTCCGGCAGCGGCGCCAAGCCGGGCACCCAGCCGGTCACCTGCTCGATGTGCAACGGCCACGGCAAGGTGCGCGCCACGCAAGGGTTTTTCTCGATCGAGCGGACCTGCCCGCAATGCCAGGGCCGTGGCCAGACGATCAAGGATCCCTGCCCGAAGTGCGCTGGCCAGGGCCGTATCACCGAGGAGCGTTCGCTGTCGGTCAACATCCCGGCCGGCATCGAGGACGGCACCCGCATCCGCCTGGCCAATGAGGGCGAGGCCGGGCTGCGCGGCGGGCCGTCGGGCGACCTCTATATCTTCCTGGCCGTCAAGCCGCACGAATTCTTCCAGCGCGACGGCGCCGATCTCTATTGCAAGGTGCCGATCTCGATGACGACGGCGGCCCTTGGCGGGTCGTTCGAGGTGACGACGCTCGACGGCACACAGACCAAGGTGAAGGTGACCGAAGGCACGCAGAACGGACGCCAGTTCCGCCTCAAGGGCAAGGGCATGCCTGTGTTGCGCCAGCCCAATGTCGGCGACCTCTACATCCAGACCGCGGTCGAGACGCCGCAGAACCTGTCGCGCCGCCAGCGCGAATTGCTGGAGGAGTTCGAACAACTGTCCTCGCAGGACAATTCGCCCCAATCGAGCGGCTTTTTCGCCCGCATGAAGGACTTTTTCGAATCTTTCGGCGAGCGTTGAGACGCGACGAAAACTATCTTATCCACGCCATAGGCAAGGCCGCGCCTTGCCTTGCGTCATCCAGGTGTTAAGTAGCTTCCAAGGGGAGCGCTGAGGAGAGCTTGCATGGCACGTGGTCACGGACTGCGGAAGGCGTTTGCCGAGAAGTTCGACGACGAACTCAAATTCTTCAAGGGCTGGATCGACAAGCCGAAGACGGTCGGCTCCATTGTTCCGACCAGCTCGATCACCGCCCGCAAGATGGCTTCGATCGTCAACCCGAAGTCCGGACTGCCGGTGCTCGAGGTCGGTCCCGGTACCGGGGTCATCACCCGCGCCATCCTCGCCCAGGGCGTGCGGCCTGAAAACCTCTACGCGGTCGAATATTCCACCGATTTCGTGCGCCACCTGCGCCAGCTCTATCCCGGCGTCAACGTCATCGAGGGCGATGCCTTCAACCTCAACGCCACGCTTGGCGAGAGAAGCGGGATGATCTTCGATAGCGTCGTTTCCGGAGTGCCGCTGCTCAACTTCCCGGTCGCCCAGCGCATCGCCTATATCGAAAGCCTGCTCGACCGCATCCCGGCCGGACGGCCGATCGTGCAGCTGACCTATGGTCCGATGTCGCCGATCCCGGCCGGCCGCGGCGACTACACGGTCAAGCATTTCGACTTCATCTTCCGCAATATCCCGCCGACGCAGCTGTGGATCTACCGCCGCGAAGCACATTAGGGTGCGCCGAGATTCAGGTGAGGCCGGCCTGCAAATGGCTGATACCTGCGCTTCCGGTGCTCACGTACGAAAGTACGCTCCGCTCCGGTTCTCGGCATCAGCCATTTTCGACTCGCCCTGACCTGAATTTCAACGCACCCATCACGCGTTTACGCCAGGTCGTTTTCGATTTTCGCGCTGGCGCGTTGATTTGCGCGGCCTCCGGCTGTACCTGTCCGGGAACAAGGGTGGCCAATGGCAGTGATCCCGAAAATCCTCGTCTTCGCCGGCTCGGTGCGCAGCGGCGCCTATAGCGGCAGGACCGCCGACGTGGCGCAGAAGGAACTTGCGGTGCAAGGCGCCGAGGTGACCCGCATTTCGCTCGCCGATTATCCCTTGCCGATCCTCGACGAGGACCTGGAAAAGGAAAATGGCATCCCTGAAAACGCCCAGAAGCTGGCGCGATTGATCGCCGTCCATGATGGGCTGCTGATCGCGACGCCTGAATATAACGGCTCCATCCCGCCGTTGCTCAAGAACACGATCGACTGGGTGAGCCGGGTGCGACGGGATGGCGGCCGGTCGGTCAGGCCGCTTGCCGGCAAGGTCGCCGGCCTCTGCTCGTCCTCCAAAGGCCATTTTGCCGGCATCCGCTGCATCAATCATCTGCGCGCCGTGCTGGTGCGCTGCCAGATGGAGGTGGTGACGCCGGAATGCTCGGTGCCGGAGGGTGGCGACGCCTTCGACGGGGACGGCCATTTCCGTGACGAAAGACTGCACAAATCGATGGAGCACCTATGCCGCACGCTGATCGAAACCTCACGCATGCTGTCGACCAGGGTCGAGGCGTGACTGCCGCTACCATGCAGGCTCACCCCATGCAGGCCAAATCCATGCAGGAAAGATTGATCGTCGGCCTCGACGTGCCGACCGTGACGGAGGCCGAGCAGGCGGTGCGCGAGCTCGACGGTGTCGTCTCCTTCTACAAGATCGGCTATCAGCTGGCCTTTGCCGGCGGGCTCGACTTCGCCAGGGAGCTGGCCAGCGGCGGAACGAAGATCTTCCTCGACATGAAGCTGCTCGACATCGACCACACGGTGGCCAAAGGCGTCGAGAACATCGTCAAGATGGGCATGACCATGCTGACCATACATGCTTATCCCAAGGCGATGCAGGCGGCGGTGGAGGCAGCGCGCGGCAGCGAGCTTTGCCTGCTTGCCGTCAGCGTCCTGACCTCGATGGATGAGCAGGACATGATCGATGCCGGCTATGAATATGATCCGCACACGCTGGTGCTGAGGCGCTCGGAACAGGCGCTGCATGCCGGCATGGGCGGCATCGTCTGCTCGGCCGCGGAGGCCGAAGCGGTGCGCCGCCTCGTCGGCCCCGACATGGCGGTGGTGACACCCGGCATACGCCCCGTGGGCAGCGATCATGGCGACCAGAAGCGCGTGATGACACCTGCGCAAGCCATTCGCAGCGGCTCCAGCCATCTGGTTGTCGGGCGCCCGATCGTCGCTGCGGCGGACAGACGCGCGGCGGCTGAAGCCATCCTCGACGAAATGCGCTCGGCATAAGGAATAGGGAGAAGAAGAATGCCCAAGGGATACTGGATCGCCCGCGTCGATGTGCGCGACGCGGAAGGCTACAAGGATTACGTCGCGGCGGCGAAGCCGGCTTTCGAGCGCTTCGGCGCGAAATTCCTGGCCCGTGGCGGCGAACACGAGAAAGCCGAGGGCCCAGGGCGCGCGCGCAATGTGCTCATCGAGTTCGAATCGCTCGCCGTCGCGCATGACTGCTACCATTCGCCGGAATATCAACGCGCAGTGGCGATCCGCCAGAAGGTGGCCGACGGCGAGATCGTGCTGGTGGAAGGGGTCTAGCGAAAGAGCCTGTTCGCCGCGGTTTCCGCCATCGCGTCGACGAGTTCCAGCCCCCATTGCTGGCGGCAATAAGCGCGGAAATCGAAACAGGGCAGGCCGGGACAGACCTCGAACTCGATGAGATGAACCGTATCGTCGGCCTCGACGCGCGCGTCGACGGAAAACACGTCGCGCAGGCCGAGCCCGTCCATCAACCGTTTGGCAATCGTGCGGATTCTGGCATCGGCCACCGGCTGACTGTTTGCGACCGGAGCGAGTTCGGGTTCGGCATAATGCCCGGCGGCCTTCGCGGCTTCGCCGGTGTCGCCATAAAGCGCCAGGCTGTCGGCCATCGTCTGGAAATCCGCGCCTGACTCGACAAAGGCGATGCCAAGCGCCTCGGCACCGGTTTGCGGCGTCAGCCCGAGGAAGCTGGCGCGCACATTGCGGCCCGCGACATAGGGCTGGACGACGACATCATCGCGATAGGCCGCGAAAACACGCCGGCTAAGCTCCAGCGCGTGACCGAGATCGGTTACGCGCGAATCCGGCCAGATGCCGATCTTGGCGCCGAGCCTGTTGGGCTTGACGAACCAGCCGGCGGCGGAGGCCGGCGGCTCGACCAGCCATTCGCCATTGCGCGCAAAACCCGCCGACGGCACCGGCAGGCCGAGCGCGCCAAGCACGGCGCCGGAACGGAACTTGTCCTGGCAGAGAGCGAACAGCGCATCGTCCGCTCCGATCGTTCTCATTCCGTTGAGCCGCGCCAGCGCGGGTGCGGCGCCGCCACGGAAATAGGCGATGCCGTCGGTCAGCGTCCAGACCAGCGTCGTGGAAGGATCGGCTTTGGGAAGCGCCCTTGCGGCATGGTCCAGCTCCACCGCCGCGAAGGCAATGCCACGCCTGTCACAGGCGGCGGCCAGCGCATCGAATTCGGGGGCGAGGTCGGTCGATTGCGCCAGATAGGACGATATCTCGGCCGCGCGCTGCGGTGCGTGACCGTCGGCGACCAGGCGGTCGAAGCAGGCCTTCTCCGGCTCGTGAACGAGGATCAGCTTTGGCTTGTGACTCGACATGAGACGAACATTCCCGGCCGTGCGATCACCTAGCATCGCACGGCCGACGCAAACGGCTTTCGCGAAACCGACTCAAGCCGGACGCCTGCGTGACAGCACCACGATAGATATGCACGGAGTCAATCGCCCGGCCTGTTCAGGCGATCAGCACGCGCGGCTCGAAGCGGCCGTTGACGGGAATATCGAGGACGAACGTCATGCCTGCCTGCGGATCGAGCTGGCGCTGCTTGTCGTCCTTGCCTTTCCACGCCGACGTCACCGCCAGCCGGTCGGCGTTCCTGCCGACAAAGGCCGGGCACGAGGGCTGCGTCACCGGCATCGTAACTTCGCGCAGCAATGTTCCGTCGGGCGAATAGGCCTTGACCGCCTTGCCGCCCCAGACGGCGTTCCACAGCACGCCGTCGCGGTCGACGACCGATCCGTCGACATAGCCCTTGGACGAGCGGTGATCGACGAACACTTTTGGTTCTCCAGAGGGCAGGCCGCTCGCCGGATCGCAGGCGACGCGCATCAGCAGGCCGGTCGAGGTGTCGGTGTAATAGGCGAGCGCGCCATCCCCGGAGAAACAAATCGAGTTCGACACGGTGATGCCGGAGAACAGCTTGCGCAGTTCACCCCTGAAGAACCAGTAGATCGCACCGGCGCCCTTTGCCTCGCTCTTGCCCATCGTCCCCATCCACAAGGCGCCGCAGGGATGGACACGGGAATCGTTGGACCGGGTAAGGGGGTTGTCCGCCTCGACAGGCGTATGCAGCGTCATCTGGCCGGTCGCGACATCGCGGACGAAGAGGCCGGTCTCGGTGGCGATCAGCTGGCGCTTGTCATCGATGATGGCGATGGCGCTCGCCATCTGGCCAAGCTCATGGATCTTCAGCGCACCACCGGCCACGAGCTTTTCCAGGAGCTGGCCGTTGACGATATCGAACCAGAACAGCGCGTCGGTGGCGGGATCGTAGCTTGGCCCTTCGCCGAGCTCGCAGACATGATCGGAAAAAACCGAAACCTTGTTCATCATGCGTCTCCGAATGCTACGTCCCAGGCAGCGACGGCGGCGTGAGCGCGCGCCGCCACGTCATCGACGCTCATGCCTGGCTTGAACAGGCTGGAGCCAAGCCCGAAGACCGTCACACCAACCGCCTTGTAACCGGCAAAGTCCTTGTCCGAAACGCCGCCGACCGCGCCGACCAGCGTCTGCGCCGGCAGCACGGCCCGGATCGCGGAAATGCCTGATGCGCCGAGCACGCTGGCGGGAAAGAATTTCAGCGCCGAGGCGCCGAGCCGGATCGCCTGGAAGGCTTCCGTGGGGGTAAACACGCCGGGCATGGTGACCATGCCGTATGTCCTGGCACGGCCCATGACCTCGGCATCGATGTTGGGGCTGACCAGCAGCCGGCCGCCGGCCTGGTGAAGATTGTCGACGTCGGCCCCCGTAAGCACCGTGCCGGCGCCGACCAGGGCGGTTTTCGGCAGCACTTCGACAATCCTGGCGATCGACGAGAACGGTTCGGGCGAGTTCAGCGGCACCTCTATGGCCTCGATGCCGGCGTCGAACAGCGCCTGGCCCATGGCTATCGCTTCGGCCGGCTTGAGGCCGCGCAGGATAGCGACCAGGCCGCGTTTGAGTTCTGGAAAGGGTGCGGTCTGGCTCATATGGCGGCTCCACTTCTGGCAATCATGCCATTCTCCCGCGCGGCCTCGATCAGGCCGGCGCGTACAGCCTCGTCCGCATCGACTGTCCGCACACCTAGCCCGGCAAGACCGAGCGCAGTCTGGTAAAGCACCGCCAGCGCGCCCGAGGCAACCAGCACGACCGATGTCGCGCCGGCGCCATGACGGCGCCGGGCAGAGGCGATCTCGCCGCCGATCAGCAGGCCCGATAGGCAGGCGGCCGCATCATCGCCCTTGAGATCCTGGAGCAGGCCGGCAGCGCGGATGGCAAACAGCCGCGAGGTGACATCACCACCCTCGCCCAGTGCTGTTTCGCACCAGCGGCGGAAGAACGGATTGTCGGGAGCAACCGGGCTGGGATGTTCACCCAGCGAATGGCGCAGGATCGAGTGCGCGGCAAGCACGGAAAACAGCTCGCCCGTCGGCCAGGTGCCGAAGCCGGCGACGGCGCCGTCCTCGACCAGCACCCATTTCGAATGGGTGCCGGGCATGCAGACCAGTTCGCGGCCTCTGGCAGGCAGGCCAGCGCCGGCAAGCTGCGTCTCCTCGCCGCGCATGACGTCGGGCGCGTCGGCCAAGCGCTGGGCAAGGCCGGGGACGATGCGGATGTCGCGTTTCTGATCTGGCACCCGGGCGGCGCCGCCAAGAATGGCGCCGAGCGGCGACGGCACGCTGACATAGGGCGCCTCCAGCCAGCCCTGGCGGGAACCGGCCATGCCGCAGATGATGACGGGCAATGCCTCCGGCGCGCCCATCGCTGCCAGATGGCCCTCCAGGACGTTGGCGAAGCCCTTTTCGCGCGCGGTGATCAGGCCATCGTCGCCGCGACGTTCGGCAAGCACCTTGCCGCCGCCGTCGACCAGCCAGGCCCGAAGCCGGGTCGTGCCCCAATCGAGTGCGGCGACTGCCGGAACGTTGCTGGCAAACCCTGGGCTCACAGGAAGCCTCCATCGACGATCAGCATTTGCGCGGTCAGCATGCGCGAGGCATCTGAGGCCAGGAACAGCACCGTGCCGACCATGTCGTCCGGCCGCATGACGTCCCTGATGCATTGCTTGGCGACATGGGCGGCAAGTGCCTCTTCCGTCACCCAGCGCTCCTGCTGCCGTTCGGTGATCACCCAGCCGGGCGCGACGGCGTTGACGCGGATGCGGTCGGGACCAAGCTTGCCGGCCAACCCCTTGGTGAGGCCGAGTATGCCCGCCTTGGCGGCGGTATAGGCCGGCATGTCTGGATGGTTGATCAGGTAGGAGGTCGAGGTGAAATTGATGATCGAGCCGCCGCCGGCCCGCTTCATGCCTGGTGCCACGGCCTGCGCGGTGAAGAAATGCGGTCGCAGGTTGATGGCGAGGTTGTTGTCCCAGAAATCGACGGTAACGTCCTCGACGGCATGGCGTTCGTCCCAGGCGGCATTGTTGACCAGCACGGTGACGTCGCCATGCGCGTCGGCGGCCCTTGCCGCAGAGGCGCGCAGTGCCTCGACGTCGCGCAGATCGGTCTTGAGGTAGAGCGGTCGGTGGCCGAGCTCCTTCTCGATGCGACCGGCGAGCGCGGTGCTCGGCGCGTCGGCGATGTCGAGGAAGGCGACCTTGGCGCCCTGGCGCATGAACCCTTCGGTCAACGCCGCGCCGATGCCGGAGCCGCCGCCGGTGATCAGCACCGAAGCGCCTTCGAGGTCGGCAAAACGCGCCGATGGCATCATGATTTTCGTCTCCCGGGTCAACCGGCGCGCATCCTAGCCAGACACGTCCGGCGGGCAAGGGCGAAAAGACGCTATTTCGGCCTTATGTCGGACAAAAAGGCGATGGCGATGGCGCGAGACCGCCAGGCGGCATCGCCGCATGGCCGGCAGCGCCGAATTTCGCCGCTCAGATCGCCTTGGCGCGCAAGGCGCCGCGGAAGGAATCGCGGAGGTAGCCCAATGTGGCGTCGGCATCGGCCGGCTTGCCAAAGAGATAGCCCTGCCCGCCGGCGCAACCGAACTGGACCAGCCGGTCGGCCTGCGCCTCCTCTTCGATGCCTTCGGCAACCACGTCCATGGCGAGCCCTTCGCACATGGCGAGAATGGCGCGGATGATGTGTTCGGACGGCCGGTCGTCGAGAATGGAGGAGACGAAGGCGCGGTCGATCTTGAGCTTGTCGAAATGAAACTCGCGCAGGCGGCCGAGCGAGGACTGGCCGGTGCCGAAATCGTCGAGCGAGATGCGGATGCCGACACGGCGCAGATCCTCGACGATCTGCGCGGCCGAGGCAGGGTCGTTCATCAGGCCGGTCTCGGTGATCTCGATCTCCAGCCGGCGCGGATCGAACCCGGTGCGGTCGAGGATCGCCAGTATGTGCAGGCCGGTGTTCTGGTCGACGAGCTGCGAGGGCGACAGGTTGAAGGACAGGAACAAGTCCTTCGGCCAGCTCCTGGCGGCTTCCGTCGCCTTGCGCAGCACCAGCTGCGACAGCGGGCCGATGATGCCGCGCTCCTCGGCGATCGGAATGAAGACGGTCGGCGGCACCGCGCCGAGGTCGCGGTCGGTCCAGCGCGCCAGCGTCTCGAAGCCGATGGTGCGGCGCGTGGTGAGGTCGACGATCGGCTGGAAATGCGGCTCCACCTCGCCGGCGGAGACGGCGCGGCGCAGCGCCTGCTCGATGCGGGTGACGCGCTTGGCGGCCTCTTCCATCTCGCGGGTGTAGACGACGACGCGGCCACGGCCGGAGCGCTTGGCATGGTAAAGCGCCGTTTCGGCCTTGTTGATGAGGATTTCGGTGGTCTCGTCGCCGGAATAGAACAGCGAGCAGCCGACAGAGGCAGAAAGTCTGGCGGTGCGTTCGCCGACATCATAGGGCGCCGACAGGATCTCGATCAGCATGCGGGATTTTTCCGCCGCCGCCTCCTCCGAGAATACCAGGGGATAGAGGAAGGCGAATTCGTCGGCGCCGATGCGGCAGACCGTCGAATGGCCGTCCATCGAGGCGCGCAGCCGCATCGCGACCTGAACCAGGATGTCGTCGCCTGCCTTGTGGCCGAACAGGTCGTTGATCGGCTTGAAGCCGTCAAGGTCGAGAATGCCGACGGTGAAGGGCGCGGGATCGTCGGCGCGGTCGCTGATCAGGCGGTCGACCTTGTCGAAGAAGCGGCGATGATTGCCAAGCCCGGTCAACGGATCGGTGAACGCCAGATCCGTGCTTTCCCTGGTTGCCTGACCGGTGCCAAACGGAGTTTGCATCGGTGTCCCTGCTCGTCCCTGCTTTTGTCGTCGGAATTTATTTCGAGACTGGCAGTAAACCCTTTAGGAAACGTATCGCTTGAATCGATTTTTCGAGACTCGCGAACGATCCCATGACGCTATCTGAAGCGCTGCAGGTGATCGACAAGTGCGCGCAGCTTCGGCGCCATGTTGCGACGGCCTGGATAATAAAGAAAGAAGCCGGCAAAGCGTGGGCAGTAGGTCTCCAGGATAGGCACCAGAACACCGGCCGGAAAATCATGGCTCAACCAGCGCAAAGCCATCCCTATGCCGGCATGTGGGTGACAGCCGATGGCCATGTCCGTCACAAGCTGCTTCCAAACGGCCGCTACGACGAAGCGCGTGGGATCCGGGAAAGCGCGTATCGGGGGCGTTACGAAGTTCGGGGGCAATCACATCGACTATTGGGACGATACCGGATTCACCGCCGATGGCACGTTCGTCGACGAAGTGCTGCATCACGGCGGCGTGATCCTATGTCGGAAGGAGTAGCGGCTGCCGGTCGGATCAGCCGCCGAGCCGGACGCGGTAGAGTTCCAGGGGGCTGCCCCTGGTCTCCGCCACCGGCTCCAGCCATTCCGGCACGTTGCCGCGCATCAGACCGGCCAGAAAACCGTCCGGCGCCCTGGCCGCGAACAGCCGGCTTTCCGAGTTGCCGCGGCAGAGCGCGACAAGGCCGACATGGTGGCTTTCGACGACGGCTTTCGCGTCGGTGGCCGAGCCCAGCAACGCGTCGAACACGAGCAGGTTACCGGCGACGTTGCGATGGTAGGGTCCGGCGAACACGCGATGGCCGGTAAAGGCGAGGATCGGCGAGCCAAGATTGGAGATGGCAAGCACCGTGGTGGGGGCCATCGCGCCAAGCGCGGCGAACGAAGCCTTGCTGTTGCAGGGCGCATCGATGCCGGCGTCCCTGGCGGGAGCAGCGGCTGCGAAGGCGCTCGATGCCGCTTGAGCTGCGCCCGACCAGATCGCGTTGACCGAGATCAGCCAGGCCGCGGCCATCCTGAGCACGGAACCACTGGACGGGCTGGCTTCTGCCCGCTGCCGCCATTTGGCGATCCAGGCCGAAAGCGGGATCACCGCGAAGACGATGGAGAAGGTCGAGCCGCGCACTTCCCAGGCACTGACCAGAAGCGCCACCACCAGCAGCGCGATGACGAGGCTGTCCTGCCGCCGCCAGCCGCCATGGCTGAAGCGGAGCGCCATCAGAACGATGGCCACCAATGGCGTGGCAAAGCGCGCCACCGCCCTTGCCGGATCGTCGGCAACAAGCTGGACGATCGACTGCGCCTCCTCGATATAGCCGAGCCACATTTGCTGCAGGCGCGGATCGAGATGAGCATAGGGGGCCGCCAGGCATTGCGGAAACAGGAGCCCCACGACGAGAGCGAGAGCGACGGCCAGCAGGCCAAGCGACATCAGGCGCCGGGCGGCCGTCGCGTTGGCGGCCTTCCATGAAGCAATGATTGCCAGACCGGCGCCGGCAAGCCCGGTGACGGCGAACTGCACGACCGAGAACGTGTCGCATTGGGCCTGGCCCCAGGACGAGACGGGGATGGTTGCGGCGAAGACGAGAGCCGAGGCGCCGGCGACGCCGAGGCCGAAATCCCTGGCGATCAGCCTTTCACCCTCCCGATTGCCGAGAAACAGCAGCGCGACGACGGCGCCGAGGGATCCGGCATAGGGCGCGCTTTCCATGCCGATGGCCAAGGTCAGCGTGGCGCAGAGGCCCGCGACGAGAGCAGCCGGCCGATGCGTTGGCGCCTCGAGCAGCAAGGCGAGGCTCGCCAGCGTCAGCATCAGTTGGACATTGTGATGATCGAGCGCGCCGGGAGCAAAAATCCCGATGTAATACAAGGCCGCCCCGCCGACGACGGCGGCGGGCAGCACCGCGTGCGGGCCGGCGAAAGCGCGCGCGGCGCGGACGATGAAGAATATCGCGAGCCAGAACTGCAGCGCGGGCCAAAGTATTTGCACGATTTGTTCGGCCAAGGCGGTGCTGCCCGTCAGGGCCGAAACGGCAAGGATGCTCAGTGCCAGCGGCGCGTCGAGCAGCCGCGACCAGTGCATGACGAAGCCGCCTTCGAGACCCATCCTGTACTGGTGCAGGTCGAACCAGCCCTGGCCCGCCAGCAGGTCGCGGACTTCGATCAATTGCAGCAGGCTGTCATTGTCGCCCGCCGGATTGGCCAGTTGCGGGAATCCCTGCTGGGCCTCGAGCGCCAGCAGCAGCAAGGCTGCAAACAACGCAAATGCGATATCGGACTTCCAGGTGGAAGTTCCCCTTGCCGTGCCCATCCCGATCGCCCTTGGCGTGAATGCCGGGCCTTTCCAGGCCAATCGACACTCGTGAAGTCGGTCTTAAACCTAGCCTTAACGGCTTCAATAAATAGTAAAACCGCCTGAACGCGGCCGGTTTCCGGAGCGCGGCCGCATGGTCGACAAGGCATTCGGAGACGAAAATGCCGCAAGACATCAGCCGTGAACCCACCATCGCCGTGCTCCTGCCTTGCTACAATGAGGAGCTGACCATCGCCGAGGTGGTACGGCGGTTCCGCGAGACGCTGCCTGCGGCAACCATCTATGTCTACGACAACAATTCGAAGGATCTGACCGCCCTGCGCGCCCGCGCGGCCGGCGCCATCGTGGTTCGCGAGCCGCGCCAGGGCAAGGGCAATGTGGTGCGGCGCATGTTCGCCGACATCGACGCCGACATCTATCTGATGGCCGATGGCGACGGCACCTACGCGCCCGAAGACGCGCCGCAACTGATCAACACGCTCTTGACCGAACGTTGCGACATGGTGGTGGGCACCAGGCGCGGCGTCAACGACGATGCCGGCCGCGCCGGCCATGCCTTTGGCAACCGTGTCTTCAACAGCCTCTACAAATGGCTGTTCGGCGACGATTTCACCGACATCTTCTCAGGCTACCGCGTCTTCACCAGGCGTTTCGTCAAGAGCTTTCCCGCCGTGTCCGGCGGCTTCGAGATCGAGACCGAAATGTCGGTGCACGCCTCGCAGCTCAAATTGCCGGTCAGCGAAATCGCGCTCGACTACGGACGCCGGCCGGAAGGCTCGTCGTCGAAACTGTCGACCTTCCGCGACGGCGCCAGGATCCTGTGGATGTTCGCCATGCTGATGAAGGAGACGCAGCCGCTGCGCTTCTTCGGCGCCTTTTCGCTGTTCTTCCTGGCCTCAAGCCTGTTCCTGATGGCGCCGGTGCTGGTCGAATTCGCCGAAACCGGTCTCGTTCCGCGCATGCCGACATGGGTGCTGTCGGTCGGGCTGCTGCTTCTGTCCATGCTGGCGGCGGTGACCGGACTGATTCTTGATTCGGTCTCGCGTGGGCGCGCCGAACAGAAGCGGATCTTCTATCTCTCCATGTCTTCGGGCCGCCGCACGGGCGATGTGGTTCAGAAGCCGGAACGGGGCAAGGCCTCGCGCGCGGCCTGAACGATGCAACGCGTCGTCCGCTTTGTCGTCGCAGGCGGCATCGGTTTCGTCGCCGACGCGGCGGCACTCTGGCTGCTGCTCGCCGTCACGCCGCTCGGGCCCTTCGTCAGCCGCATGCTCTCGATCGGCTTTGCGCTCTGCGTCACATGGCAGATCAACCGGCATCTGACCTTCTCGCCGTCGAGCAGGGGATTGACACAGGAAGGCGCCCGCTATGGCGGCGTCGGCGTCGCCACCAGCATCGTCAACTATGCCGTCTACTCGGCCATCCTGCTGGTGCTGCCGGCAGCGCCACCATTGGGCGCGCTTGCCATCGCTTCGCTGGTGGCCATGACGCTGTCCTTCGTGGGTTACTCGCGGCTGGTCTTCGACCGTTAGCGGCGTGGCCCGATTGGCAGAAGGCGCCGCGACCCTTATATCGCATGCGTTGACTGCGTTGGGGATCCACCATGAAGCTGAAAATCGCCGTCCAGATGGACCATGTCTCCACCGTGTCGATCGCCGGCGACACCTCGTTCGCGCTGTCGCTGGAAGCGCAGCGGCGCGGCCATCAATTGTTCCACTACACCCCAGACCGGTTGTCGCTGCGCGACGGCAAGGTGTTTGCCCGCATGGAGGAGATGCAGGTGCGCGATGAGAAGGGCAGCCACTACTCCCTGGGCGAAAAGGTGCGCACCGACCTGTCGGAGATGGACGTCATCCTGCTGCGCCAGGACCCGCCCTTCGACATGAACTACATCACCACGACCCATATCCTCGAGCGCATCCATCCGAAGACGCTGGTCGTCAACGACCCGGCCTGGGTGCGCAACAGCCCGGAAAAGATCTTCGTCACCGAGTTTCCCGACCTGATGCCGGACACGCTGATCACCAAGGATCCGCTTGAGGTGGCCGCCTTCCGCAAGGAGTTCGGCGACATCATCGTCAAGCCGCTCTACGGCAATGGCGGCGCCGGCATCTTCCATCTCTTGGAAGCCGACCGCAACCTCGCCTCGCTGCTCGAAATGTTCGGCCAGCTGTTTCGCGAGCCCTATATCGTGCAGCGCTACCTGAAGGATGTACGCAAGGGTGACAAACGCATCATCCTGATCGACGGCGAGCCGGTCGGCGCCATCAACCGGGTGCCGGCCGAGCACGATTCCCGCTCCAACATGCATGTTGGCGGCCGCGCGGAGAAGACCGAGTTGACCGAACGTGAGCGCGAAATCTGCGCCCGCATCGGACCGTCGCTGAAAGAGCGCGGCTTCATCCTGGTCGGCATCGACGTCATCGGCGACTACATGACCGAGATCAACGTCACCTCGCCGACCGGCGTGCGTGAAGTGCAACGCTTCGGCGGCGCCGACATCGCCAGCCTGTTCTGGGACGCGGTGGAAGCGAAACGGGCATAATCCGTTTCCAATTTGTGTTAACCATGTTCCGCTTTTGCAGCCGGGTACAACCGGGGCGCAACCTGTGCGGCTACCGGGTTCCCTCGATGTTCCTGATTTGACCAAGGACTCTTCAGGCCCCGCGCTGTTCGCGCGCCCTGACATCAGCGGTCTCGGCCAGTACCCAGTCCCTGAACAGCCGGATCTTCGGGGTGTTGCGGCGGCCTTCGGAATGCACGAGCCAATAGCCGTCGCCGTCGGACCCCTGCGCCTCGAACGGCTGGATCAGCTGTCCTGTCGTCAGCAATGAGGAGTAGAGATTGCGGGTGAGGATGGCGACACCCTGGTCCGTCAGCGCCGCCATCGCGTCATAGGCCTGTGTGCCGAGCTCCGGACCGGCTATGATGCGATCCGGCTCGAAGCGGGCACCGGCTGCCTCGAACCAGATCTTCCACCAGGGATCGCTCGAACAGCATAGTGGCAGCTTGTAGAGATCCTGCGGGTGGCGGATTCCTCCCACGCTCCGCACCAGCCTTGGGCTGAGCATCGGCGTGTAGTCTGCCTTGAACAGGTAGTGGGCTCCCAGGCCCGGCCATTTCCCGGTGCCGGTGCGAATGCCGATATCCATGCCGTCGCGCCCAAAATCGGCCAGCCGGGACGATGTATCGACTTTCACGGCAAGGTCCGGATGCATCAGCTGGAATGCTCCAAGGCGCACGGCGAGCCAGGTCGAGGCGAAAGTCTGGACCGTGGTGACGGAGAGCACACCGGTGGCGCCGCCCTTGGTCGCAACCCATGCGTCGGCCAGCGCCGAGAACGCGCCCGATGCCGTATGCACCCGTTTGCCTTTGTTCTTGTATTGTTCTTGCCTAAGCCTGAAATCTGTGGTTGTCTTGAGCTGACGTCGCTCGTGGATTGTTCACAAGGGCTGGGGGCGAGCCGGCATCGGGGGGCAGAATATGGTGGCGCGGGTTCGTACGGTCGCTTTCCAGGGCATCGAGGCCGTGCCGGTCGACGTGCAGGTGATGATCGCACCCGGCAAGGTCAACATGCACATCGTCGGCCTGCCGGACAAGGCGGTGGCCGAGAGCCGCGAGCGGGTCCAGGCGGCCCTTCATGCTTCCGGCCTGTCGATGCCGTCGAAAAAAGTAACGATCAATTTGGCGCCCGCGGATTTGCCCAAGGAAGGCAGCCATTACGATCTGCCGATCGCACTCGGCCTGATGGCGGCCCTCGGCGCCATTCCGGGCGACATGCTGGCCGGCTATGTCGTGCTCGGCGAACTGTCGCTTGACGGGACGATCACGGCGGTCGCCGGTGCGCTGCCGGCGGCGATCGGCGCCAATGCCGAGGGCAAGGGCCTGATCTGCCCGTTCGCCTGTGGGCCGGAAGCGGCCTGGGCGGGGCGGGAATTCGACATTCTGGCGCCGCGCAGCCTGATTGCCATAGCCAACCATTTCCGCGGCACGCAGGTGCTGTCGCGCCCGGAGGCCGGCATCCACGCCTCGGCACGCGACCTGCCCGACCTTGCCGACATCAAGGGCCAGGAGACGGCGAAGCGGGCGCTGGAACTGGCGGCCGCGGGCGGCCACAATCTCTTGATGATCGGTCCTCCGGGCTCGGGAAAATCGATGCTGGCGCAGCGTCTTCCCTCGATCCTGCCGCCGCTGGCGCCGAAGGAATTGCTCGAAGTCTCGATGATCGCCTCGGTGGCGGGCGAGCTCGGCGAAGGCAAGCTGACCGACCGGCGGCCATTCCGCGCCCCGCACCATTCGGCCTCGATGGCGGCTATGGTGGGCGGCGGCATACGCGCGCGGCCGGGCGAAGTGTCGCTCGCCCATCACGGCGTGCTGTTCCTCGACGAGTTCCCCGAATTCACGCCGCAGACGCTCGATGCGCTGCGCCAGCCGCTTGAGACCGGCGACTGCATGATCGCGCGCGCCAACCACCGCGTCACTTATCCGGCACGCATCCAGCTGGTGGCGGCGATGAACCCGTGCCGCTGCGGCATGGCCGGGGAACCCGGCTATCGCTGCCTGCGCGGCGAGCGCTGCCGCACCGACTACCAGGCGCGCATCTCAGGCCCGCTGCTCGACCGCATCGATCTTCGCATTGAAGTGCCGGCGGTCTCGGCCAGCGACCTGATCCGGCCCGACCGGGCGGAAAAGAGCGCCGATGTGGCGCTGCGCGTCGGCCGCGCGCGCACCCTCCAGCGCGAGCGCTTCGAACGGCTCGGCGTCAGCAGCGCCACCACCAACGCGCATTGCTCTCCCGCAGTCATCGAAGCGATCGCCATGCCGGACGCCGCCGGCCTGTCGCTACTCAAGGACGCCAGCGAAAAACTCGCCTTTTCCGCACGGGCCTACCATCGCGTGCTGAAAGTCGCGCGCACGCTCGCCGATCTCGACGCCAGCGAGGCCGTCGGCCGCATCCATCTGGCCGAAGCGATTTCCTACCGCATGAGTTCGGAGCGCATGGCGCAGGCGGCGTAGAGTTCGCCCGGAGGCCGGCATCCCGCCTCGGCACCTGGACCTGCCGACCTCGCCGGCGGAGAGATGGTCAAGCGGGGAGTTTGAAGTGACGGCGGCCGGCGGCCCTGCTCATTGATCCAATTCAGGACAAAGCGGCAAAAGTGACCCTTCAGGTCATGGCCGCAGCCCTCGCCGGAACCAGCTCGATGAGGCGCCGCAGGCTCAGGCGCTCTCCCGCGCCTTGAGCTCCAGCCGCCGCTTATGCAGTACGGGCTCGGTGTAACCATTTGGCTGGCTTGTTCCCTTGAACACAAGGTCGCAGGCGGCCTGGAAGGCGATCGAGCTGTCGAAGTCCGGCGCCATCGGCCGGTAGAGCGGATCGCCGACATTCTGCAGATCGACGATCGCGGCCATGCGCTGCAGCGAATCCCTGACCTGGATTTCCGAGCAGACCTTGTGGCGAAGCCAGTTGGCGATGTGCTGCGAGGAGATGCGCAGCGTGGCGCGGTCTTCCATCAGGCCGACGTCGTTGATGTCGGGAACCTTGGAGCAGCCGACGCCCTGGTCGATCCAGCGCACGACATAGCCCAGAATGCCTTGCGCGTTGTTGTCGAGCTCGCGCTGGATTTCGTCGGGCGTCCAGTTGGGCCGCACGGCCACCGGTACCGAGAGGATGTCGTCGAGTTTCGCCTTTGGCCGGCTCTTCAGCGCCGCCTGGACGGCGTGGACATCGACCTTGTGATAGTGCGTGGCGTGCAGCGTCGCCGCCGTCGGCGACGGCACCCAGGCGGTGTTGGCGCCGGCCTTGGGGTGCGCGATCTTCTCGACCAGCATGGCCGCCATCAGATCCGGCATCGCCCACATGCCCTTGCCGATCTGGGCATGGCCGGCCAGCCCGCATTCGAGACCGGTGTCGACATTCCAGGCCTCGTAGGCGGAGATCCAGGCGGCTTGCTTCATGTCGCCCTTGCGGATCATCGGGCCGGCTTCCATCGAGGTGTGGATCTCGTCGCCGGTGCGGTCGAGGAAGCCGGTGTTGATGAACACCACGCGCTCCCTGGCGGCGCGGATCGCCTCCTTGAGGTTGATCGTCGTGCGCCGCTCCTCGTCCATGATACCCATCTTGATGGTGTTTGGGGCCATGCCGAGCAGGGCTTCGACGCGGTCGAAGATCTCGACGGCGAAGGCGACTTCCTCCGGCCCGTGCATCTTCGGCTTCACCACATACATCGAGCCGGCGCGGGAGTTCATCCGCCGCCCCTTCGGCCCAACGTCGTGAAGCGCGATCAGGGCCGTCATCGCCGCGTCCACGATGCCTTCCGGTACCTCGTTGCCGTCGCGGTCCAGGATCGCCGGATTGGTCATGAGGTGGCCGACATTGCGCACCAGCATCAGCGAGCGGCCGGGCACGGCCAGCGTGCCGCCGGCGGGGATGGTGTAGACGCGGTCGGGGTTGAGCTTGCGGGTAAAGCTCTTGCCGCCCTTGGTGATCTCTTCCGCCAGATCGCCCTTCATCAGGCCGAGCCAGTTGCGGTAGACGACGACCTTGTCCTCAGCATCCACCGCCGCGACCGAATCCTCGCAGTCCTGGATGGTCGTCAGTGCCGATTCCAGGATGACGTCGGCGATGCCAGCCGGATCGGTGCGGCCGATCTGGTTGGCGCGGTCGATCAGGATCTCGACATGCAGTCCGTTTTTCACCAGGAGCACGGCTTGCGGATTGGCGGCGTCACCGCGATAGCCAACGAATTGCCTGGGATCGGCCAGCGTCGTCGAGCCGGCGCCGGCGCTGAGCTTCAGGGCGCCGTTGGCCGCCGACAGGCCATTCACCCCTGCCCATTTGCCAGAGGTGAGCGGCACCGACTGGTCGAGAAAATCCTTGGCCCAGGCGATCACCTTGGCGCCGCGCGCCGGGTTGAACCCCTTGCCCTTCTGCGCGCCATCGGTTTCGGGAATGGCGTCGGTGCCGTAGAGCGCGTCATAGAGCGAGCCCCAGCGCGCATTGGCGGCATTCAGCGCATAGCGCGCGTTCATCACCGGCACGACAAGCTGCGGCCCGGCGACGACGGCGATTTCCGGGTCGACATTGGCGGTCGAGACGCTGAAGGCCGGCCCTTCCGGAACGAGATAGCCGATCTCCTTCAGGAACGCCTTGTAGGCGTCCATGTCGATTGGCGCGCCATTGTCGCGATACCAGCCGTCGAGCTTTTCCTGCATGGCATCGCGTTTTGCCAGCAGCGCCCGGTTCTTGGGCGCCAAATCATGGACGATGGCCGAAAATCCGTCCCAGAAGCGCGCCGCCTCGATGCCGGTGCCGGGCAACGCTTCGTCGACGACGAAGTCATGCAGCTCGCGGGCAATGCGCAATCCGGCGATCTCGATGCGATCGGTCATCAGGCTACTCCAGATGAAAGGCTTTGCGGGGCGTTTGGCATGTTTGGGGTTGCGGGGTCAATTCAGCTTAGGGTGAAGGTGGGGCATTTTGGGCGATTGGCCAACCTACCCCCTCGTGGGGGAGATGCCCGGCAGGGCAGAGGGGGCGCGAAGGATCGCCGACGTTGCCCACTTTTGCCGTGGGACTCATCCCAACCAGAATATAGGAGCGAAGGGAGAACGGAGATGCTGGCGGGACAGCCCCCCTCTGGCCTGCCGGCCATCTCCCCAACGAGGGGGGAGATCGCTCTTCTTCCTCAAACCGCGATCCTTGGCCTGCCGGAGGCCACCGCCACGACATGCGCTTCGATGAACATGCGCTGCGCTTCGACAGTCGAGACCCGGAACTCCGTTGCCACGTCGATCTTGGCGCTGTCGGTGCCGGCATCAAGGGCCCGCTGGGCGACAATGGCGCGGACATCCGCCTCGGCGGCTGCTATCGCCGCCGCCTCGTCGAGGAAATCGCGCACCGTTTCACCCGAGGCAAGCCGGAACAGGCCTTCCTTGGGCTGGCTGACGCGCGCCTCGGCCGAGACCCTGACCTGGCCGACGACGGCACCAAGCGCGTTGGCGACATCGGTATCCCGGGGCACCACGCACTCATTGCCGACCAACGGCGCCAGGCCGGCATAGTGCAGGGGGGCCGAAGCTCCGAGCCCGATGACCGGACGGTCGAGCGCGACGCTGAGGCGGGCGATGCCGGGGTGGGCGTCGACGGCGCGCTGGACCAGCGCGTGCGCCACGGTCGCCGCGCCATCGAGCCCGTCCTCGGCAAAGGCGGTTTCCAGGATATATTCGGCCGACCAGCGCGTCAGCGTCACCAGCACTCGTTCCGAGATCGCTTCCGGGGAGGCCGCGATCGCCTGGCCACGGCCATCGCGCCTGCGGGCGAACAGTTCGGCGCCTAAGCGGGCGGCGGCGGCATCCCAGTTCGCCTGCTTGCCGAGCACATGCGCGGCATCCGACGGCGTGAAACCTGAGATATGCACCAGCCCGCGCGAGACCAGCCGGTTCAGCGTGGCGTTCTGGGCGTTCGACGTCAGCAGCCTGTCGAGGGCAAGCGGCGTCGCGCCAATCGCCTCGTAGAGCTTCGCCTCCGGTGCGGTCAGCCCCGCGGCGAGCCGGTCCGGCACGCCGGTGCGGACCGCGAAGCGGCCGTCCATGCGGCCGGTGTTGGGGGCGCGCAACTGGCGTTCGAGTTCCGCCGTCACCGCCTCGCCATGCGCCATGCCGGCCAGCGCCAGCGGCACCAGGCGGCGCGGCCCAAGCAGGATCTTCGGATTGAGCGCGCCATCCTCCAGCGTCACTTCGGAATCGCCGCCGAGGCCGAAAGTGCGCATGGCCACCGCCTCGACCATGGTGCGGAAGCCGCCGACGGTGGCGCCTTCCGGATCGAGCCGCGGCCGGCCGCCATCGAGCACGGCGACGTCGGTGGTGGTGCCGCCAATGTCGGAGACCACCGCGTTGTCGAGCCCGGTCATGTGGCGGGCGCCGACCAGGCTGGCGGCGGGGCCGGAGAGGATCGTCTCGATCGGCCGCTGGCGGGCAAACTCCGCCGAAACCAGCGCCCCATCGCCGCGCACCACCATCAGGGGAGCGCCAATGTTGCGCGCCTGAAGGAACCCCTCGGTCGCCGCCACCAGCCGGTCGATCATCGAGATCAGTCTGGCATTGAGCAGTGTGGTGAGCGCACGGCGTGGCCCGCCGAGCTTGGCCGACAATTCGTGGCTTGATGTGACCGGCAGGCCGGTCCTGTCGCGGATCAGCTCGCGGGCGGCGATCTCATGCGCGGGATTGCGGGTGGCGAAATAGGCGCAGACGGCGAAACCGGACACCGACGCGCCGAGTTCCGGCAGCATCGCCTCCAGCCCGGACAGGTCGAGTTTTGCCGCGTTGCCGTGCACATCATGGCCGCCCGGACAAAACACCACCGGGTCGGTGCCGAGTGCCGTCTTCAGCCCATCACGGGCAAGATCGGCCTCGGAAAAGCCGATCATGACCAGCGCCACCCGGCCGCCCTGCCCCTCGACCAGCGCGTTGGTGGCGAGCGTCGTCGACATCGAGACCAGCTTGATGTCAGCCGGATCGGTGGCCGCCTTTTCCAGGACCGCGTCGACGGCACCCGAAATGCCGACGGCCAGATCATGCCGCGTGGTCAGCGCCTTGGCCTTGGCCAGCACCTTGCCCTTGTTCGGCCCCTCTTGCGGACCTTCGGTCTCGGACCACAGCACGGCATCGGTGTAGGTGCCGCCGGTGTCGATGCCGAGGAAGAGAGGGGCGGGCTTGGTCTTGGCGGTCATTCTTTGGCGGATCCGGGACGGGAGGCGTTCTTTTCACCCGTGCCCTTAGCCGAAACGGGCCGGCCGATAAAGCAGCGTGAGATGGGCCACGGTGTCATGAACCCACCGGAAGGTCGGTGCGCCGTCCCGCCAACATATGTGGGGTTCCTCGTCGCCACGAGTGGGAAGTTGGCAGCGTCGACGCGCCGCCTTATCCGACAAACCCAACCTTCTTATGACTGCCATCGCAGAACGGTTTGTTCGCCGAGTGGCCGCAGCGGCACAGGAAAACCTTCGTGGTGCGATCGACCGTGTGGCCGGTGCCGGTGACGATCTCGACATTGCCTTCGAGCTTGAGCGGGCCGTTGGTGGTAGGCGTCGCCTTCAGCGGGCCGTCACGGGCCTCCAGCGCGGGCGCGTCCTTCAGCGCCGGTTCGCCGGTGGCGGCAAAGCCCGCCTTGATGTGGCTGTTGTCGCAGAACGGCTTGTTCTGCGAGGCGCCGCAGCGGCAGAGCGTGGCGCGGAAGAATGTCTCGTCGCCAAGCACGATCTCGGCATGCACCGCCAGCGGACCGTTTTCGCGCAACCGCACGGTGTTGACCACAGGCGGTTTTTCCTGCGGTCCGCCATCCTTGCGCATATAGGTGATGGCGCCCGAGGGGCAATTCTCGGCCAGCGCGACGATCTTTTCGACGCTGGCCGCCTCGGGATGGATCCATTGTCCCGGCGCGTTGGGCACGAAGACATTTGGGTCGCCGAGCACGCAATTGCGCGAGTGGATGCAGCGTTTGCCGGAAAATCCGACGTCGATCTTGTCGCTTTCGACCATGCCAGCCATTGGTGTGCTCCCTGTGTGCCTGGAGCACACCGCGCCTGATTGCACGCGGCGTGCCTTGGGTGTTTGGGCTATGGTCCCCAGCGGGAAACCCGTCAAGCTGGCAAACCGGTCAGGGGACCAGATCGATCTCCTCGGTCTCGCCGCCGCTGCAGGTATAGCAGCAATCCTCGCATTTTTCCTTGTTGCCGGGGCCGACGCCCCAATAGGTGCCTTCGTCGCCGTCAACCCAGGCGCCGTAGCAGATCGATTCGCCTTCATTGCAGGATATCGGCAGCTGCTTGGTCTCGCCGTCATCGAGATAGAAATCCTTGGCATCGCCCGGCCAGACATAGTCGCGGTCCTGGCTGTAGAGCTCGAGGCGCATGGCGTTGGGGTGGCTGTTCTTGACGGCGAAGGTGACGTCGCCGGCTTGGGCGGTCGATACAAACAGGACGGCAAGCGAAAACGCGGCGGCGAGCCGGCGCGCTGATGTGAAAGACATGAAAACCCCCGATGTAGAATCGGCCCCCACGGCCGATGGGGGATCATGACATGACGCGGGCGGGCACTAAAGGGATGATGCCGGCAATCCCGTCCAAATCATCGCGACATTTCGCCTTATCGCTGCCAGAAGGGCAGTTTGGCGATTTCTTCCTCTACCTGTGGCGTCGTCAAACCGATGTCGTCGATCAGATGTGGACTGACCTCCGACATTCGCTTGAGGTCCCAGCGAAAGCGTGTCCGCTCGCGCCAGGCCGCGATGGTGTTTCGCAAGACCGCCAGGCGCCGACGCGGCGCTTGCTTGGGACTTGCGGGCTGCCGCACTGCCGGCGGAACCGAAACAAGGATATGGTTCATGACAACCTCCGTGGGGCCGGAGCCCTCGAGCTGAAAGAGGTTGCATTCTGCGGGACGCGAACGCCGCCGTAATTAAGGCCCGCCAAATAGTTCTCAAAAGTTCCAAACGGCGTCTAACTCTTTGTTTTCATGAACTTCCTCCGGGGAAAGCGCTATGCGCTTCTCCGGGGCACCGCTTCGCACTTTTCCTGGAATTGCTCTATAGATGCGCCATGCAGGGAGAGCGCTTTGCCTTTGGCCCGTTCATGCTGGATGCCGGTGCGGGAACGCTGCTCCGGAACGACGTCCCCGTGGCCATCGGTTATCGCGGGCTGAAGCTGCTCGCGGCGCTGGTCGCAAGGGCCGGCGAAATCCTTGAGAAGGCCGAACTCATGGACGCGGCGTGGCCGGGCACGGCCGTCGAGGAAGGCAACCTCACCGTCCAGATCGCGCAATTGCGCAAGCTGCTCGGTCCGCCCGGCATTGCTAGTGAAGGAGGCGGCGAATGGATCGCCACCATTCCACGCGTCGGCTACCGCTTCACGGGAGCCGTCGAACAGCTCGCCGGCGCCAAGCGAAAACCGTTGCCGCTGCCTGACAAACCATCGATCGCGGTGCTGCCCTTCGTCAATTTCAGCAACGATGCCGGGCAGGACGCTTTCTGCGACGGCTTGACCGAAGACCTGATCACCGACCTGTCGAGGATCTCCGGCCTGTTCGTCATCGCGCGCAATTCGACCTTTGCCTATAAGGGAAGGGCGATGGATGTGCGCGAGATCGCCAGGGAACTTGGCGTCCGCTACCTGCTGGAGGGCAGCGCGCGGCGTGACGCGGGGCGCGTGCGCATCAACGCACAGCTGGTCGACGCGGCGAGCGGCGACCATCTCTGGGCGGAACGCTTCGACCGCGGCCTGGACGATATCTTCGCCGTCCAGGACGAGGTGACCGCCAAGATCGTGGAGGCGTTGCTCGGCCGGCTGCGCGCGCCGCCGCCACGCAACCGGCCCACCAATCTCGATGCCTACGATCTGTGCGTGCGGGCGCGCAAGCTGATCGACGATTCGCCGCAGACGGCACGGGAAGCGCATCTGATGCTGACGCGCGCGGTTGCGCTCGACCCCGACTACGCCGAGGCCTATCGCTGGCTCGCCATGAACCACTGGATGGGATGGGTGCACTGGGGCGAGCCGATCGACCCTAACCGCCGAATTGCCCTGGACCTGGCGCGCAAGGCGGTCGCGATCGATCCGAACGATGCCGGCTGCCACTGGGTGCTCGGCAATTTGCTTGCCTATGAGCATGATTTCGCCGAGTCGGATGCCGAATTCGCCAGGGCGTTCGAACTCGACCCCAACGAGGCCGATGCCTGGGCGACATTGTCCGATATAACGACGCTCGCCGGGCGGGTGGAGGAGGGCCTGCAGCAGATCCGCAAGGCGTTCCGGCTGAACCCGTTTCCGGCAAGCTGGTACTATCTGACGCTCGGCCAGGCGCAATATGCGGCGCGCGACTACGCTGCCGCCGTCGAGACGCTGCGCCGGGACGAGACCTACCGCACCAGCTCACGCCGCTTCCTTGCGGCAAGCCTTGCGCAACTTGGCCGGCTCGACGAGGCGCGCGCGGAGGTCGAGCTGTTCCTCGTCGGTAACCCGCATTTCACGACCCGCCACTGGGTGATGACCGAGCCGTTCCGCGACGACGCGACGCGTGAGCATTTCATCGAGGGCTTCCACAAGGCCGGCCTCCCAGACTGACGCCCGGAATGACCGCCTGGACGGGATCCCCGATCACGGCACCAGGTCGATCGTCTCGGTAGCGTGCTCCACGCAGATGAAACAGCAGGTATCGCAGGGCTGGTCGTTGTCTGGGCCGACGCCGGCGGAAATCTTGTCATTGCCATCGACCCAGGCGCCATAGCAGATGCGTTCGCCCTGGTTGCAGGAGATCGGCACTGATTTCTGCGAGTCCGGATCGACAAGGAACACCTTGTCGTTGCCCGGCCAGACGGTCTCACGGTCGCGGCTGAACAGCTCGACCGCGACCGCCTCCTTGCGCAGGTTCTTGACGAAAAAGGCCATATCGGCGGCATCGGCCGAATTGGCCAGGACCAGTGCCGCCAGCGCAACCATGCGAAACAACGTCACCGCCGACCTCCCGCGAATCATCGCGGGCAGGTTCGCACGGCCGCCCGGAACTAGGAAGACACGCGGCCCTCCGCAGTGATCTCACGCCCCAGCCTCACCGCTTCACGCACCAGCAGATCGAGATCGTCGCGGCGGGTGCGATGATTGGTGATCGCCACACGCAGCCAGTGCTCGCCATGCACGGTGGTGTCGGAGAGTGCCGCGATGCCTTGCTCCTGCAGCCGCAGCATGATCTCGGTGTTGAGCGCCTTCAGCGCTTCGCCCGCCAAACCGGGTTGATAGCGGAAGCAGACGATGTTGATGGTCGGCGCTGCCGCCAGTTCCAGCGAAGGCTCGGCCTCGATCAGCCTGGCCAGATAGGAGACCTGCGCGATGTTCTGGTCGATCAGGCGGCCTAATTTTTCGATGCCATGCTCCTTCAGCGCCATCCACACTTTCAGGGCGCGAAAGCCGCGCGAGGTCTGCAGGCCATAGTCGTGCAGCCATTCGCCGGATGCGAGGCCGCGCGGCGTCGATTCCAGATATTCCGGCGTCACCGCGAAGGTCCGGCGGTGCGCTGTGGCATCCCTGACCAGGGCACAGCCGACCTCGAACGGCGCGTGCAGCCATTTGTGCGGATCGAGCGCGATCGAATCGGCCCATTCGATGCCGGCGACGCGGTGGGCGTTTTGCGGCGCTATCGCGATCAGCGCGCCAATACAGCCATCGACATGAAACCAGAGTCCTTCCTCGTGCACGAGTTTGGCAAGCGCCCTGAGATCGTCGATCGCGCCGGTGTTGACCGTACCGGCATTGCCGATGACGCAGGCCGGCGTGACGCCGGCTGCCCGGTCCTCGGCGATCGCCGCGCGCAAGGCCGATATGTCGATGCGCAGCCCGGCATCCGTCGCGATCCGGCGCAGCGCCCGGTTGCCGAGCCCAAGCGCTTCCATCGCCTTGCGATGGCAGGAATGGATCTGGTCCGAGCCGTAGAAGCGCAGCGGTTTTTCGATGGCGGCGACACCGTGTTCGCGCACATCGATGCCGGCCTTGGCGTTGCGCGCCACGGTCAGCCCGATGATATTGGCCATCGAGCCGCCGCTGACCAGCGTGCCGGAGGCCGATGCCGGAAAGCCCAGCATCTCCTTGCACCAGTTCACCACCTGGTTGTCCATCAGCCCCGCGGCGTGGTTGCCGCCGCCGAGATTGGAGCCCTGGATCGCCGCCAGGAAATCGCCGATCGCGCCGGTGAAGTTGCTCGACCCCATGTACCAGGACCAGAAGCGCGGATGGATGTTGCCCATGGGATAGGACATCACGGTGCGCGAGACCTCGCCGTAGACGGCGGCAAGCGGTGCCGGCGAGCGCGGCAACGGGGCGGTGAAGAAGTCCCGCACATCGGCCGGCATCTCCCGCCACACCGGGCGGTCGCGCACGTCGCGCAGATAATCGACGGCATCGTCGACGACCCGGTGCGACAAGGCCTGCACATCGGCCCAGTCGGCGGGGTCAAGCGTTTCCTCGGCCACCATGCCGACGGTTTCTCGCGCAATGTCCATGACTGCCTCCGTCAAGCCGCCGGAAACTGGCAGCCAGGCGTCGAGCGCGACAGCGCCAGCTCGTCGGCATCCATTTCGGCCTCGATGCCGTCGAACAGCGGTGTCGACATGTAGCGCTCGCCGGTGTCGGGCAACATGCACAGGATCACCGATCCCGCCGGCGCCTTCTCCGCGACCTGCCGCGCCACGGCGAAGGTGGCGCCGCCGGAAATGCCGGTGAAGATGCCTTCCTTCTGGGCTAGCGCCCGCGCCCATTTGATGCCCTCTGGCCCTGCGATCGGCATCACCTCGTCATAGAGGCTGGCGTCGATCGCTTCCTGCAGGACATTGGGGATGAAGTCCGGCGTCCAGCCCTGGATCGGGTGCGGCTCGAAGGCCGGATGGCTGGCGGCGGGGGCGCCACCGGCACCGCGCAGCTGCGTCTTGCCGCTGCCGATCAGTTGCGCATTGGCCGGCTCGGAGAGCACGATGCGGGTATCGGGCCGTTCGCGGCGCAAGACTCGCGCCACGCCGACGACGGTGCCGCCGGTGCCATAGCCGGTGACGAAGCAGTCGAGCCGCGAGCCGGCGAAATCGTTGATGATTTCGCGCGCCGTCGTCGCCTCGTGGATGGCAGCATTGGCGGCCGTCTCGAACTGGCGGGCGAGGAACCAGCCATTGGCCTCAGCCAGCTCGACCGCCTTCTTGTACATGCCAAAACCCTTTTCGGCGCGCGGCGTCAGCACCACCTTGGCGCCGAGCATGCGCATCAGCTTGCGGCGCTCGACCGAAAAGCTGTCGGCCATGGTGACGACCAGAGGATAGGCTTTTTGCGCACAGACCATGGCGAGGCCGATGCCGGTGTTGCCGCTGGTCGCCTCGACCACGGTCTGGCCCGGCTTCAGCGCGCCGCTGCGTTCCCCCTCCTCGATGATGTTGAGCGCCAGCCGGTCCTTCACCGAGGCGCCCGGGTTGAAGAACTCGGCCTTGACGTAGATGGCCGCATGGGCCGGCGCGAGATTGTTGATGCGCACCGCCGGCGTGTCGCCGACAGTGTCGAGAATGCTGTCGAACAGGCGCCCGCGCCCGGCGGTGGTCCTGATTTTCTGTTTGTTCAACATCGTTGATCTCCTCGATCGTGTTCATTTTCACGGACCGATTACAAACCGGCGGCCCGGGCGGCGAGGTCTCGAGACCTTGCCGCGCTAGGACTGACGTTGCCGGCGATGCGGCAATGATCGCTGCCGGCGCGAAATTCGCCGCCGGATGCGCCAGATCGTGTTTGGTGATAAAGCAGGGGCCGACAGGCCAGCGTGGGAGCAGGCGTGGGAAGGGACGTGGAATCCGCACCATCGAGCCAGGACGGCGGTATGCCGGGCCTGTCCGTGCGCCTGCTCGGCCAATTGGCGATCACGCGCAACGGTGTGCCGATGGCACTGCCGGCCTCGCGCAAGCTGCGGGCGCTGCTTGCCTATCTGGCGCTGGCGCCGCACCCGGTGGGGCGCAGCCGCCTGTGCGAACTTCTGTGGGACGTGCCCAACGATCCGCGAGGCGAGCTGCGCTGGTGCCTGAGCAAGTTGCGCGGCGCTCTCGACGCCCCGGACCGGCGCCATGTCCGCACGCAGGACGATACGGTCGCGCTCGATCTCGGCGGCTGCCTTGTCGATGCGCTGGAGATCAGCCATGCCGCCGCGCACGGGGTCGACACGCTCGATGCCGAGCGGTTGCGAGCGCTGGCAGAACTCTTCGCCGGCGATTTTCTCGACGGGCTGGAACTCGAACGCAATCCGCACTTCAACAGCTGGCTGATCGGCCAGCGCCGCCGCTTCCGGTCCGTCCACGCGGCGGTGCTGGAACGGCTCGTCGCGAGCCTGCCCACGGACTGCGACGAAGCGACCGCCCATCTCGACAAATGGGTGGAACTCGCGCCTTTCGAGGGGCGCGCGCATACGGCGCTGCTGGCGAGCCTCGCCCGGCGCGGCGAGATCGCCGCGGCCGAGAAGCATCTGGCGGTGGCGGCACAGCTGTTCCAGTCGGAAGACCTGGATTTCGTCCCGCTCCGGACAGCCTGGCGGGTGATCCGCGACCAGCAGTCGGCTGCCTCGCCGCGGCCGCAGCCGGCCTGCCAGTTCACAGCATCGCAATTGACGTCACCTGGTCCGCCCGACTCCGGTCCACTCAACTCCGATCCACTCGAGCCGAGCCATGCGTCGCTGGCGGTGATGCCGTTTATTGAGGAATCCGGCCTGCGCGGCGGGCTGGCCGATGGCCTTACCCACGACATCATCACCCGTCTCGCCAAGCTACGGGATTTCTTCGTCATCGCGCGCGGATCGGTCTTCGCACTGGCCGACAAGGGCATCGCACCCGAGGAGGCCGGTCGCCGGCTGAAGGTCGACTATGTCGCCACTGGCACGGTGCGCAGCATGGCCGGCCGCCTGATCGTCGGCGTCGAACTCATCGAGGTGCGTACCGCCAGGATCGTCTGGGCCGAGACGTTCGAGCACCGTCCGGACGACATTTTTGCCGTGCTCGACGACATCGGCGACAGCATCGTGTCGTCGATCTCGGTGGAGGTCGAGACCGTCGAGCGTAACCGAGCCCTGCTGAAGGCGCCCAACTCGCTCAACGCCTGGGAGGCCTACCACCGCGGCCTCTGGCATATGTATCGCTTCACCCAGGCCGAGAACGAAACGGCGCGGCATTTCTTTGCCAGGGCCTTGCAGCTCGATCCGACCTTCGCCCGCGCCTATGCCGGCCTGTCCTTCACCCATTGGCAGAACGCCTTCCAGCGCTGGGGCGACCGCGACCGGGAAAGCGCGCTGGCGTTCGAGAGCGCCGGCCAGAGCCTGCTGGTCGACGACCACAATCCGGCCGCACACTGGGCAATGGGGCGGGCGCTGTGGCTGCGCGGCGAACAGGAGGGCTCGCTCAGCGAACTGGAACAGGCGGTCAAACTCAGTCCCAATTTCGCGCTCGGCCATTACGCGCTGTCCTTCGTCCACTCGCAGTCGGGCGACCCGAAAGCGGCGATAAGCTCCTCAGACCATTCGCGCCACCTCAGCCCTTTCGACCCGCTGCTGTTCGGCATGCTGGGCGCGCGGGCGATGTCGCATGTCCGTCTCGGCCAGTTCGAGGAGGCAGCCGTATGGGCGCGGAAGGCAGCGGCGCGGCCGAACGCGCACGCCATCATCCTGGCGATCGCGGCACATTGCCTGGCGCTGGCGGGGCGGCTCGACGAGGCGCGCGGCTTTGCAGCCGCGATCCGCAAGACGTTGCCGGATTACCGCGCCGACGATTTCATCGGCACGTTCCGCTTCGAGCCCGACGCCGAAGCGTTGTTCCGGCAAGGCGCCAGGCGGATCGGGCTCGGCTGATTTCAGGCTTGAATCGCCTGCGTTAACGAAGTCGGAAGGAGTTGCTTAACCGTTCACGGCTATGTGACCTCCGGGGGGCCATGGCAAAGTGAGTATGATGAGCAACAGCCCCGACAAGCGCAGCGAATGGCGCGCCATTCTTCATATACAGGCCCGCGTCGCCGTGCTGTTCGTTCCGGTCGTGGCCAGCCTGCTGCTCATCGCCGCCCTTGCCGGCAACGATCGCAAATCCGTTCCGGATGTCGACCGGACAGTTACCGGTTCGGTGCGATAGATCAGACCGGCCCGCTTTTCCCAGCTCGCCGAAGTACTCAGTAAAATCGCGGGATCGGGCCGTTCTGCGGGGTCGTGCGGTCGCCGAGGTCGAGAAAGATCTCGTCGACATAGCACCAGCCCCAGCCTTCCGGCGGGTCATAGCCCTCGATGACGGGATGGCTGGTGGCATGAAAATGCTTGGTGGCGTGACGGTTGGGGGAGTCGTCGCAGCAGCCGACATGGCCGCAGGTTCGGCAGAGCCGTAGATGCACCCACCACGAGCCGCTCTTCAGGCATTCCTCGCAGCCGAGCGCGCTCGGCGTCACGTCCTTGATCCCAGCCGCGTGTCTGCACTCGTCAGCCATCACACTCCCCCGACCAGTTGAGGCGCGTCAGCATGGCTGCCTTCCCGCGCAAGAAATGCATGCAATGCGGCCACCACCTGGGCGCCTTCGCCGACCGCCGCCGCGACGCGTTTGACGGAGCCGGAGCGCACGTCACCGATGGCGAACACGCCGCTGCGGCTCGTCTCCATCAGGCCATGCGCCGATCCCATGTCCGATCCGGTGCGGATGAAACCCCTGGCATCCAGCGCCACGTCGGATTGGGCGAGCCAGTCGGTATTCGGGTCGGCACCGATGAACAGGAAGAGATGGCGGATCGGCCGCGTCGTCGAGGCGCCGCTCGAGCGGTCGCGCCAGCGGACCGTGGCAAGATTGCCTTCCTCGCCGTCCAGCGCCTCGACCTCGGTGCCGGTCAGCACCTCGATGTTCGGCTGCGCCCTGATGCGCTCGACGAGGTAACGCGACATCGAGGCTTCGAGACTGCCGCCACGCGCCAGCAGCGCCACTTTCCTGACATGGCTGGCCAGGAAGACGGCCGCCTGCCCAGCCGAATTGCCGGCGCCGACCAGCGCTACTTCCTGGCCGCCGCAAAGCCGTGCTTCGATGGGCGAGGCCCAATAATGCACGCATGTGCCCTCGAACTCGGCGAGATTGGCGACGTCGAGGCGGCGGTAGCGTGCGCCGCTGGCGATCACCACCGAGCGCGTACGCACCGTCTCGTCGTCGCCGACCGCAAGCTGGTAGCGCGCGCCGTCGGTGGCGGCACCGAGCAGCTTCACCTCGTCGGGGATGACCATCTCGACGCCGAATTTCTGCGCCTGGTTATAGGCGCGCGCCATCAGCGCCATGCCGGTAATGCCCGTGGGAAAGCCAAGATAGTTCTCGATGCGCGCGGAAGCGCCCGCCTGGCCGCCGAAGGCACGGCAATCGAGCGCGATGGTCGACAGCCCTTCGGAGGCCGCATAGACCGCCGCCGCCAGACCGGCCGGCCCGGCGCCGACAATGGCGACGTCATAGACCTTGCTGGCGTCGACCGGCCGCAGCAGGCCGATGCAGCGGGCGAGGTCTTTCTCCGCGGGATTGAGCAGCAGCCTGCCGTTCGGGCACAGCACGACCGGCAAGTGGTGGGGATCGACATGGAAGTGCTCAAACAGGGTCTTCGCACAAGGATCGGTTTTGGAATCGAGCACGCGGTGGGGCTGGCCGCTGCGGGCGAGAAACCCCTGAAGGCGCAGGACGTCGCCATTGTCGGCCGGTCCGACGATGATGGGACCGATCGTGCCGCTCTCGAGCAGCCCGACGCGGCGCAGGATCAGCGCCCGCATGATGCGCTCGCCGAGATTGGCCTCCTGCACCATCAGGTCGCGCAGCCTCTGCGAGGAGATGACGAACGCCTGCACTGGCTCGGCGGCCTGCGCATTGACCAGCGAGGGACGGGCCGAAAGCTGCGCCAGCTCGCCGACGAAGCTGCCCGGGCCATGCGTGACGATCGTCTCGCGCCGGCCGAGCTTGCCGTCCTGGGTGATGTCCAGCTTGCCCGACAGGACGACGATCAGCCCCGGGGACACATCGCCGGCCTCGAAAATGTGCTCGCCGGCGGCATAGGCGCTGGCCTCACCGAACCGGCGCATGCGCTCGATGTCGGCCTCGGTCAGGGTTGGGAAGGCCTGGTCGCGGCGGGCGCCGAAGATCGCGGTGGCGGATTGAGACATGGGAGCGAGCGTAGCGAAGCCGGAGCCCGGTTTGAAGCGGTTTGTTGGGGACTGGCCAGGAGGGGAGGTCATCGGGCAAGAAAAAAGCCCGGACGAACCGGGCTTTTCTCTTGAGCTTCTGAACCGATCGAATGGTTCGAAACGGGAATTTGGTGCCCAGAAGAGGACTCGAACCTCCACTCCTTGCGGAACACGGACCTGAACCGTGCGCGTCTACCAATTCCGCCATCTGGGCTGGTGCGGGCTCAATAGGCGGGCAAGCGATTGCTGTCAACGCGCTTTTTGGAACAGGACGCCAAAAGCTGGGAAGTCGCTTTAGCAAAGCTGGTGGAGGCCCGCCGCCGCAACTCGCCAGCCGTCAGCCTTCCAGCACTTCCTTCGAGGCCACGGTCGAATCGGCGTTGAGCTGGTAGATCACAGGCACGCCGGTGCCGAGCTCCAGCCTGACGATCTCCTCGCCCGACTTGCCGTCCAGCGCCATGATCAGCGCGCGCAGCGAATTGCCGTGGGCGGCGACCAGCACGGTGCCGCCGCGCAGCACGTGCGGCTGCAGATCGTGCAGGTAGTAGGGCCAGACGCGGGCGCCGGTGTCCTTCAGGCTTTCACCGGCGGGCGGCGGTACGTCGTAGGAGCGACGCCAGACATGCACCTGCTCCTCGCCCCATTTCTGGCGCGCATCGTCCTTGTTGAGGCCGGAAAGGTCGCCATAGTCGCGCTCGTTTAGCGCCTGGTCGCGAATGGTCTTCAGGTCGCTCTGGCCGACGGCGTCGAGAATGTGCTGGCAGGTCTTCTGCGCCCGGACCAGCGCCGAGGTGAAGGCGATGTCGAATTTCAGGCCGCGCGCCTTGAGCTTCTGGCCGGCGGCCTTAGCCTCGGCGTGGCCCTGCTCGGTCAGGTCGACGTCACGCCAGCCGGTGAACAGGTTTTTCAAATTCCATTCGCTCTGGCCGTGACGCACGAGCACGAGAGTTCTCGACATTTTTGCTCCTCTGGGGTCTGAGCATTCCAGGAAAAGTGTGTAGCGGTTTTCTGTCCGGACTTGCGTAAGAACGAAGATGGTTCAGGGTCGTTTCAGGCAAGCCCGAGCACGTCCCGCATTGAGTAAAGGCCCGGCTTCCTGCCGCGCGCCCAAAGTGCGGCCTTGACGGCGCCGCGGGCGAAGATGGCGCGATCCTCGGCATGGTGGGACAGCGTGATGCGCTCGCCGGTGCCGGCCAGGATCACGCTGTGGTCGCCGACCACCGAGCCGCCGCGCAGGGCGGCGAAACCGATCGAGCCGGTTTGTCGCACACCCGTATGGCCGTCGCGTGAACGCACGTCGTTGCCGGCCAGTGCAATGCCGCGCCCGGCGGCGGCGGCCTCGCCGAGCAGAAGCGCGGTGCCCGAAGGCGCGTCGACCTTGTGCCTGTGGTGCATTTCGAGGATCTCGATATCGAAATCATCGGCATCGAGCGCGCGCGCCGCCTGTTCGACCAGCACCGCCAGCAGGTTGACGCCGAGGCTCATATTGCCCGACTTGACGATGGTCGCGTGGCGCGCGGCGGCAGCAATCTTCGCGTTGTCCTCGGCCGAACAGCCGGTCGTGCCGATGACGTGGACAATGCGCGCCTGCGCCGCGTAACCGGCGAACTCGACCGTCGAGGCCGGGGTGGTGAAATCGAGCACGCCATCGGCCCTGGCGAACACCGGCAGCGGATCGCCGCCGATCGGCACATCGATGCGGCCGACGCCTGCCAGTTCGCCCGCATCCTTGCCCAGATGAGGCGAATCGGCGCGCTCGACCGCGCCGATGACGCGGGCGCCCGGAAAGGCGTGGATGGCGCGGATCAGCGTCTGGCCCATGCGGCCGGCCGCGCCGACCACCACAAGTCCCATATCGCTGGCCGTCTCGCCTGATATTGCTGATGTTTCGCTCATGCCGTGCTCCCGGCGATGTTCCCGGTCTCTAATTCCTGAACCAAAATTTCGGCCGGCGCGCTGTCGTCGACAAGCCCCAGGCCCTTAACGCCCTGTATCCGGTGGAAACGGGCATAGACGCTGTGCGGGTCGGCCATCAGCGAGGCGTGCGTACCCTCTTCGACCAGATGGCCCTGTTCCAGCACGATGATGTGGTCGGCATTGACCACGGTCGACAGGCGGTGCGCGATGACGATGGTGGTGCGCCCTTCCATGACCTTGGTGAGCGCCTGCTGGACCCGGGCTTCGGCCTCGTTGTCGAGCGCCGATGTCGCCTCGTCGAGCAGCAAGATCGGCGCCTGGCGCACGATGGCGCGGGCGATCGACACACGCTGGCGCTGGCCGCCGGAGAGCGTGGCGCCATTCTCGCCGACCGGCGTGTCATAGCCTTGCGGCTGCTGGCGGATGAACTCGTCGGCCGCGGCCAGTCGCGCGGCCTGTTCGATCTCGGCGTCGGTCGCCGAGGGGCGGCCGTAGCGGATGTTGTCGCGGATGGTGCCTTCGAACAGGTAGGGCGCCTGCGAGACATAGGCGATCGAGCCGCGCAGCGACTGTTTGGTGACCTTGGAAATGTCCTGGCCGTCGATCTCGATCGTGCCGCTCTCGACGTCGTAGAAGCGCTGCAGCAGCGCCACCAGCGTCGTCTTGCCGGCGCCGGACGCGCCGATGACGGCGGTCATCTTGCCGGCGGCGGCGACGAAGCTCAGACCCTGAAGGACAGGCGCCTCCTCGACATAGCGGAAGGACACGTTGTTGAAGCGCACTTCACCGGTGGTGAAATGTGCCTGTGTGGCGCCTGGAGCATCGCCCTGCTTGGGCTCGAGGTCGAGCAGTTCGTAGATCATGCGCGCGTTGACCAGCGCCCGTTCCATGCCGACCTGCATGCGCGCCAGGCGCCGCGCCGGATCATAGGCCAGGATCAGCGCGGTGATGAACGAGAAGACCGCGCCCGGCGGCTGGCCCAGAACCAGCGCCCGGTAACCGGAATAGGCGATGACGGAGGTGACGGCGAGACCAGCCAGCATGTCGGAGATCGGCGACAGCCGTTCGGAGACGCGGGCAATCTTGTTGGAGCGCTGTTCGGCGTCGTTGGCGAGCTTGCCGATGCGGCCCGACAGTTCGTCCTCCATGGTGAAGGCCTTGACGATGGCGATGCCTTGCGTGGCTTCCTGAACCGCGCCGATCAGCCGCGAATTGATGAGCACGGATTCCCGGGTTATGCGCCGTACGCGGCGGGTGAGGTAGACGACGGCCCAGATCAGCGGCGGCCCGATCAGCAGCGAACTGAGCGACAAAACCGGATCCTGATAGACCATGACGCCGAGAAGGCCGATCAGCGTCACCGCGTCGCGGGTAATCGAGGTCAGCGTCAGCGACAGCAGGTCGCGGATGCCGCCGACGTTTTCGTTGACCTGCGCCGCCAGCCGGCCGGAGCGTGTGTCGTTGAAGAAGCCCACGCCGAGCTTCATCAGGTGATCGAAGATGCGCTTCTGGTAGCGCGCCACCAGATTGTTGCCGATCTTGGCCAGCGCCACCGCCTGGCCATAGCCGGCGAAGCCGCGCAGCAGGAAGGCCGCCATGAAGCCGGCGCAGATCCAGACGATCGCATCGCCACGCCGTTCGTAGAATATCTGGTTGACCATCGGGGCCATGATCCAGGCCGTGAAGGCGGTCGTGCCCGAAACGATCAGCGAGCAGGTGATGACCATCACATAGGTCCAGCGATAGTCGTGGCTGTTCTCAGCCAGAATGCGGCGCAGCACCGCTGTGACCTCGCCGGGCCGGGCTTTCAGCTTGTTTGGAGTTTGAAGTGTCAAATCAGAGGGCTTTGTCGGTTTCCGCTTCCCGTGGCCGGGCAATTCGGCACCCCTATTAACGCCAAGCAGCCGGCTTGCCTATGCCTTGGGGTGACTAACTTCGTCGCGCCAGCGCCGGCCCGATGTCTGGACACCGAACAGCGAGGGGTTCCTGGCATAGGCGGCAAGGCCTAGGAGCGCCGCCAGCGGATGGGTGATGACATAGACCGGCATGGTGCGCATCAGCGCGCTGTGCGGCGCCTTGTCCTCGAAGGCGGCGCGGAAATTGCCCTCCTTCAGCGCCGGCACGATCTTTTGCGCGATGCCGCCGGTGAGGAAAACCCCGCCCCGGCTCATGAACACCAAGGCAAGGTCGCCGGCGGTGCGGCCCAGGCAGGTGACAAAGGTCTCCAGCGCTTCCTGCGCCACAGGATCGGTCTTGGCCAGCGCCGCAGCGGTGACCTCGGCCGGCGTGGTGAAGGGCGACGGCTTGCCGTCGGCCCTGGCCACCGCCCGGTAGACATTGACGAGGCCTCGCCCGGACAGGATCTGCTCGCCCGAAATGCGGCCGTCGAGCTTCTCGATGTGCGGGAACACCTCGAAATCGCGGGCCGAACGCGGCCCGATGTCCATATGGCCGCCTTCGCCGGGCACAGGTATCCAGTGATGAAGCGCGTGGACCAGCCCGGCGACGCCGAGCCCGGTTCCCGGTCCCAGCACGACGCGGCCGGCATTGGGCTCCGGCGTGCTGCCGCCGATCTTTTCCATCTGCTCTTCGCCGAGTGCGACGACGGCCAGCGCCTGCGCCTCGAAGTCGTTGAGCACGACGATGTCGCTCAGGCCGAGGCTGGCGAACATCTGCCGGGGCTTGACAATCCACGGGCAGTTGGTGAGTTCGATCTCGTCGCCATCGACCGGACCGGCCACCGCCAGCACAGCCGAATTGGGCCGGACCGAGGAGCGATCGAGCACGGCCGACTGGATCGCCTCGTCGATGGTGCTGTAATTGGCGGTCTGGACGATGGTCGGCTCGCCGGCCTCGGAATTGGCGTCGAGCACGATCGAAAAGCGCGCATTGGTGCCGCCGATATCGCCGATCAGGATCGGAAACCGCAGCAAAGTCTCGTCATCGCCTGTGCCTGGCATGCTCTTGTCCGTCCCCCGGCGCCCTCGATGGCGTTTCGCCGTTCTTCCGTTGACTAGCGCATGAGTTTGAAAAGGGAAACGGTTTTCGGACCCGGCGATGCGCAGGGAGAGGTTCTGCGGCCAAACGGCCACTGTTTCATGAAAGCAGGCAGCTAAACCGATTGAGCTTGCCGACGGCGCCCGACAATCATTTCGCGGGCGGGCGTGGACGCGGCACCGGCACGCCGACCTCGGGTGTCGCCGTGAAGGCGTTCAACGCGTTTGGCAGGCCTGCTGTGCTGCTGGCCGTGACGGCGGGCAGCGATGGCGTTTCGGGTACGGGCGCGGGCGCCGCCACCGCTATCGGCACCGTGTCGCCGTGATAGGTCGCGGCCTCGGCCGAGGCAGGCCCCGGCGCGTCGAGCACCGCGCGGCATTCCTTGGGCAGGTTGGCCATCGTCATCAGGTCGCGGGCCTTCGGCGCATCCGGGTTCTTATTGGGCCGCCACGGCTCCTGCGTGAACCACCAGGCCAGCGGCTTGCCGCAACCGTCATCATCCGGCGTCGCTTCCTGCGCCTTGCAATTGGGCGAGCCCGGCTGACAGCCGATGCGCATGTGGAAATGATAGTCGTGGCCCCAGAACGGCCTGATCTTGCGCAGCCAGGAGCGGTCGCCCTTGACGGTGTCGCAGAGCTTCTTCTTGATGCCCGGATTGACCAGGATGCGCTCGACCTGCGGATAGCTCGCGGCCCGCTTTAGCAACGCCGTATGCCGCGGCGTCCACAGGGCATCCTTCACCAGATGCGTCTTCTCGTCGACCATCAGCGTGGCGCTCATGGTCTCGCGCTGCGCCCTGCTCATCGTGCGGTCGGGCATCGGCGTCAGCCAGATGTCTGCGTCGAGCCCGATCTGGTGCGAGGCATGGCCGGTCAGCATCGGGCCGCCGCGCGGCTGCGCGATGTCGCCGATCAGCAGGCCGGGCCAACCGTCGGCGACCGCATCGCGCGACAATCTCTCGATCAGCGCGATCAGCGCCGGATGGCCCCAGCGGCGGTTGCGCGATGGCCGCATTACCTGCCAGGTCGGACCATCCATGGGGATGGCGACGCCGCCGGAAAAGCAGCCCTTGGAATAGAAGCCGAAGGATTGCGCCGCGGTAGCCGTCGGCAGTTTCTCGGCGCCGAACAGGTCTTTTGCCCGTTCCTCGGCCGCTGCGGGCTGCGCGGCGAGACCTGCCAGGGCCAGCGCCGCCGCCAATACCGAATTTCTGGCGCCAGGCGATCGCGTCGATGATTTCATGAACCGCACCCCCGTGCCTCCAACGCCGAATCATACCACGCCAAGCGCCGCGCTTCGATCATCCTAACCCCTTCGCGGCCTTCATCGGACTGCGCGGCGCGCCGTCGCGCCAGTCGCCGCTTGCCCACATATGGTCGAAGGCGGCGCGATAGTCCGGAAAGCGAAACCGATAGCCCGCCGCCTTGATCGCCGCATTGGCGACCCGCTTGTTCTCGCCATAGAAGGACCGCGCCATGGGCGAAAGTTGGGCGGTCTCGAACGGAATTTCGGGCGGCGGCGCGACACCCATCAGCGAAGCGGCATAGGCAACGACATCCTGCGGCGGCGCCGGCTCATCGTCGGTGACGTTGAAGATGCCGCCGGTATTGCCGCCGATCAGATGCCAGAGCGCGCCCGATATGTCGTCGCAATGGATGCGGTTGAAGACCTGGTCCGGCTTGACCAGCCGCCTGGCCGTGCCGTTTTCCAGATTGACCAGCGCGTTGCGGCCCGGACCATAGATGCCCGACAGCCGCAGGATCGCCACCGGCCGGTCGATGTCCTCGCCAAGCTTCAACCAGTCCTGCTCGGCCTCGACCCGCATCGTCGAGCGCTTCGAAACCGGCCGGCACGCGGCCGTTTCATCGACCCAGGCACCGCCATGATCGCCATAGACCCCGACGGTCGAGAGATAGCCGATCCATTTCAGGTCAGGCATCCCTGCGATCGCCTCGCGGGCGGCATTCAGCACGGGATCGCCGGCTTCCTCCGGAGCGACGGAAATCACCAGATGGGTGGTTTTCTCGAGCGCTTCGCCGATTTCGCCGGTTAGCGCGCCATCGAACAGCAGCGGGCCGATGCCGGCTTGGCGCAGCGCTTCGAATTTTTCCTCGGAGCGTGTCGTGCCGAAGATCGGGGCGGCTCCCCTATTGGCGCGGCCAAAGGCCTTGCCCGAATAGCCGGCGCCGAAGAGGAAGATCCGCTTTTCGTTCATGCATGCGTCCTGTTTGGCCGTGCCAGGCGCCATTCCTCGCGGACGGCGCCATCGCCCTCGCTCTTCAGGCCGTTCGCGGCCCGTCCGGCATATTCGGTTTCTGGCACCAGCCGCGCCAGCGCCCATATTGCCGCGCCCCGCACCAGCGGCGAGGCGTCGCCGAGCAGGTCCCGGACGCTATCTGCAAGCGCGGCCTCGCCGGAATTGCCGGCGGCGATCAGCACGTTGCGGACAAAGCGGTCGCGACCGATGCGTTTGATCGGCGAACCGGAGAAGAAGCTGCGGAAGGCAGCATCGTCGAGGGCCAAAAGGTCGGCAAGTTCAGGCTCGCGCAAATCGTCGCGCGCGGCGAGCTTGGCCTCCGAAGCCGCGCTTGCGAACTTGTTCCATGGGCAAGCCGCGAGGCAGTCGTCGCAGCCATAGATGCGGTTGCCGATCGCCTCGCGGAATTCATGCGGTATCGGCCCCTTGTTCTCGATGGTGAGATAGGAGATGCAGCGCCGCGCATCGAGCCGATAAGGCGCCGGAAACGCGTCGGTCGGGCAGGCGTCGAGGCAAGCGCGGCAGGAGCCGCAATGGTCGATCTCGGCGCTATCCGGCACCAGTTCGGCCGTGGTGAAGATGGTGCCGAGGAACAGCCAGGAGCCGTGCTCGCGGCTGACCAGATTGGTGTGCTTGCCTTGCCAGCCCAGGCCCGCTGCTTCCGCCAGCGGCTTTTCCATGACAGGTGCGGTGTCGACGAATACTTTGACGTCGCCGCCCGCCCGCGCGACGATCTTGCCGGCGATTTCCTTCAGCCGACCTTTCATCACCTCGTGATAGTCGCGGTTTTTCGCGTAGACCGAGATCGCGCCGCGGTCGCGCCGGGCCAGCACGTCGCGCGGATCATGGTCAGGCCCATAATTCATCGCCAGCACGACGATCGAGCGCACGTCAGGCCACAGCGTGGAAGGCTCGCTGCGGCGCGCAATCGTCTCGGCGATCCAGTCCATGGAGCCGTGAAAGCCGTCGGCGACGAATTCGGCCAGGCGCGCTGGCGCCAGCGGGATGGCATCGGGAGTGGTGACTGCGACGGCGTCGAAGCCGGCGCGCCGCGCCTCCGCGTCGATCAGCGCACGCAGTTTTGCCGGATCAGAAGTCGAGATCCGCATAGTGCGATACCGGCGACAGGCCGCGCACGCGGTCGGTCAGGAGCGGCCGGAATGAAGGCCGCGATTTCACCCGCGTGTACCATTCGCGCGCGGCGGGGTGTTCGCGCCAGTCGATCTCGCCGAGATAGTCGAGCACCGACAGCGTCGCGGCGGCCGCCAGATCGGCATAGGTGACCCTGCCGCCGGCCAGCCAGTGACGGGTGCCGGCCAGCCAGTTGGTGTATTTCATGTGCTGGCGGATGTTGGCGCGCGCGGCGCGGATGGCGCCCGAATCGGGCGAGCCGCCGCCCGCCGTTTCCGGCATCACCGGCTTCAGCACGCGCTCGCGCACCAGATGGCGCGTCACTTCGCTTTCGGCCTTGTTGAGATACCAGTCGATCAGCCTGCGGATTTCAGCGCGCTGCATCGGGTCCTCGGCGAACAGCCGCTTGTCGCGCTTGAGCACACCGCGCGTCTCGTCGAGATATTCCGAGATCACCGTCGCACCGATGATCGGCACGTCGCCCTCGGCCAGCAGGATCGGCAGCGTGCCGGCCGGATTCAGCGCCAAGAATTCCTTGCGCCGCGTCCACGGCTTTTCCTCGATCAGCGCCAGCTCCTCGCCATACTCGCCAAAGGCGAGGCGGACGAAGCGGCAGGTTGCGAACATGGGATGGTGGAAAAGCGTCAGCATGGTTCCGCGGTGATAAAGCGCACTAATGTGGTTTGGATTTGAAGTTCCTGCCCCTCAATGGCATCCGCGTTCAGGAACTTCAAATCCAAACCACATTAGAACTCAAAGTTGACAGTGTGGCTCAGAATCCGGAATTCGCGCATCGCGCTCGTCCCGGGTGTGGCGAATTCCGGATTGCCACACTGGCGAATCGCAGGGCGCACCGGTAAGTCTTGGCCGCCCGGTTAGCGGGCCGTCAGGGGTGTTGCGACCTATAGGGGGACTTCGGCGCCATGACAAGCAAGCCATTCTGTTAGCCGTCACGCCAACGCCGAGGTAGAAATGGAAAGCCAGACCATCGTCGAAGCCCTGCTGCTTGGCCTGCTGGAAGGGTTGACCGAATTCATACCGGTGTCTTCGACCGGCCATATCCTGCTCGCCGGCCATTTCCTCGGCTTCCAGTCGACCGGCAAGGCCTTCGAGATCCTGATCCAGCTCGGCGCCATCCTGGCGATCCTCAGCGTCTATTTCCGGCGCCTGTGGCAGATGCTGCTCGACCTGCCGCATGACCGGCTGACGCGGCATTTCGTCATCGGCATCCTCATCGCCTTCCTGCCGGCCGCGGTCATCGGCGCGCTGGCGCACGACTTCATCAAGACGGTGCTGTTCGAATCGCCCCGGCTGATCTGCATCATGCTGATCATCGGCGGCGTGGTGCTGCTGGTCGTCGACCGCATGAACCTCAAGCCGGTCTACCGCGACGTCGAGCGGTTCCCGACCAGGCTTTACCTGCAGATCGGGCTTTTCCAGTGCCTGTCGCTGATCCCCGGCACCTCGCGCTCCGGCTCGACCATCGTCGGCGCGCTGCTCCTGGGTGTCGACAAGCGGGCGGCGGCGGAATTTTCCTTCTTCCTCGCCATTCCGACCATGGTCGGCGCGTTCGCCTTCGACCTGTTCAAGAACCGCAACGTGCTGACCTCGGCCGACCTGCCGATCATCGCCATCGGCTTCGTCGCCGCCTTCGTCACGGCGTTGTTCGTGGTGCGCTTCCTGCTCGATTACGTCTCGCGCAACGGCTACTCGCTGTTCGGCTGGTGGCGGCTGGTGGTGGGTGTTGTCGGGCTGGTGACGTTGATGATCTGGGGGTGAGGAGCGGTCCGCACCTCCGCGCCTTCGTCGTCCACGGGCGGAGCAAGGAATGCCCCGCCTCAACTCCTCCCATAAAACGCATTCGGGACATGCACGGGCCAGCGCCAGGGCAGCACGGCGACCATGTCGAAGCGCATCGACAGCCTGCCATAGTCCGGCTGGCGCGACAGCCAGATGTCAGCCGCACCCTCGATGCGACGCTCCGATTCGTGACCGATCGCTTCCATGGCTTCGATCAGCGTGCGGCGCGCCTTGACCTCGACGAACAGCACCAGGTCGCCGCGCCGCGCGATCAGGTCGATCTCGCCAAAGCGCGTGCGGTGGCGGCGCGCCAGGATGCGGTAGCCTTTCAGCATCAGCGCGACAGCCGCCAGCCATTCGCCGCGATGGCCGCGCCGGTAGGCTTTTTGGCGGCTAGCGCTCGGGCGCTCAGCCACTGCCGGCTCCGGAACTTTGCTCGACCATGATCTCTGGACAAACGAAACCGTTTGTCCGAGAAAACCGGCTTCCACTTTTCGGGATCATGGTCTGTCCTTGAGCTCGAGCAGCCGCCGATAGAGCGCCTGCTTCTGGCCGCCGGTCATTTTAGCGGCTTCCGCCGCCGCCTTGGAGGCCGGCATTTCGGCAGCGAGCGACAAAAGCAGACGATCGATGTCTTCGGGTTCGTCGGCCTTGGCCTCGGCCGGGCCGATACAGACGACGATCTCGCCCTTCGGCGTATCGGCCGCCGCATAATGGTCGGCCAGCGCTTGCAGCGTGCCGGTGCGCATTTCCTCGTACGTCTTGGTCAATTCCCGGCCGATCGCAGCTTTGCGTTCGCCGCCCAGCGCCTCGACCATGGCGCCGAGCGACTCAGCCAGCCGGCGCGGTGACTCGAAGAAGATCAAGGTCGCCGGCACCGCCTTCAGTGCCTCCAGCCGTGACAGCCGCTGGCCAACCTTGACCGGCAAAAAGCCGGCGAACAGGAAGGCGTCGGACGGCAGGCCCGACGCCGTCAGCGCGGCAAGCGGCGCCGACGGGCCGGGGATCGGCACGACGCGAATGCCCTGGTCGAGCGCTTCGCCGACCAGCCTGTAGCCGGGATCGGAGACCAGCGGCGTGCCGGCATCCGAAATCAGCGCCACGCTCTGGCCGGCTTCGAGTGCCGCGATCAGCTTCGGCCCGGCCTCGCCGGCATTGTGTTCGTGATAGGCGGTGGTGCGGCGGCGAATGCCGTAGCGGTCGAGCAGCACGCGCGACACACGCGTATCCTCGCAGGCGACGATGTCGGCGGCGGCCAGCGTCTCCAGCGCGCGCAGCGTGATGTCAGCGAGGTTGCCGATCGGCGTCGCCACCAGATAGAGCGCCGGATCGAGCGGACGAGCCGCGATCTCGGCCTGCCCGACCACATAGCTGCGCTTGCCTGTCTCGCCAGTCACCAATGCCGTCTCCGTTCAGGCCTGTCTGGCCCGCCAAATCTTGTTTGGCATGGCTGGCGCCGGCTTGCAAAACTCGCACCGGTGTAAGGCAATCGCCATTCCTTCGCCACAGTAGGGAACGAAACCGGGTTTGGCAGATTTAGCCCCTGATTCCCAAGGGAGGACAGGATGGACAGCCTGACGATACAGGACGCTTTCGAGCCTTACTATGCCGGCCGCAGCCGGAGTGCCGCACGCCAGGAAAAACGGCTGGCAGCCCGGAACGACACCAGCCTGACCAAGCAGGCCGCGAGTGCCTTGCCAACAGACGTCAGGCTTTCCGACAACAAACCCGACAGCACGACGGAGCACTGACCGGACGATGCCCAATCGCTTCGATATCTTCATCACCCGTCTTGAAACGAAAACCGCCCGCAACGGCGTACCGCAATCTCCGATAGGCGACCAGCACCGTGGCCGCCGCGACAAAGACGGCGCTAAGCCGGTCCGGAGCGGCGAGACGCATGCAGAGAAGGAGCGCGGAAAGCACCGCCACAAACACGACGCCTGATCTGGCTCAGATCGGCAAGGCGGCCGCCGAAGGCGGAGGGGAGAACGCCGGCCAGGCGCTCAGTCCAGATATCGTGAAACGCGCGCCTTCAGAAGCGCTATCAGCTCCGGGTCCATAAATTCGTAGTCGTCCGGGATGTCGAGGCAGATCACCTTGGCCGCCTCCAGGCTGGCCTTGAATTTCTTCTGCAGTTTCGTCCGGTGGATTTTCTCCATGACAAAGATGATGTCGGCCCAGGCGACAAGTTCGTGCGTCAGCGGAGTGTCGGCATCATGATTGGTGCCGGCCGAGGCGACTTCCATGTCGCGCCACGTGGAAAACACCTGCTCGGCGGTAGGGCTGCGCAAGCGGTTCTGGCTGCAGATGAAGAGGACGTTTTTCAAGGGTTTAGCGCGCCAGGTCCGCCACCACGGCGTCGAGCACGATCATGCCGGCCGGCGTGGCGCGCAGCCGCGCATTGCCGATCGGCGCCACCAGCCCCTCACCCTGCAGCACCGACAGCCGCGCGCTCGATAGGCCGCGTCCGGAAAACGCCTCGTAGCGGGAGAGGTCGATGCCTTCGGCGAGCCTGAGCCCCATCAAAAGAAACTCGTCGGCCTCTTCGGAGCGCGTCAGGAGTTCGCCGCCGGTGATGCCATGGCCCTTGGCCTCGACCAGATTGGCCCAGGTCTCCGGCATTCTCTCGGCAATCGTCACCACCCGATGGCCGTTCTCGACGAAGCGGCCATGCGCGCCTGGACCGACGCCGACATATTCGCCGTAGCGCCAGTAGGTCAGATTGTGCCGGCTCTCGGCGCCCGGCCTGGCGTGGTTGGAAATCTCGTAGGCCGGCAGGCCGTACGCCGATGTGATTTCCTGCGTCAACGCGTAGAGATCGGCGGCGTGATCGTTGTCGGGAATGACGAATTTCTTCGCCGCGTGCAGCGCATGGAAGGGCGTGCCTTCCTCGATAGTCAGCTGGTAAAGCGACAGATGGTCGGCGGCATGGCCGATCGCCTGTTCGAGTTCCGCCTGCCAATCCTGTGGCGTCTGCCCGGGGCGGGCATAGATCAGGTCGAAGGACAGGCGCGGAAAGATTTCGCGCGCGAGCCCGATGGCGTGCAAGGCTTCCTCGACATTGTGCAGCCTGCCGAGAAAGCGCAAATCCTTGTCGTTCAGCGCCTGCACGCCGAGCGAGACGCGGTTGACCCCCGCCGCCCGGTAGCCACGGAAACGCTCCGCCTCGACCGAGGACGGGTTGGCCTCGAGCGTCACCTCGATACCATCGGGCACCGTCCAGTTCCTGGCCACCGCGTCCAGAACCCTGGCCACCGTTTCCGGCTTCATCAGCGACGGCGTGCCGCCGCCGAGAAAAATGCTGGTCACGTCGCGCGGCCCGGTGCGCTGGCGCATCGTCGCCAACTCGGCCTCGAAGGCGGCGGCAAAGCGCTGCTGGTCGACCGGCTGGTGGCGGACATGGCTGTTGAAGTCGCAATAGGGGCACTTGGCCGCGCAGAATGGCCAATGCACGTAGACGCCGAAGCCGGGACTGCGGTCGAGCGCCATGGTGGTTGCGGGTCCGATCATGCGGAGCCAAGCCTGACCGAATCAAGCCGGGCTTGGGCGAATTTCTGGAAGGCGCGGGCGCGGTGCGACAGCGCCGTCGCCTGGCCTGGCTTCCAGCCGTGCTTTTCCCCGGCACTCATCTCGCCGAAGGTTTTGTCGAAGCCATTGGGCAAGAACACCGGATCGTAGCCGAAGCCGAGCTCGCCGCGCGGCGGCCAGACCAGCGTGCCCTCGGCCTCGCCGCGATAATATTCGGCCTCGCCGTCGGGAAAGGCGAGGCAGATGACGGCGACGAAGCGGCCCGTGCGCCGCTCGGGCGTGGCCGCGCCGACTTCCTGCAACGCGACTTCGGTGCGCTGCATGGCCATGGCGAAATCGCGCGATCCCTCCGGCGTCTCGGCCCAGTTGGCGGTATAGACGCCGGGCGCGCCGTCGAGCGCGTCGACGCAGAGGCCGGAATCGTCCGACAGCGCCGGTAGGCCGGTCGCCTTCGCGGCGGCGAAGGCCTTGATGTAGGCGTTTTCCTCGAAGGTGGTGCCGGTTTCGTCCGGTTCGGGCAGGCCATACTCCTTGGCCGACTTCGCCTCGAAGCCGAATGGACCCATCAGGTCGGCGAATTCGCGCAGCTTGCCGGCGTTGTGGCTGGCAACGACGATCTTCTTGCCATCGAGTGTATGGAGGTTTGGTGAATGCATCAAAGGCCCCAGATTCTTGGCTCGGCGAACTCGATCGAATTGCCCGACGGGTCGCGTATATAGATCGAACGGCCACCTTGCGGCCATTCGAATTCGCTTTCGATGGCGATTTTCTTCGCTTGGAGATGTGTTCTCCAGCCGTCGATTTCAGCGGCGCTGGCGGCAAAGCACAGATGACCCTCGCCGACCGCGCCGTGCGGCGGCACTTTCAGCTTCGCGTCCGGTGCGGGCGGAATTTTGGTCGCTTCGGCGTTGAAGACGAGCAGGACGCCTGGGCCGCAGCGGAAGAAAAGGTGGCGGCGGTCGACCTTGCCGAGGAGGATGAGGCCGAGGACGTCGGTGTAGAAGTGCTCAGCGGCGTCAAGGTCGGTGACGTAGAGGGCCGATTCCAGGATGGCGGAGGGAGTCACGAGGCACCCCCCTCTGCCCTGCCGGGCATCTCCCCCTCAAGGGGGGAGATTGGCAATTTCGATGTTGTCGCACACCCAGCAACGCTGAAAACCAGCGAAGGCCGAGACGGTATCCGATCTCCCTCCTCGAGGGGGAGATGGCCGGCAGGCCAGAGGGGGGCGTTCAAGCTCGGCATTAAACCCTACGCGACCGCCATCTGCTGCAGGCTGACCAGTCGGGAAATGCCCTTCTTGGCCAGGCCCATAAGCGTCGCGAACTGGTCTTCGGAGAAAGGTTCGCCCTCGGCGGTGCCCTGAATCTCGACGATGCCGCCCTTGCCGGTCATGACGAAATTGGCGTCGGTGCCGGCCGAGGAATCCTCGACATAGTCGAGGTCGATGACCGGCTGGCCGTCATGGATGCCGCAGGAAATCGCCGCGACATGGTCTTTCAGCACTTTCGAAACGCTGGCCATCTGCCGGGCTTCCATCCAGCGCAGGCAATCATAGAGCGCCACCCAGCCGCCGGTGATCGAAGCGGTGCGGGTGCCGCCGTCGGCCTGGATGACATCGCAGTCGACGGTGATCTGCTGTTCACCCAGCGCCTGCAGGTCGACCACGGCGCGCAAGGAGCGGCCGATCAGGCGCTGGATCTCCAGCGTGCGGCCGCCCTGCTTGCCGGCGGAGGCCTCGCGGCGCATGCGCTCGCCGGTCGAGCGCGGCAGCATTCCGTATTCCGCCGTGACCCAGCCCTTGCCGGAATTGCGCATCCAGCCCGGCACCTTTTCCTCGAGGCTCGCGGTGCACAGGACGTGCGTGTCGCCGAACTTCACCAGGCAGGAGCCTTCGGCGTGTTTGGAGACGCCGCGCTCGAAGGAGATGGCGCGCATTTCGTCGAATTGGCGTTTGGAGGGGCGCATTCGGCCTGCTTTCTTGTCAGTTTCTTGAAATCGTGGCCGGCTTTTAGACGCAAGGGGGGCAGCGCGCAAAGGAAAACGGACCGGCGATCTGACACAGACACCCGGGGCGATCTGGCACAGACACCCTGGGCGATCTGACACAGACACCCCGGGGTGATCTGGCACAGACACCGAGGTGATCCGACACAGACAGCCGGGGTGATCTGGTACAGACACCGAGGTGATCCGACACAGACACCGGTTGCGCGCGCCCCACCGAAGTCTATATCCTTGAACCGGAGGTTTTTGGCCAAATGACCAAGCCAGTCGATCCCGCGTCGCAGTCGCCCGCGCTTCAATCGCTCGACATGCGCTCGCGCGACATCTTCCGGCGCATCGTCGATTCCTACCTGAGGGACGGCGAGCCCGTGGGTTCGCGCAGCTTGTCGCGCATCCTGCCGTCCTCGCTGTCGCCGGCTACCATCCGCAACGTGATGAGCGACCTCGAACATCTCGGGCTGATCTACGCGCCGCATATTTCGGCCGGCCGTCTGCCGACGCAGGCTGGCCTGCGTTTCTTCGTCGATGCCTTCATGGAGCTTGGCGACCTCTCCGACGAGGAGCGCCGCGCCATCGAGGCGCAGGTGCGGGCCTCCGGCTCGGGGGCGACGCTGGAGCACATGCTGACCGAGGCCAGCCAGATGCTGTCGGGCATGTCGCGCGGCGCCGGTCTGGTGCTGGCCGCCAAGAACGAGGTGGCGCTGAAGCATATCGAGTTCATCCAGCTCGAGCCGACCAAGGCGCTTGCCGTGCTGGTGTCGCAGAATGGCGACGTCGAGAACCGCGTCGTCGAGCTGCCCGCCGGCATCACCGTCTCGCAGCTGCACGAAGCCTCGAATTTCCTCAATGCGCATATTCGCGGCCGCACGCTGGCCGAGGCGCGCACCGAGATCGCGCGCATCAAGGAAGAGACGAGGGCGGCGCTCGACACGCTGTCGCAGGACCTCGTCGAGAAGGGGCTGGCTGTATGGGCGGGCGCCGAAAGCGGCCTGCCAGCCCGGCTCATCGTGCGCGGCCGCGCCAATCTGCTGGAAAACGTCACCGCCCAGGCCGACATCGAATTGCTGCGGCATCTGTTCGAGGACATGGAGACGCAGGATGGTTTGATCCAGCTGCTCGACCTTGCCGAAGAGGGATCGGGCGTGCGCATCTTCATCGGTTCGGAAAACAAGCTGTTCTCGCTTTCGGGCTCGTCGCTGGTGGTGGCGCCCTATCGCGATAAGGACGCCCGCGTCGTCGGCGCGCTCGGCGTCATCGGCCCGACCCGGCTCAACTATGCCCGCATCGTGCCGATGGTGGATTATACGGCGCAGCTGATATCGCGCATGCTGCGCTAGGTGTACTGATATTCGGGTGAAGCCGGCCTGCAAACGGCTGATACCTGCGCTTCCGGTGCCGCCGTTTTCGACTCGGCCTGACCCGAATCTCGACATACCTTTGGTGCGACACCGAAGGACCGGCTGCAAAGGAGAAAAAGAATGGCGCTGGAATCATTCAAGGCCCAGATCAGCCTGCTGCTCGAAGAAATGGTCAACCAGCCGGAGGACCAGCACGAAATTCAGGAACAGCTGCGCGAAAAACTGCGGGAAATGCGCGCCATGGGCCTGCCGTTGCCGGCCGACCTCGTGGAACTGGAAAAGCGCCTGGACGACGATTTCTACGCTGCCGGGACCTGATCCCGGAAGTTTGCTCACCGTGCGTGACGGAACCCACGGACAAGCCGATCGTTAATTTCCTTCACGACCGGGTGGAGGAAGTGATGCGATTGGCCGGACTGGCGATGTCGGCACTGTTTCTCACGACCGCGGCTCTCGCCCAGCAGGCCGACCGGCCCGTGCTCAAAGGCCCGGCGGCCTTCGGCGACTGGCGCGCGGATAAGCCCGGCGTGCGCCGGTTGATCAAGCCGGAAGACCTGCCGAGACCCTATGTCACCAAATCCGCCTCGAACGGCGCCGGCCTCACGGAGAGGCCGCAAGGCGCCAAGCCACAACTGCCGCCCGGCTTTTCGGCGGAACTCGTTGCGTCCGGCATCGACAATCCGCGTGTCGTGCGTGTCGCGCCGAACGGCGACCTGTTCGTCGCCGACAGCGAAGCCAACCAGGTCCGTGTCTATCGGCTGACGAACGGAAGCGCGAAAGCCGCGGAGAGAAGCATCTTCGCCGGCGGCCTCAACCAGCCCTATGGCATCGCCTTCCATCCACCCGGCAATGACCCGCAATGGGTCTATGTCGCCAACAGCGACAGCATCGTGCGCTTTGCCTACCGCAATGGCGATCTGAAGGCCTCGGGCGAACCGCAAACCATTGTCGACGACATCCCCTCGAGCCACCACTGGACCCGCGACATCGCCTTTTCCCCCGACGGCAAGACACTTTACCTCTCCGTCGGCTCCGGCTCGAATATCGCGGAGGACATGGGCAAAAGACCCAGAGGCGGGCTCGACGCCTGGGTCAAGTCGAAGCCGCTCGGCGCCAGTTGGGGTGCCGAGGCGGGCCGGGCCGAGGTGCGGGCTTTCGACCCCGACGGCAGGAATGGGCGCATCGTCGCCACCGGGCTGCGCAATTGTTCGGGCATGACCGTGCAGCCGGCGACCGGCGCGCTGTGGTGCGTCGTCAACGAGCGCGACGCACTTGGCGACAATACGCCGGCGGAATACGCGACGACGGTCAGGGAAGGTGCCTTCTATGGCTGGCCGTGGTATTACATCGGCAACAATGAGGACCCGCGCCACAAGGGCGAGCGTCCCGACCTCGCCGGCAAGACTGATATTCCCGACGTGCTGATGCAGGCGCATTCGGCGCCGCTCAACATCGCTTTCTACGATGGCAAAAGCTTTCCGGCCGAGTACCAAGGCGACGCCTTCGTGGCCCTGCATGGCTCCTGGAACCGCGGCAACAGGACCGGCTACAAGGTGGTGCGGCTCAAGTTCAAGGACGGCAAGCCGACCGGTGAATATGAGGACTTCATGACCGGCTTTGTCGTCTCCAACGGCGAGGTCTGGGGCCGGCCGGTTGGCGTCGCGGTGGCCAAGGACGGGGCGCTGATCGTCACCGAAGACGGCAACGGCACAATCTGGCGCGTGACCTATAGTGACGGCCGGTCCTGATCCGTCTACTGGCAGCGCCGGCCCCCCTCACCAGGTCTCACAGGGAGCTGGTGCAATCGAATCCAGTCCTCAGTAAATTCAATTCCATTCAGATATATGCGATGAAGCGCCCTCATCCGAGACCGAATCCATGACCCTCACCGGATTTCTTGCCTACAGCGCCGCGCTTGGCGTCGCCGCCGCCATCCCGAGCCCCGGCGTCACGGCGCTCGTCGCACGTGCGCTGGGCTCGGGCTTTCGCTCGTCGCTCGCCATGTCCTTCGGCCTGATGCTTGGCGATCTCACTTATTTGACCGCCGTGGTGCTGGGCCTGACCTTCGTCGCGCAGGAGTTCGGCATGGTTTTCCTGGCGATCAAATGGGCCGGCGTCGCCTATCTCGCTTTCCTCGGCTGGCGCTTCTGGACCGCCGGCATAACGCCCGAAACCATCGAAGCCAGGAAGGGCAAGGGCGGCTTGCTGTCGAGCTTCATCGCCGGCCTCACCGTGACGCTCGGCAATCCAAAGACGATGATCTTCTATCTCGCCATCACGCCGACCATCGTCGACCTGAAGACCATCACGCTTGCCGATTACGGCATTCTCGTCGCGCTGACGCTCGTCGTCCTGTTCGTCGTGCTGGTGCCTTACCTGGCGCTGGCGGCCAAGGCGCGCTGGTTCCTGAAGTCGCCGCGCGCGCTCAAGGTGCTGAACCGCACCGCCGGCGCCTTCATGGTTGGCGCGGCGGCGGCGATCGCTGCTCGCCAGTAGGTCGTTTCGACCAAACCATTCCCTGGCCCGGCTGTTTCGAGGAATGCTTTTCCGGGGTCCAGGCGTTTTCAGCACAGGGCCCACTCGGATATTTTCCAGCCGCAGCCTATCTTGCGCGGCTGAAAGCCCTATTCTGTCGGCTACTGCCAATTGCCTGAAATCCAGGGAGCGAAACCAATGAACAAGCCCGTCACTTCAGCCCGCGTGCCCGGCCGCGGCCGTATCTACGATTCCATCACCGACACGATCGGCGATACGCCCTTGGTACGGCTCGACAAGTTCGCCAAGGAGAAGGGCATCGTCGCCAATCTGGTCGCCAAGCTCGAATTCTTCAATCCGATCGCCTCAGTCAAGGACCGTATCGGCGTGTCGATGATCGAGGCGCTGGAGGCAGCCGGCAAGATTACGCCCGGCAAGACCACGTTGATCGAACCGACATCCGGCAATACCGGCATTGCGCTTGCCTTCGCCGCCGCCGCCAAGGGCTACAAGCTGATCCTGACAATGCCGGAGACGATGTCGGTCGAACGCCGCAAGATGCTGGCGCTGCTCGGCGCCGAGCTGGTGCTGACCGAGGGGCCGAAAGGCATGAAGGGCGCCATCGCCAAGGCCGACGAACTGGCCGCGACGATCCCCAACGCCATCATTCCGCAGCAGTTCGAAAACCCGGCCAATCCGGAAATCCACCGCAAGACGACAGCGGAGGAAATCTGGAACGATACCCAAGGCGAGATCGACATCTTCGTCGCCGGCATCGGCACCGGCGGGACGATCACCGGCGTCGGCCAGGTCTTGAAGAAGCGTAAGCCCGTGCTGCATGTCGTCGCCGTCGAGCCGGATGCCTCGCCGGTGCTGTCGGGCGGCCAGCCCGGCCCGCACAAGATCCAGGGCATCGGCGCCGGCTTCGCGCCCAAGATCCTCGATACCACGGTCTATGACGAGATCGTCAAGGTCTCCAACGAGGATTCGGTCGCCAATGCGCGCCTGATTGCCCGCCTCGAGGGCGTGCCGGTCGGCATCTCGTCGGGCGCGGCCCTGCAGGCGGCAATCGTCGTCGGCTCGCGGCCCGAAAATAAGGGCAAGACGCTGGTGGTGGTCATCCCCGACTTCGCCGAGCGGTATTTGTCCACGATCCTGTTCGAGGGGCTGGGGGCTTAACCCTCGCATTCTTCCCGCGAGCGCCTGGCCCGCTGAAAAACTCCTCGTGGCCGCCTGCGCGCAGCTTGAGCCGACCCCTGCTTCCGGTTCATATCACCCCCGGCCCGCGCACGACTGGCCGGGGAGGATTCCATGTACAAGCTTTATACACGTCCCGGCAGCGGCGGCTTCGTCGTCGAGGCGGCGCTGGCGCTGATCGATGTGCATTTCGAACAGATCGACGTGCCGAAGACCGAGGCGCCCGATCCGGCCTTCCTCGCCATCAGCCCGTTGAACCAGGTGCCGGTGCTGATCTTGCCGGACGGACGCTCGATCACCGAATCGGCGGCGATCTGCATCCTGCTCGCCGAGCGCCACCCGCGGGCCGGTCTGGCGCCGGCGGCCGATGAACCGGCGCGCGCCGAGTTCCTGCGCTGGATGGCGTTCATGTCGTCGGCCCTCTATCCGGCGATCCTGCGGTTCTACTATGCCCATCGCTACACGGCGGATGCCGAAGGTACGAAGGCGGTGAAACAGGCGGCGGTCGCCGAGATGGATCGCGGTTTTGCCGTCGTCGATGCCGCCTTGCGCGGCCGTGACTGGCTCGCCGGCGACAAGATGTCGGTGGCCGACATCTATCTCGTCATGCTGGTGGCCTGGCATCCCGACATCGACATGGCGCGGGCGGCCTGGCCCGGTATCGAACGCCTGTGGGCGCGGTTGCGCGAGCATCCGCTCATGAAGACGCTCAACACGTCGCACGAGATGTGGCCGGCCTGAGCGGGATGGTCCGGAAAGTCGCCCGCGCTCTGACAGCTCACTGTCTGAGCGCGGCGCGTTTTGCCTGCAGGAACCGGCGCACCGCCGGATCGCGCTCGAGGCCGATCGCCCGATCATAGGCTTCGACCGCCTGCGGTCCCTGGCCGAGCCTGGCTAGCAGGCCGGCACGCGCGGCCCAGTAGGGTTGGTAGTCATCGAGTCGCTTGTCGTCGCCCAGCACGTAAAGAGCCGCCAACCCCGCCACCGCGCCCTCGGTCTCGGCGATCGCCACCGCGCGATTGATCGCCACGACCGGCGACCCGACGATCGAAAACAGCGCTTCGTAGAGCCCGCGGATCGCCTCCCAGTCGGTGCGGCCACTCAGCCGTCGCGCGGCATGCGCCGACTGTACCGCCGCCTCGAGCTGATAGCGGCCGATCGTGCCCATGGTGGCGGCGCGGCCGAGCAGGGCTTCCGCCTCGTCGACCAGGGCATGATCCCACAATGCATGATCCTGCTCGGCGAGCGGCACATACTCTCCGGCCGGGTCGCGCCGCGCCGCGCGGCGCGCCTCGGCGAACAGCATCAGAGCCAGCAGGCCCAGCGCTTCCGGCTCGCCCGGCAGCAGCGAGGCCATCAGCCGGCCGAGCCAGATCCCTTCGGTGGCGAGGTTTCGGCGTCGCGTCTCGGTACCGGCCGGGTCGGACCAGCCCTCGGCGAAAGCGGCGTAGATCGCCTCCAGCACCGCGTCCAGCCTTTCGCCGAGTTCGGCTCGCTCCGGTACGCGGAACGGGATGCCGGTCTCGCGGATGCGGCTCTTGGCGCGCACCAGGCGCTGGCCCATCGTTGACGGCGAGAGCAGGAAAGCGGAAGCGATCGTCGCGGCATCGAAGCCGAGGATGGTCTGCAGGATCAGCGGTGCCCGCACGCCGGATTCGATCGCCGGATGGGCGCAGGCGAACATCAGCCGCAATCGTTCGTCCGGCAGGTCCTCGTCGGTCATGCGTGCCTCCGCTTCCTCGGCAATCAGCTTGAGATGGTCACGGCCGGCTTCGCTGGTCAGCCGCCGCCGCACCGCATCGACACGCCGCCGCCTGGCTACGGCGAGTAACCAGGCTTCCGGCTTTTCCGGCACGCCGGTGCGCGGCCAGCGTTCGAGCGCCGCCGCAAAGGCGTCGGCCAGCGCATCCTCCGCGGCGGCGACGTCGCGCGTGCGCGCGGCGAGCCAGGCGACCAGCTTGCCATAGCTTTCCCGGGCGGCGGCCTCGGCGGCCGCCCGGGCGATGTCCGGGCGACTGTCCATCACGCCGTCATTTCTTGGGCATATAGTCGGCCATTTCCCAGATCGGCCGCAACTCGACCGTGCCGGTGCTGGCCGCCGGACAGCGCGCCGCCCAGTCGATGGCGGTATCGATATCGGCCGCCTCGATCATGTAGAAGCCGGCAAGCTGCTCCTTGGTGTCGGCATAGGGACCGTCGATAACGTTGGTTTTGCCATCGGCGATCCGCACCGAGGTCGTCGCCTGGGTCGGGCGCAGCCTTTCGCCGGCCAGCCACGCACCGGACTTCTTCAACGCTTCGGTATAGGCGGCGTAGGCCGCGCTCATCTGCTGGGCTTTCTCGACCGGCGTGTTCGCCAGGGCGGCTTCATCGTTGTTGATCAAAAGCATGTATCGCATGGGTCTTCTCCCGTGGTTTGGAAGGCCGCTTCGTTGCGGGCCGAACGTATGTCGCGCGTCGGCGACCGATTTCGACAGGTTGCGGAAAAAACTTTCGGCTCCGGCCGCGCCTTGCGCAAGCGGGTATGTGTTTGGCGACCTCTCAACCATTCGTCTAACGCGTGGAATTGCGGGTTGGCATTTCCCTTTCGCTGTCTAAACTCGCCTCTCTTCGCATCAGGGAGGTGATGCGGCCACTATTCAGGGAGGAAACCAGATGTTGAATTTCAGAACGAAATTCGTTGCTGCCGGCGCGATGGCGCTTTCACTTGTCCTTGATGCGGCGTCGGTCAAGGCGCAGGAATTCATCAATGTGCTGACCGGCGGCACTTCGGGCGTTTACTATCCGCTCGGCGTTGCGCTGTCGGAAATCTACGGCAAGGGCATCGAGGGTGCCCGCACGCAGGTGCAGGCGACCAAGGCCTCGGTCGAGAACCTCAACCTCCTGCAGCAAGGCAAGGGCGAGATCGCGTTCGCGCTCGGCGATTCCGTCAAGATGGCCGCCGAAGGCAACGCCGAGGCCGGCTTCCCCGGCAAGCTCGACAAGCTGCGCGGCATCGCCGCCATCTATCCCAACTATATCCAGATCGTCGCCAGCCAGGAGTCCGGCATCAAGACGCTCGCCGACCTCAAGGGCAAGAGCCTGTCGGTCGGCGCGCCGGCCTCCGGCACCGAGCTCAACGCGCGCGCCATCTTCGCAGCCGCCGGGCTGAAATATGAGGACCTCGGCCGCGTCGAATACCTGCCCTTCGCCGAATCGGTGGAGCTGATCAAGAACCGCCAGCTCGATGCCACCCTGCAATCGGCCGGGCTGGGTGTCGCCTCGATCCGCGACCTCGCCACCTCCGTGCCGATCAATGTCGTTGCCGTGCCGCCCGAAGACGTCGCCAGGATCGGCTCGCCCTATCTGTCGGTGGTCATCCCCAAGGGCACCTATGAAGGCCAGGGCGAGGATGTCGCCACGGCCGCCGTCGGCAATTTCCTCATCACCCGTGCCGATGTCTCGGATGAGACCGCCTACCAGATGACCAAGCAGCTGTTCGAGCATCTCGACCAGCTTGCCGCCGCGCACGCCGCCGCCAAGGCGATCGATCCGGCCAAGGCGCTCGACGGCATGCCGGTGCCGCTACATCCGGGAGCCGAGCGCTATTACAAGGAAAAGGGGCTGTTGAAGTAAGGTATCGCGGCAATCCGACATGTCTTCGCGAGGCACTGCAATTCGCCTGCTAGGGAGCGCATCCAATGAGCGAAACACCGTCTGGAGCGATAGCCGACGGCAAATCGTCCCTCGCCCATCTCCCCCCGGGCGAAGAGCAGGTCGAAGGGTTGCCGCCGGGCTTCGGCGACGGCATCGCCGGCAAGGCGGCCTTCGCCATCGCGGTCGCCTTTTCCGCCTTCCAGATCTACATCGCCGCCTATGGCAGCCTTCCGAGCCAGGTGGTGCGGGCCATGCATGTCGGCTTCCTGCTGCTGCTCGGCTTCGCCCTGATCGCCAATCTGCGCGCCACCAGCCTGCCGGCAAAAGCCTTCTTCTGGGCACTCGGCCTGCTCGGCTTCGGCACCGGCCTCTATAACTGGGTGTTCTATACCGACCTCATCCGGCGCTCCGGCTTTCTGACCACGCCGGACCTGATCGTCGGCGCGGTGCTGGTGGTGCTGGTGTTCGAGGCGGCCAGGCGGCTGATGGGGCTGCCGCTGGCGGTCATCGCCTTCATCTTTCTCGCCTATTGCTTCGTCGGCAATCATCTGCCGCCGCCCTTCATTCATCGCGGCTATGATTTCGCCCAGCTCGTCGACACCTTCGCCTACGGCACCGAAGGCATTTACGGCACGCCGATCTACGTTTCGGCCGCCTATATCTTCATCTTCGTCGTCTTCGCCGCCTTCCTCGAACGCGCCGGCATGATCGCGCTGTTCAACGATTTCGCTCTCGGGCTGGTCGGCACCTGGCGCGGCGGCCCGGCGCAGGTCTGCGTGCTGTCTTCGGCGCTGATGGGCACCATTTCCGGCTCCGGCGTCGCCAATGTGGTGGCGAGCGGCCAGTTCACCATCCCGCTAATGAAGCGCTTCGGCTTCCGCTCGGCCTTTGCCGGCGCCGTCGAAGCGACGTCCTCGATGGGTGGCCAGATCATGCCGCCGGTGATGGGCGCGGTCGCCTTCATCATGGCCGAGACGCTGAACATCCCCTATGCCGAAGTGGTCAAGGCGGCGATCATCCCGGCGCTGCTCTATTTCGGCGCCTGCTTCTGGCAGGTGCATCTGGAGGCCGGCAAGGCAGGCCTGCGCGGCATGGCCAAGGCGGACCTGCCAAACCCGTGGGACGCGGTGCGACAACACTGGCCGCTGGTGCTGCCGCTCGCGGCACTGATCTACCTGTTGTTCGCCGGCTACACGCCGGTCTTCGCCGGCACGATGGGCCTCGCGCTGACCATCGTGCTGATCCTCGGTACGCCGCTGGCGGCGCTGATCGGGCCGCTCGCCTTCCGCGTCGTCTTCTGGCTGGCGCTCGGGCTTGCCGCCGCCTCCTTCATGAAATTCGGCGTCAACATCCTTAGCCTTGTCATCGCGGCCCTCGTCATTGCCTGCCTTGCCTTCAAGGGCGGCCGCGAGACGCTGCAAATCTGCATCGACTCTCTTGCTGAAGGCGCAAAGAACGCGCTGCCGGTGGGCATCGCCTGCGCGATCGTCGGCATCGTCATCGGTACGCTGACGCTGACCGGCGTGGCCTCCACCTTTATCGGCTGGATCATCTCGATCGGCGAGAACAATCTGTTTCTGTCCCTGGTGTTGACCATGTTGACCTGCCTGGTGCTGGGCATGGGCATCCCGACCATCCCCAACTACATCATCACCTCGTCGCTGGCCGGGCCGGCGCTGCTGTCGCTCGGCGTGCCGCTGGTCGTCAGCCACATGTTCGTCTTCTATTTCGGCATCATGGCCGACCTGACGCCACCGGTGGCGCTGGCCGCCTTTGCCGCAGCGCCGATGGCCAGGGAGAGCGGCCTCAAGATCGGCATCCAGGCGACCAAGCTTGCCATTGCCGGCTTCGTCGTGCCGTTCATGGCGGTCTATACGCCGGCTTTGATGCTGCAGGACGCCGGACCGATCGCCGCGCAGTTCGGCTATCCCGTCGAGGTCGCCTACATCGTTCTCAAGGCGTGCATGGGCATCGTGCTGTGGGGCGCTGCCGCCGTCGGCTTCCTTGCCGCGCGCATGGCCTGGTGGGAGCGGCTCGTCGCCTTCGCCGCCGGCGTGCTGCTGGTGGCGGCGGTGCCGCTGACCGACGAGACCGGCTGGGCGCTGTCGCTGGCCTGGATTGGCTGGCATGTCTGGCGTGCCCGGCAGGCGCCGGCCAGGGCATGATCCCGAACCAAAGGTCAGCGAACGCAAAAAACGGGATCCGGTTTTCGCAGGAGATCCTGCTCAAACGAGGAACCGCATGAGCCTGTGCATCCTCGCCGCCGGCAAGACGGTGACGCTTGGCGTTGCCGCCTTCACGCTGGCCTGGACGCATTCGGTGGAACGGACGCGCTGGGAGGAGGACTGGAAGGTGACGCCGTCCGGCCTGCAGGTGATAGAAGCCCGCATCAAGGGCTCGGGGGCCGGCATGGAGCCACCTGAAGGTGCGATATTGAAAAAGGGCTGGTGGCTCTATGCGCCCAAGATGGGCGCGCAGCGTCGAATCCTGCTCGCCGCCTCCGGCGCGACCGGTGATGGCTGGACGCTGTGCACGGTTCAGGGCTGCCTGGAACTTGGCAAGACGGCGGGCGACACGATCTCGCTCGAGCCCTGTGAACCCACCGGCTTCAGCCAGCCGCGATAGCGCACGATCAGGCCGGTGAGCGGGTGTGAAATCTCGACATGGAAGCGGAATTTTCCGTCCTCGACGGTCTCGAAGGAGGTCGAGCGCGGGCAGAGCCACATCGGCAATGGCAGGCCGAGAATGCTCCAGCGCCGCAGTGCATCAGCGGGGCGAGCGGCGACAGCGAGCGGACCATGCCGATGCGCGCCAGCCAGGCAAGGCCGATCAGGGCGCGGTTCAGGGTTTGGGGGAACAGGCTAGAGCGCGCTTGCGTGCGGGACCCGCCGTCGGTCGGTAAAAGTCGGGCGATAGGCGGTGGCGCGGGTCTCGATGCCCGGCCTGCAGATGCGGCTGTTGTGGCGGCTTTCGAAGGTCATGGTCAGTGCGCACCCAGCGACGTGCCGCGACGGGCGCAGGCCGGACCGGGGCCGCGCATGTAATAGCGCTCGGGCCGATAGGTCGGCGCGACGAATTCGCGGATGGCGGCGACATAGCCGATGAGGTGCGTGAGGAAGTTCATTTTACCTGGTCCCTGGCCCGATTTTCGGATGTCCCTTCCGAATTGCGGGAACGATAGCATTGAGGCGTGAATACTCAGTGAACGTGATGTTAATTTCTGGTCGAAGACCCGTCGCTTCGTGGCCGGAATGCGGCTGATTCGGGGTGTTTCGGTGCCTTTTGTCGCCATTTCGTCCGGTGTGACTTTTGCACCACATATGTTTCGTTTGAATGTCGCCTTGGCGCGCTTGTGTTTCAGCTTTCGTGCCGCCCTTGGAATTTCCTTGCCGGATGGCCGGTAGGCCCGGAACCGCCCCGCGCAGCGGACGTTGGGATCCTAGGACCGGCATTGCCGGCTCAGAGGCATTGCCGCTGGCAAGCCGCAACTCTCGACACAAGCAAGAGCAATGGAAAGGCTGAAATCATGGGTTTCTTTTCGAAGGACATCAAAACGCTGGACGATCTCTTCGTGCACACGCTGCGCGACATCTATTATGCCGAGAAGCAGATCGAGAAGGCGCTGCCGAAGATGGTCGGCAAGGCAACCGATCCGCAGTTGAAGGCCGGCTTCGAAAAACACCTCGAACAAACCAAGGGCCATATCGAACGCGTCGAAGAGGTGTTCGAGCTGCATGGCGTAAAGGCCAAGCAGGTGAACTGCCCGGCCATCGACGGCATTCTCGAGGAGGCCGACGACGTCAGTGGCGATGTCGACGACAAGGATGTTCTCGACGCCGCGCTGATCGCCTCCGCGCAGGCCGTCGAACACTATGAGATGACCCGCTACGGCACCCTGATCGCCTGGGCCAAGCAGCTCGGCCGCAGCGACTGCGCCAATGTGCTGGCCAAGAACCTTAGGGAAGAGCAGGCGACGGATCGCAAGCTGACCGAAATCGCGGAAAGCAAGATCAACCTGCAAGCCGCCGAATAGGGGCTGACAGCCGGGGCCGGCGGCAACCGCGCCGGCTCCAGCCGGTTGGAACCCATCGGGGTGGTCGTCCGTTGCAGCTGATCTTTGTCAAGGGAAATCATCATGGCGCCGCGCCCGGCCTGGAAAGGCTATCTGAAGCTCTCGCTGGTCACCTGCGCCATCGAACTGACCAATGTCGTCACCCATGCCGATAAGGTCTCGTTCCACATCCTGAACCGCAAAACCGGCAACACGGTGAAGCGTATTTATGTCGACGCCGAGACCGGCAAGCCGATCGAGGAGGGCGACGAGATCAAGGGGTACGAGATCGACAAGGGCGATTTCGTCCATATAGAGGAGGACGAGATCGAGGCGGTGCAGATCGAAACCTCGCACACGATGAGCCTCGACGGCTTCGTCGACAAATCCTCGATCCGGCAGATCTATCTCGACACGCCCTACTATGTCGCGCCGGCCGACAAGGTTTCGCAAGATGCCTTCGCCGTCATCCGCGACGCCATGGCGGGCAAGAAGATGGCCGGGCTGGCGCGCATCGTCCTCTACCGCCGTGAGCGTCCGGTGGTCATCGAGCCGCTCGGCAAGGGCATGGTGCTGACCACGCTGCGCTACGACAATACGGTGCGCCAGCCAGAGACCGTCTTCGGCGACATCGAGGCGGTGAAGCCCGATCAGGAGATGACCGACCTTGCCGAGCTCATCATCGACAAGAAGAAGACGAAGTTCGATCCCTCGAAATTCGAGGACAAATATGAGGAAGCCCTGCTCGAACTGATCCGCGCCAAGAAGGCGGGGCACAAGGCGCCGAAAGCCAAGGCGGCGCCCAAACCCTCCAATGTCGTCAACCTGTTCGACGCGCTGAAGAAGAGCCTGTCGTCGGATTCAGGATCAACGAAGCCATCCTCGGCGAAAGCCAAGCCGGCGGCCAAACGCGTCAAGGCGAAAAGCGTCGCGCCGAAGCGCAAATCGGCCTGAGGATACGAGATGGCCAGCAGCCTCGAACAGTACCATTCGAAGCGGGACTTCAAGAAGACGGCCGAGCCGGCCGGCAAGGTTGCGCGCGGGAAGAAGCACGGCGGCATCTTCGTCATCCAGAAGCATGCCGCTACAAGGCTGCATTACGATTTTCGCCTTGAGCATGACGGCGTGCTGTGGAGCTGGGCGGTGACGCGCGGTCCGAGCCTCGACCCGCACGAAAAGCGGCTGGCCGTGCATGTCGAGGACCATCCCATCGACTATGCCGGCTTCGAAGGCACCATCCCCAAGGGCGAGTATGGCGGCGGCTCGGTCCTCGTCTGGGACGAGGGCACCTGGATGCCCGAGGGCGATCCGGCCAAGATGATGGCGAAGGGCCACATCAACTTCGAGCTCGAGGGCCACAAGCTGCGTGGCAAATGGCATCTGGTGCGGCTGCGTCCGCGCCCGGGCGAAAAACGGGACAACTGGCTGCTGATCAAGTCCGACGATGCTGCCGCACGCCCCGGCGAGGACATTCTGAAGGACGAGCCGAAGTCGGTGAAATCAGGTCTGACGATCGAGGAGGTCGGCGAAGGCAAGGCGGCCAAGGGCGAGAAACCGAAGGTCTGGCACTCGAACAAGCCGGCCGTCAGCAGGGCCAAAACCGGCGGCAAGAAGCTCGACTTCATTGAGCCGCAGCTCGCCACGCTGGAGCGGGACGCGCCGCCCGGCCAGGACTGGCTGCATGAGGTGAAGTTCGACGGTTATCGCATGCAGGCGCAGATCGCCGGCACCGAGGTGCGGCTCTTGACCCGCACCGGCCTCGACTGGACGGAAAAATTCGGCGGCGAGATCGCGGCCGAGCTCGCTGGGCTGAAATGCAGCGATGCCATCATCGACGGCGAGATCGTCGTGCTGGCCGATAGCGGCGTGTCGTCCTTCGCGCTGCTGCAGCAGGATCTGTCGGCGAAGCGGACAAACCGCTTCCTCTACTATGTCTTCGACCTGATGCGGCTCGACGGCAAGGATTTGCGCCGTGAACCCCTGGTCGAGCGCAAGCACACCTTGCAGGATCTGCTCGGCGAGCAGGCCGACAACGCGGCGGTGCGCTTCTCCGACCATTTTACCGAACCCGGCAAGATCATGCTGGAACATGCCTGTCGCATGGGGCTGGAAGGCGTCGTCTCGAAACGCGCTGATGCGCCCTACCGCAGCGGGCGCGGTCCGACATGGGTCAAATCGAAATGCACGGCACGGCAGGAATTCGTCATCGGCGGCTATCTGCCGTCGGACAAGACCGGACGCGGCCTGCGCTCGCTGCTGGTCGGCTATTTCGAAGACGGCAGCTTGCACTATGCCGGCCGTGTCGGCACCGGCTTCTCCACCAAGGGCGCCAACGACCTGAAGAAGAAGCTCGATGCGCTGAAGACAGACGCCTCGCCCTTCGATGCGGCCGTGCCGAAGGGCAAGGGCCTGGTCTGGGTCAAGCCGGAACTGGTCGGCGAAGTGGAATTTCGCAGCTGGACGTCGGACCGTATAATACGCCATGCTTCGTTCCAGGGGCTGCGCGAGGACAAGCCGGCGGAGGAAGTCGTGCAGGAAAAGCCGAAGCCAGCGACAGATAAGGCGGCGACAGGCAAGGGCCCGGCCAAGGCCAAGCCGGCGGCAAACGCCAATACGGCAGGAACGGCGGCGAAAATCACTGTGAAGCTGTCCCACCCGGACAAGCTTCTGTGGCCCGACGAAAAGATCTCGAAGCGGGCCCTGCTCGATCATTACGCGCTGGTATGGCCGCGCATGAAGCAGTTCGTTGTCGAGCGGCCGCTCAGCCTGGTCAGGGCGCCGGATGGCGTCGGCGGCCAGCGCTTCTTCCAGAAGCATGCCTCGGCCGGCATGCATGCGAAGATCGAGAAGACCAGGGATCCCACGGATGGCGAGGAAATCCTGTTCATCCGCGATTTCGACGGCATCGCGGCGCTGGTCCAGCTCGGCGTGGTTGAGATCCACATCTGGGGCTGCACGATCGAGAAGCTTGAACAGCCGGACCAGATCGTCTTCGATCTGGACCCCGACGAAGGCGTCGATGTGAAAGCGGTGCGCGAGGCGGCGCTCGACATCAGGGCCAAGCTCGATGAGCTGTCGCTGCCCAATTTCGTCAAGACATCGGGCGGCAAGGGCTTTCATGTCGTCGTGCCGCTGAAACCGTCGGCGGATTGGGCCGAGGTCAAAGGCTTCGCCCATGATTTCGCCAGGGCGCTTGAGCAAGGCGCGCCGGACCGCTACACGGCGACGCTGTCGAAGAAGGCGCGCACGGGAAAGATCTTCGTCGACTATCTGCGCAACGGCAGCGGCGCGACCACCGTCGCACCGTACTCGTCGCGGGCCAAGAAGGGCGCGACGGTGTCGATGCCGGTGACCTGGGCCGAGATCGAGGCCGGCTTGCCGCCAAACGCCTTCCCGATCGGCGACAAGACGACGCTGAAACGGCTTTCGGAAGCCGATCCGTGGGCGGATTTCTTCAAGAAGGGCAAGGTATTGAAGCGGGGCTAACTCGACTTTCGACGCCCTGGGGCACCACCCCCCTCTGGCCTGCCGGAGGGGGGCGCTGTTCCGCCGAGGTCTCCGCAATCCATCACGCCAGAAACACCCTCTCGAACGCCTGCTTGCCGGGCGGCGAGAAAATCACCGCCCGGCTGTCCTTCTCGCGGCGCGCCCATTTCTCGGCAAGGATCTTGTCGAGGATGGCGGCGCCCAGCGTCCCGGCGAGGTGCGAGCGCCGCACGCTCCAGTCGAGGCAGGCGCGGCACACCGGCCGCCGCGGCTTGGTGTAGACATCGATGCCTATCGCCGCGAAGTGCGATGCGGCGGAGGGCCCGAGCCTGATCTCCTTGTCGTCGCGGACCAGGATGTTTTTCTCGACAAGGCGATCCAGCATCGCAACGGCCTGCTCGCCGGCAAGGTGATCGTAGCAGACGCGCGCGATGCGCATCGCGCCGTCGCGAGGACCCGGCCGCACGCGCTTGGGGCCAACAGCTTCGGCCACGCCGGTGATGGCTTCGATCATGCCGGCCACTTGCGGGCCGGCCAGCCCGTAATAACGATGCCGGCCCTGGCTGGCCAAGGTCAGCAACCCGCCCTCCATCAGTTTGGACAGATGCGAGGAGGCGGTCGGCAGCGACACGCCGGCCTCCAGCGCCAGTTCGCTCGCGGTCAATGCCGTGCCGCCCATCAGGGCGTTCAGCATGTTGGCGCGGGCCGGATCGCCGACCAGGCTGGCGATGCGGGCAATATCGGGTCCTTCACGCATGGTTTGATCCTCATCGAAGCATTCTTGTCAGGTAAACATTATTCTCCGACCAGATCAAGGAGACGACGATGGCCGCACGAATCGCTTTCGTCCCCGCACCGTTGCCCCGCCGCCAATCGTTCCCGTTCATCAGCTGGGTCCGCTCGCGGCTGCCGGCCCGCTGGTATGACCGCCATTTGCGGCGCCGCGATCTCCGCGAGATCGACGACCATCTGCTGCGCGACCTTGGCCTGACACGGGAAGATGTGCGCCGCGAATGCGCGAAGTCCTTCTGGCAGGCTTGAGGTCAGGACATTTGCCTAGCAGATCGGACGATACAACGGTTCGACGCCGCTCGAATTATCCACGCGAAAACACTCTTCAAGGAGAGACCGAGATGACCATCACGTGCTTTATCCGCTATGAGATCGACCCGTTCGGCAAGGCCGCCTTCGAGGAGTATGCCCGCAACTGGGGCCAGGCCATTCCGCGCTGCGGCGCCGATCTGATCGGTTATTTCGCGCCGCATGAGGGCTCGGCCACGATGGCCTATGCCGCCTACAACATCGAGAATCTGGCCGCCTACGAAGCCTATCGCGCCCGGCTTGCCGCCGACCCCGCCGGCAAGGCAAACTACGAGTTCGCCCGCCGTGAACGCTTCATCCTTAGGGAGGACCGCATGTTCCTGAAACTGGCTTCCGGCCCGCACGCGCCACTGGTGAAGCTATGATCGCCGTCATCTTCGAGGTGCAGCCCGCACAGGGCTGGCGCGAGGCTTATCTGAGCATCGCCGCGGATCTGCGGCCGCTGCTCGACGGCATCGATGGGTTCATCTCCATCGAGCGCTTCCAGAGCCTGGCCGACCCGAACCGGATCCTGTCGCTGTCGTTCTGGCGTGACGAGGAGGCGGTCAAGGCCTGGCGCAATACCGAAGAACACCGACAGGCACAAAAGGCAGGGCGGGGCGGCATCTTTGCCGGCTATAGATTGCGGATCGCGCATGTGGTGCGGGATTATGGGCTGACGGAAAGAGACGAGGCGCCGGCGGACAGCCGGGCGGTGAATGGGTGAGAGGTTAGCGCGACGCTTTTCCCTTCCCCCCTTGTGGGGCCCGAAGGGCGGGCGAGGACCGTGACTCGCCCAGGGCGGTGGATCGGCGCGCAGCGCCGAGACGGTCGAGGGGTGTTCCAGCGGAGTGAGACGCTGGCTTTCCCTGGAGCACCCCTCATCCGACCTCGCTGCGCGAGGCCACCTTCCGCCACGAGGGGGAAGGAAGAGGCGTTCTACGCATTCCCGATCAGCACACCCGCCGCGAACACCAGGGCACCGCCGAGAACCACCTGGAAGGCGGCGCGCAGGAACGGAGTCTGCATGTAGCGGTTCTGGACGAAGGCGATCGCCCACAATTCGAAGAACACCACCACGGCGGCAACGCCGGTCGCCGTCCAGAAATGCGGGATGAGGTAGGGCAGCGCGTGGCCGAGGCCGCCCAGCGTCGTCATGACGCCGACGGTCAGGCCGCGCTTGATCGGCGAGCCCCTGCCCGACAGTTTGCCGTCGTCGGAGGCCACTTCGGTGAACCCCATCGAGATGCCCGCGCCGATCGAGGCGGCGAGACCGACCAGAAGCGTCTGCCACGTGTCATGCGTGGCAAAGGCGGCAGCGAAGATCGGCGCCAGCGTCGATACCGATCCGTCCATCAGCCCGGCCAGGCCCGGCTGCACATAGGTGAGAATGAACTGGCGCTGCTCGGCGGTCGCCTCCTCGACCCTGACTTCGCCCGGGACATGTTTCTGCTCCAGCGCATGGGCCGAGCTTTCATGGCCCTGTTCGGCCGCGGCCAGGTCGTTGAGCAGTTTTCGCGTCGAGGCATCGGTGGTGCGCTTGGCCGCCTCGACATAGAACAGGTAGGCCTGCCGCTCCATCGCCTCGGCCTGGGTACGCACGGCCTCGATGCCGAGCGGCCGCACCAGCCAGTCGGGCTTGCGCTCATAATAGCCTTTCACATGTTCACGGCGGATCAGCGGAATGCGCTCGCCGAAACGCTTGCGATGGAGCTCGATCAGCGAGTCGCGATGGCCGTCCTCCTCCTTGGCCATCGCCTCGAACAGTTTGGCCGATTGCGGGAAAGTCTCGGCCAGTCCATCCGCGTAGGCGCGGTAGATGCGGCCATCATCTTCTTCCGATGAAATGGCCAGCGCCAGGATCTCTTGTTCGGAGAGCGATTCGAAGGAGCGGCGGCCGAAGCCGAAAACACGGGAAAGCATGAGGAAATCACCCTAGTTTAGAATTGTTCTAAACTAGGGTTTACGGCGTCGGTGGTCAATCGCGCGCTTGGCCGCGGTCAACAATAGTTGAAGCCCGGCCTTGGCATCGTCCTTCATTATTGCCGAATGTTCACCTATATGTGGCACCAAGCCATAAAAAGGAACGAGCTGATGACGGCAAAGACGCCTCCGCACGCCTATGACCCGAAACCGGTCCTCGATCTCATCGCCAGCATCGAGGCCGACCTGCAGCGCCTGAAAGGCCTTGTCGAACAGCAGGTCGAGAAATTCGACCCTGCCAATCCGCACAACAAGGCGCCGGACGGCAAGCTGACCGAGGAAGGCGTCGAGTGCTGCTACCGCATGTTCGACGAAGGCAAGTCGCGCTATTCGGTGGCCCAGCAGATGAAGATCTCGTTCGCCGCCGCCACGCATCGGTTCAACAGCTGGCGCAAGCTGGGCGGGACAAAAAGGCAGCGGACGTTGCTGGGGTGAATTGCGATACGCTGGCGGCCGCAACGCGGGCTACATTTGTACTTGATCACAATCGCAAATTTTGTCCCGGTCACATCTTTTCGTTGGCATCGCGCGAGCCTTTCCGTGCACCATGGCCGGATCGCATCACCACAGGACCCGCCATGACCACCCCTCCCGGCATTGCCGACATCCACGCCGCCGCCGCGCGCCTTTCGGGGCTGATCGTCGAGACACCGCTGATCGAATCGCAGGAGCTGAACAGGCGCTTCGGCGGCCGCATCCTGTTCAAGCCGGAGACACTGCAGCGCACCGGCTCGTTCAAGTTCCGCGGCGCCTACAACAAGCTGTCCTCGCTGAGCGAGGCGGAACGCAGCCGTGGCGTCGTCGCTTTCTCCTCGGGCAACCATGCGCAAGGCGTGGCGGCTTCGGCCGCCATGTTCGGCGTCAAAGCGGTCATCGCCATGCCAGCGGATGCACCTGACATGAAGATCGCCAATGTCCGCAAGATGGGCGCCGAGGTGGTGCCCTTCGACCGTTTCAAGGACGACCGCATGACGGTGATTCGCCCTTACCTCGACAGGGGCATGGCGTTGGTGCCGCCCTTCGACGACCCGGCTATCATCGCCGGCCAGGGCACGATCGGATTGGAGCTGGTGAAGCAGACGCGGGCGCTCGGTGTATCGCTCGACGCGGTCGTCATCCCCTGTGGCGGCGGCGGCCTGACCAGCGGCATTTCCGTCGCGGTCAAGGATGCCTCGCCCGGCACCGCGATCTGGGCGGTCGAACCCGAGCATTTCGACGACACTCGCCGCTCGCTGGCGGCGGGCGCCAGGGTTTCGAACGAGCCGGGCCACAGTTCGATCTGCGACGCCATCCTGACCGCCGAGCCGGGCGTCATCACCTTCGAAATCAACCGCCGCAACCTCGCCGGCGCCATCGCGGTTTCCGACAAGGCGACGGCTCAGGCGATGCGCGACGCCATGGCCCATCTCAAGCTGGTGGTCGAGCCCGGCGGCTGCGTTGCGCTCGCGGCGCTGTCATCGGGCGAGATCGAACTGTCCGGCAAATGCGTTGCCGTGGTGCTGTCCGGCGGCAATGTCGATTTCGGCACCTATGCGGAAATCATGGGGGCCGCATAAAGGTTGTAATTGATCTGCGGGATCATGCGCTGGCCAATTGGACGCGCGGCACTCTAGGGTCAAAGCCAAATCAGTTGGCTGCCGCAAATGGCGCCGGCGCTGCAGGCCGGCGCTCTTGTCCAACTGTCACAGCCAGCGGCGCACGCGGGCCTTGTAGCCCCGGTAGATGTCGCCGAACCGCCTTTCCAGGTAAGCCTCCTCGCGCGCGACGACGCCATAGCGGACCATGAACACAAGCGGCAGTGTTAGGATCAGAACCCACGAGCTTTGTGTCGCGACGCCGATGCCGCCGTACATGAGAAAAAACCCAAGATAGATGGGATTGCGGGTCCAGCGGTAAATGCCTGTCGTCACGAGCACGCGGGCGGGCTGGTTCGTGGGCAAAGGCGTCGCAGCGCTGGAGAAGCGGCGGACCCCCGCGGCAAAAAGCGCCAAACCTATCAGGATCAGCGACCCGCCGATGATCCGGTGGACCAGGTCGATCCCCGGCACCGGGAACGGCAAAGGCAGCACCCGATCCAAGGTGAGACCGACCAGAACAGCGGCAGGAAAGAAAAGGATCGGTCGCCCAGCGACGCCTGCTGTCGCGGCCACTTGTTGCCCATCTGTGTCCATACCCGTGGCTGCTCCTGCAGATCCTGGAGGCTACGCAGGGGAGGTCGCCTTCAAAATGACAACTAAGGTGTCATTCTATACTTGACAATCGGCGTGTCAATCAGGAAACAGGCGAGGTCAGCGGAGTGGATGCGCATGGCAGCGGCACGACACAGGACCGAGGCATGCCGAAGGACGGGATCGGACCAATCGTCGACAGCAAGGGCGAGGCAATCGCCGAGCTGATGCTCGAAGTGGCCCAGTGCTTCTTCAGAATACGGGCCCTGGGTCAGAAGACGGGGCTCATCACCAGCTGGGGCGGCGGTGCGTTCGGCTTCATGCGAAGTCTCGCGCTGCTTGGTCCCCTGACCGTGCCGCAGATCGCTCAGATGAGACCCACCAGCCGCCAGCGGATGCAGCGGCTGGCGGATGAGCTTGCGGCCGAGGGGCTCGTCAAATTCATCCACAATCCGAAGCACCGGCGCTCCAAGCTCGTGCAGCTGACGCCCATAGGCGACGCGCGCTACCGCGAACTCAACACCCAGCTCCTTTCGATCGCAACCACCATGGGCGTCGCGCTCAGCGAACCGGATATACGCAGGACGACCGAGATCGTGCGGCGGCTGAGCGATGATGTGAGAGGGCGCTCGAAACTTTAGTCCAACGTGCGCCTGAACCGTACCAGCGCCACGCCGGCGAACAGCGCCACGAACGCCGCCAGCCAGCCGATCTCGGTCGCCACCGCCGGCAGCTGGGCGCTCTTCAACATCACCGCGCGGGTGATGCGCAGGAAATGCGTCAGCGGAAAAATCTCGCCGAAGGTCTGCGCCCAGCCCGGCATGCCGCGATAGGGAAACATGAAGCCCGACAGCATGATTGAGGGCAGGAAGAAGAAGAAGGTGAGCTGAAGCGCCTGCATCTGCGTGCGCGCGATCGTCGAGATCGTGTAGCCGAGCAGCACCAGGGACAGCACGAACACCAGCACCGCCGACAAAAGCAGCGTCATCGAGCCGGTGAAAGGGATGGCGAACAGAAGCTTCGACGCCGCCAGCACCACCACCACCTGCACCGCGCCGACCGCCAGATAGGGCAGCACCTTGCCCATCATGATCTCCAGCGGGCTCGATGGCATCGCCAGGAGATTCTCCATCGTGCCACGCTCGGTCTCGCGCGTCAGCGCGATCGAGGTCATCATCACCATGGTCATCTGCAGGATGACGCCGAGCAGGCCGGGCACGATGTTGTATTGCGAGATGCCTTCGGGATTGTAGCGCCGGTGCACGACGACATCGAGTTGGCCCCTGGCGGCCTCGGCGGCGGCTTCCTGCATGCCCTGCGCTCTCAGCAGCGCCTGGCCGGCGATGGTGCCGAGCGTCGATATCGCGCCGCTGGCGACCGCCGGATCGGTGGCGTCGGCCTCGATCAGGATCTGCGGCTTGTCACCGCGCTCGACGCGCCGGGCGAAATCGGCGGGGATGGTGACGACGAAGGCGACGTCGCCGCGCGCCATCAGGAACTCGGCCTCGTCAGCGCTTTGCGCGACATTGTCGAAGCGGTAGTAGCCGGTGGTCTGCAACGCCGAGACCATGGCGCGGGTGTAGGGGTCGCTGCTGGTCGCCACCAGCGCCGCCGGCAGGCTTTTCGGGTCGTTGTTGATGGCGTAGCCGAACAGGACGAGCTGTATCAGCGGCACGCCCAGCATCATGGCGAAGGTGATGCGGTCGCGCCGCATCTGGATGAACTCCTTGATCAGCAGGGCGCCGAGCCTGGCGAAGGAAAAGACGTTGTTCATGCCATATTGTCCTTCGATCCCGACATGAACTGAATGAAGACGTCCTCCAGGCTGGTTTCGCCGGGTTTCATGGTCACCCCTTTGTGCTCTCTCTCAACATCGGCAAGGGCAGCCTCAAGCTTCTTGCGGTCGGAACCGACGACATGCAGCGTCGCGCCGAACGGTGCCACCTGGTCGACGCCGGGACGGCCTTGCAGCGTTTGCGCCACGTCGTCGAGCCGCGGACCCTGCAGCACGAAAGTGGTCAGGCCCGCATTCTTCACCACCTCGGCGACGGTACCGGTGGCTAGCATCTTGCCGTAGGAGATGTAGCTGATGCGGTGGCAGCGCTCGGCCTCGTCCATGTAATGAGTGGAAACCAGCACGGTGAGCCCGCCGCTGGCCAGGCGATGGATCTCGTCCCAGAACTCGCGCCGCGCCTTCGGGTCGACGCCGGCCGTCGGCTCGTCGAGCAGAAGCAGTTTCGGCTTATGCATGATACAGGCGGCCAGCGCCAGACGCTGCTTCCAGCCGCCGGACAAGGTGCCGGCCAGCTGGTTGCGGCGCGTCGCCAGGCCGAGATCCTCCAGCGTGCGCGAGACATATTCCTCGACCGGCTTCAGCCGGTAGAGCCGCGCCACGAATTCCAGGTTCTCGCCGATCGTCAGATCCTCGTAGAACGAGAATTTCTGCGTCATATAGCCGACTTCACGCTTGATCCTGAGCGCATCGGTGCGGATGTTGAAGCCCAGCACCGTGCCTTCGCCCTCGTCCGGCGTCAGCAGGCCGCACATGATGCGGATGGTGGTGGTCTTGCCCGAGCCGTTGGGGCCGAGGAAGCCGACGATCTCGCCCTCGGCGACCGACATCGTCACATGATCGACGACGGTCTTGTCGCCGAAGCGCTTGACCAGGCCGTGAACGTTGATGGCGTTCATTTTCCCATATCCGCGAGATCGACATCGACGATCTGGCCGGGCTGAAGCGGCCCCGCATCGCCCTCCGGCCGCGCCTCGACGAGGTAGACCAGCTTCTGCCGGTTCTCGAGCGAATAGATCACCGGCGGGGTGAATTCGGGATCGGGCGAAACGTAACTGACGCGCGCCTTCACGTCCGGGCCGCAGCCGTCGCAACGGACGCTGAGCAGGCTGCCGACCTTGACCGAGGAGAACGCGCTTTCCGGAATATAGACGCTGAGCTTCACCGCGCCGTCGGGAAGCACCGAGATGACAGGCGCGGTCGGGCCCGCCGTGTCGCCGGGATTGCGGATGACGTCGTTAACGCGGCCGGGCGAAGGGGCTGCGAGCGTGCGCTTGGACAGGCGCCATCGCGCCTGTTCCAGTTCCGCCTGCGCCTGCTTGACCTGGTTGTCGGCGGCCTTGATCGTCTCGGGCCGCGCCGGCAGGCCGCCGACGGCGAGATTGGCCTCGGCCTGGCCAACCTGGGCATTGGCGGTTTCCAGCGTCGCCGAGGCGGTGTCATAGTCCGCTTGGGTGCCGGTACCGCGCTTGAACAGATCGGAGGCGCGGTCGTTTTTTCGCTTGGCGTCGGCGGCCTGTGCCTTGGCCATGTCGACCTCGGCCTTCAGCACGGCGATCTCTTCCGGCCGTTTGCCGACCTGGAGGTCGGCAAACTGCGCCTGCGCCTGTGCAAGGGCCGCCTGCGCTTGCGCCACCGCGATCTTGGCGTCGGCATTTTCGAGTGTCACCACGGTGGCTCCCGGCGTGACGCGATCGCCGCGCTTCACGGTCACCGTCTCGACCTGCGCCACTTCGATCGGCGCCAGGAGCACATAATCGCCCTCGACATAGCCGACGGCGAGCGGTGCCGCCGGGGCGCAGGCAGCGAACAGTTGGGCAGCGAGCGGCAGCGAACACAAAATGCTCATTGTCTTGATCCCTTCATCCCTGCCTCTTTCGGGCGGCCAGTATGGCGCCGAGGTTGTCCGTGGTGACCGCCACCACCTTGGCGGCCTCGGCGGCACCGATTTCGTGCCAGCCCATGCGGCGCATCACCGCCTCGCGGCCGATGCGGAAATAGATGACCTGGCCGATCAACGTGAACACGGTGAGCCGGGTGCGTTCGCTCTCGGCCGGCTCGCCGGTGGCCTGCTCCCAGAGCAGACACAAACGACGATGCGCCGGATCGAAGACGCCTTCATAGATGCGGTCGAGCGCCGCCGTCGGATACGACAGCTCGCGCAGCACGAACTGCACGATCTCTCCGGCCTGCGGACTGGCAACGACAAAGCCGACCATCCGTTCCAGGGCCGCGAAGAGCTGCGCGCGCGCCGCCTCCGGATCGCCAGCCGTCGCGGCCTGTTCATTGAGCGCCTCACCGGCGACGGCCTGAATGGTCTCGACGATAAAGTCGGCGGCAGCTGCGCGAAGACCTTCCTTGCCGCCGAAATGATAGGCGATCGAGCCGATATTGGCCCCCGCCTCGGCCGCGATCTCGCGCGTCGAGGTGCCGTCGAAGCCTTGCCGCCCGAACAGTTTCAGCGCCGCCCGGACGAGCGCGGCGCGCGTCAGCTCTGCAGGGGATGTCTCACGGCGGGGCGTCTTGGCATCTGGCGATTTGATCATGTCGAAGACTTTAATCAATCGATTGATTAAAGTCAACTTCCGCGCGCTCCGTCTTGCCATCGCGCGCGGCAAACGCTTTAGTGCGCGGCCATGGGCAAGGAAGTCGAGCGTAAGTTCCTGGTCTCCAGCACAGCATGGCGGGATCTGGTGGAAGCGGATATCCGCATTCTCCAGTTCTATCTCGCCATGGCACCCGGACGAACCGTCCGCATCCGCATCAGCGACGGAGCCTCGGCCAAGCTGACGCTCAAATTCGGCAGCAGCGCGCGCGAGCGCGACGAATTCGAATATCCGATCCCGCTCGCGGAGGCGGTGGAGATGCTGGACTTCGCCATCGGACGTGTCATCGAGAAGACACGTCACCATGTTAGGCATCGCGGCTATCTCTATGAAGTCGATGTCTTTGGCGGTGCACTGGCGGGACTTGTGGTGGCCGAACTCGAGACTCCGCAAGACGTTCCGGATGAAATGCTGCCGGACTGGCTCGGCCATGAAGTCACCGGCGATCAGAAGTTCTACAACGCGTCGCTCGCCCTCGGGGGGATACCGGAGATCGCCGCATGAGCTTTCGCATAGACCCGCGCATGCCGCTGACCGGCGAGGTCAGACGCATCCTTGCCGAGGAGATCGGCAAGGCCCTGTTGCATCTGGATGCGGCACGCGCCCGGCCGGAACAGGGCCTGCACAAGTGCCGCAAGCGGCTGAAGAGCGCGCGTGCCTTGCTGCGCCTCGTTCGTCCCGGAGACGAAACATTCTGCGCGATCGAGAATCAGTGCTACCGCAACGTGGCGGCGCTGCTAGCCGGCCCGCGTGAGGCGACGGCGCTGATCGAGACCATCGACCGGCTGGCGGCGCGTTTCGCGAAGGAGAGCGCCGATGGCGGGCTCGATGCCGTGCGCGACAGGCTGATCGCGCGCCAGCATGATTTGCACGAAGGCGCCGGGCTGCAGGCGGCGATCGGCGCGGCGACCGCCGCGTGCGAAGACGGCATGAAGCGCATCGAAGCCCTTGCCTTGCCCGACCAGCCGGAACAGGCCGCAGACGTGCTCGCCGAGGGCGCCCGCGTCACCTTGCGCCGTGCCAGGAAGGCGCTCGACAGGGCCGGCGCCCACGGCAAGGCCGACGATTTCCACGACCTGCGCAAGGCGGCCAAGACGCATGGCATGCACCTGTCGCTGCTGGGCAGGCTGTGGCCGACCCCGATCAAGGCGCGGCGCAAGGCTGTCGATGAACTGGGCGAGCAGCTCGGCGAACTGCATGACGTGTTCGTCATGCGCGCGCTGCTCGAGGCGGACAGCGAGCCGCTTGGGCCGCCCGAGGACACGAAACTTATCGGCAAGCTGCTCAAGCGCTCGGAAAAGAGCCTGAGGAAGGCGTGCCTTGCCGACGCGGCCGAACTGTTCGGCGACAGCCCGAAGCGCTCGACGAAGAGGCTTGCCCGCAAGGCCCGCGACGATCTCGCCGGCGCCTCGCCCGCCGACGATCTGGCCGCCGCGGCCGGTTGACGGCGGAAGACTTCGCCGATCGCCATTGCGCTAAGCGGGTAGCGGCGGTCGCCTTTTTGCCTCGGACGCCTGATCCTTCATCCGCGCGCCGGCGTCGCGCGGGTGTGGGCCAATCGGCATGATCGCCTCGAACGGCGTCGCGCCAAAGGCAAACGTCCATTTGTAGCCTACCAGTCCGTTCTCGGGCGTGGTGTGCTGGTCGTGATGGGCCAGCAGTTTCGCGCGGTCGGCAAGCTCCTCCGCCTCGCGCCGCACCATCTCCGCCGTCTCCGGCCGCATCCGCCTGGAGAAGCTCACGAAGGTCGCCTCCCGCTCGAGATGGGTGATCGCCCAGCCGATGAAATTCTTGTTGGTCATCTCGAACAGCGGCCTGAGCGGCCCCTCGAAATTCCACTGGATGGGCGTTTCGACCAGCAATTTCGCCGACAGGCCACGACCGAGCGCGATCAGGCCGAGTTCCTCGAGGTCGCGCAGATAGAGGAACATCGAGGCCTCGCTCAGTCCCTGCGAGCGCATGACGCCTTGCGGCGTGAACTTTTCCGACAGCATGACGAAGACGAAGAGCAGCGCCGGCCGGCCGGCGAGCCTGCGCTCGATCTCCGGCGCGATGTGGTTGACCGGCCCCGGCCCCCGGTTCATCGAGCCGAGCACGTTTTCCAGCTCGACGCCGGCGGCGGCGCAGATCTCCACCAGCCGGTCGAGCTTGCAGTTCTTCTCGTGGAAGATGCGCTTCACCGTCGGCTCGGAAACGCCCATCCGCTCGCCAAGCTCGCGATAGGTGACCCCCTTCGCCTTCAGTGTCCGTTTCAGCGCCTCGAAGATCGGGCCGTTCATAGCATGCACCTCATTCCGGCAGTTTCGTATCGATATTCGATACTAGGGCCAATCGCTCTTCCGGAAAAGTATCGAAAACCATAGGTCTACGCCATCATCACAGGAGACCGGACATGAAACGCCTCATCACCTCAGCCTTCATCGCCGCCATCGGCATCGCGGCTCCCGCCCAGGCCGGCGAGCTCTGGCGCGCAAGGGGCCTCGAGCAGCCGGAATCGGCGCTGTTCGACGCCGCCAATAACCGCATCATCGTTTCCAACATCGTCGGCAATCCGGGCGACGCCGACGGCAATGGTTATCTCAGCGTGCTGTCCCTCGACGGCAAGGTCGTAACGCAACACTGGACCGACGGTATGGACGCGCCCAAGGGCATGGCGATATCGGGCGGCAAGCTCTATGTCGCCGACATCACCAAGGTCCGTGTCGTCGACCTCGCCAGCGGCAAGCTCATCGCAAGCATCGCCGTGCCGAAGGCGGTCTTCCTGAACGACATGACATCGGACCAGTCCGGCAAGGTCTATGTCACCGACATGCTGGCCGACACGATCTATCGCATCGATGGCGACAGGCCGGAGCTGTTCGTGAAGGATGCGTTGCTCGCTTCGCCCAACGGCGTCTTCGCCGATGGCACCAGGCTGATCGTCGCCTCATGGGGTAAGGGCATCAAGGCCGACTTCAGCACCGCCGAGCCGGGCGGGCTGCTGGCGGTCGACCTCGCCAGCAAGGCGGTGACGCCGTTGGCGGGCGCCCAAAGGTTCGCCGATCTCGACGGCGTCGTCGCCATTGGCGACACCATCTATGCCACCGCCTACATGGCCGGCACGCTCTACCGATACAGGACCGGCGGCACGCCGGAAGCGGTGGCGCGGTTCAAGCCCGGCAGCGCCGACATCGGTACCGACGGCAAGTCGATCCTCTATGTGCCGCTGATGAACGAGGGCGAAGTGGCGGCGCTGAAGCTCGACTGAGAGCCGGCGTCCCGACGCCGATCCGCGCGACCTTCGCTGACAGCCGTGGATGGACCGTGGTAGGACGGTTCACACGGCGATGGTCAAGGAGGTTTGCCATGGACGACCGGGAGATCAGAGCGGCCCTGGATCGCCACTGGGCCGCCTCCGACGCCAGCGACTTCGAGATGGAGCACCAGATCTACCGGGAGGATGCGGTGCTCGACTATCCGCAATCGGGCGAGCGCATAAATGGGCGGCGCAAGATCAAGTCATCGCGCGCCGCGCAGCCGAACCGCAAGCGCTTCACCGTGCGCCGCATCACCGGCACCGGTGACCTCTGGGTCACCGAATATGTCCTGACCTATGACGGCCGGCCATCCTATACCGTCAGCATCATGGAGTTCCTCGACGGCAAGGTGGCCCGCGAGACCCAGTATTTCGGCGATCCGTTCGAACCCGGACCTTCGCGCGCGCAATGGGTCGAGCGGATATCGTGAGCCACAGCGACGATCATCCGCCCCTCGCGCGAGAAGAACTGCCCGACGATACGGCCGCCCTCGCCCGCTATCTCATCGGCAAGCTGGTGGTGCGTGACTTGCCTGAAGGCAGGGTCAGCGGCCGCATCGTCGAGACCGAGGCCTATGTCGTCGGCGATGCCGCCGGGCATGGCTTTCGGGGAATGACGCCGCGCAACCGGTCGCTGTTTCTCGAGCGCGGGCACGCCTATGTCTATCTCGCCTATGGCATCTCGTTCATGCTGAACGTTTCGGGCGACACGCAAGGCACCGGGACCGGCGTGCTGATCCGGGCGCTGGAGCCGCTGGAAGGCATCGCGATCATGCGGCTGAACCGTGGCGTCGAGCGCCTGCGCGACCTGGCGCGCGGGCCGGGACGGCTGGCCGCGGCATTGCGGATCGATCGATCGCTCGACGGGCTCGACCTTTGCCGGGAAGGCCCGCTATGGCTCGCTCGGGATGGCACTGAAACCGGCGCGATCGGGCAGAGCATCAGGATCGGCATTTCGAAGGACTCGGAGCGCCTGCTGCGATTTTATCTCGTGGGAAGCCCGTTCGTCAGCGGCCCGGCATCGCTCAACCGGTGAGGGACGGCTGCTCCACCTCTTGTTTTCCCGCCAGCTGCGCCCGAGCGTCGCGGATCGAAGCGGCATAGGTCACCAGCGGCCGCTTGACGCCGTGGTTGATCAGCATGCGCCGTATCCGCGGCGAGGCGCCCGAAATGATGAAGCGCACGCCGGCGCGCCTCGCCTTGCGAGCCGCGCTTTCGATGACATTGGCCGCCGTCGAATCAAAAAGCGGCACGGCCGAACAGTCGAGGATGAAGTTGCGGCGCTGGTCGGCGATGCGGTCGAGCACGCTGCCGACGGTGGACGCGGCGCCGAAGAAGAAGGCGCCCGAGATCCGGTAGACGACGGTGTCGGCGTCGGCGGCCTCGCTGGAATCATAGGCACGGGCGCCGTCGACGCTGTCGGCGACATCGTCCTGCGCCAGATCCGCCTCGACGGCGACGGACTTCGCCATGCGGTCGATGAACAGGATCGAGCCGAGCGCGAAGCCGACGACGATGCCTTCGGTCAAATCGCGGAAGACGACGATCAGGAAGGTCGCCAGCAGCACCAGCGCATCGCCGCGCGACGCCCTGAGCAGCGTGGCGAAGGCCTGTTTCTCGAACATGTTCCAGCAGACCACCGCCAGCACGCCGGCAAGGGCCGAGAGCGGGATGTAGCTGGCTAACGGCGCCGCCACCAGCATCAGCACCAGCAGGATGGCCGAATGGACGATGCCCGAAACCGGGCCGTGCGCGCCGGCCCGCACGTTGGTGGCAGTGCGGGCGATGGTGCCGGTGGCGCAGATGCCGCCGAACAGGGCGGACGCGATGTTGGCGAAGCCTTGCGCCACCAGCTCGCAATTCGAGCGGTGCCGCCGGCCAGTCATGCCGTCGGCGACAACGGCCGACAGCAGCGATTCGATGGCGCCGAGCAGCGCGAAGGCGATCGCGTCCGGCAAGACGTCGAGCATCCTGCCGAAGCTGACCGGTGGCAGGCCAGGCCATTGCAGGCTGCGCGGGATGCCGCCGTAGCGCGTGCCGATCGTCTCGGCCGGCAGCGCAAACAGCGCCACGACGAGCGAGGCTAGCCCGATGGCGATCAGCATGGAAGGCCATTTCGGCCGCCAGCGCTTCAGGAAAACGATGGTTGCGATGGTCAGCACCGCCACCAAGGTCGCGGCGGGGTTGATCGTGCCGGCCGCTTCGCCAAGCGCGATCAACTTGGGCACGAACGGTCCGGGTTCCCTGCCCGGCAGGGTCAGCCCGAACAGTTCGACGATCTGGCCGGAGAAGATGATGACGGCAATGCCGGCGGTGAAGCCGACGGTCACCGGATAGGGAATGAATTTGATGTAGGTGCCGAGGCGGAGGTACCCGATCGCAAGCAGGAAGAAGCCCGCCATCATCGTCGCCAGCAGCAGGCCATCGACGCCGACCCGCGCGACCGTTGCCGCCACCAGCACGATGAAGGCGCCGGCCGGGCCGCCGATCTGGAAGCGGCTGCCGCCCAAGGCCGAGATGATGAAGCCGCCGACGATGGAGGTGTAGAGGCCGCGTTCCGGCGTCACGCCCGACGCGATCGCGATTGCCATCGACAGCGGCAGCGCGACGATGGCGACGGTCAGGCCGGACATGAAGTCGGCCTTGAATTGCGGCAGGTGGTAGCCCTCCCGCCAGACTGTCGCCAGCTTCGGCGTGAACAATTCGGAAAATGTCGGCTTCACCGGCTGATGGGCCGGTTGATGCACTGCCTGACGCGCTTGATCCATGGGCTGCCTTCCGCACCTGCAAAGGCGGCGGGATCGTCGGCAGGACTGTCGGCGGTCGCCGTCGCGACTTATGCCGGCTCAGCCTAGGGATCCGGCGGCACGACGGGCTTGAGACGCACGCCCCTGCCGCCGCGCTCGCTGGGCTGGTTCTCGCCGATCAGTTCCACCCCGGCACCATCGAGAGCCTGGATGACCTTCATCAGCGTATCGACCACGCCCCTGACCACGCCGTCGCTCGCTTCCATGCGCTGGATGGTCGGAAGCGAGACGCCGGCGCGCTCGGCGAGCGTCTTCTGGTCGATGCCGGCCAACGCCCTTGCGGCACGCATTTGCGCGGCAGTGATCATCGGCCGGAACCCATGTCTGAGTCTGCGGAGATAATGTGTAATACCATCATTGTGATGTTTCAAGCATCATTGTAAATGTGTTAGACATAATCGTTGTCGCCTGATTGCCCATTTTCTTCGATACTGCGCGAGAATTTCAAGCTAGGGTGGCGTGCATCCGGGAGGGGTAGACGCGGTTGACCATTTTCAAGACTTTGATGACATCGGCGTGCTTGCTGTCGATGTTTTTGGCGCTGGCGGGCTGTGGTGGGCACCTCATCAACAGATTGATCTGACAGCGAGGTCAGGCGTCGTCGCTCACCGCCTGGCGCCGTTGCAGAAGCCTCGCCACCAACCAGCATAGCATCGCCCAGGCGAAGCCGGCGCACCAGCCCGCCAGCACGTCCGACGGCCAGTGGACGCCGAGATAGATACGGCTGACGCCGACCAGCACCGTCGTCAGAACCGCCAGGAACAAGATATAGACCTTGGTCGTCCGGCCCGGCAGGAAGCGCGCCGCGAGCGAACCGAGCGTGAGATAGGTCACCGCCGACAGCATGGCATGGCCGCTCGGGAAGGAAAGCGAGGTCTCGTTGACCAGATGCGAAACCAGTTCCGGGCGTGGCCGGTCGACGCCGACTTTCAGCAGGCTCGACAGCACTTGACCGCCCGCTACCGCAACGAAGATGAGAAGCGCCGTCGCCGGGCGGCGGATCAACAGCAGATAGATGATCGTCGCCGTGGTGATCAGCACCAGCACGCTGGTACTGCCAAGGCTGGTGATGTCGCGCATCGCCCCTTCCAGCCATGGCGAGCCGATGGGAACGCCGGGCTGGCCCGGCTGGCGGAAGGCAAGCAGGATTTCGGTATCGAAGGCGTGCGGCGTGGTGGCCCGTGCCACCTCCATCAATTCCTCGAACGCCCACAGCCCACCGGCGATGACCAGGCCGGCCAGCAGCACCGGGAATTCGACCCGGTTGAGCATAGCTTTCGCAGCGTTCTTCATCGGCACCGTTACAACCGCCCTTGCAGATAGGGTCCAAGGGTGATCAGCGCCACGGCGGCGATCGCCAGCGCGATGCCGGCGGCCTGCAGCGCGTTGACGCGCTCGCCGAAGAACACCAGCGCCACGACGTTGACCGAGACCAGCTGGATCACCGCCGAGAGGCTGAAAGACACCGACATGCCGAACTCGCGGATCAGCCGCAGCATGATCAGATTGCCCAGCGAATAGAGCGCGAGCGTCAGCAGGATCTTGCCCAGGCTCGGTGCCAGGCCCCATTGCTTGGCGGCGGTCGCCGCCAACAGGAAGATCACCGTCGAAAGGCCAAGCTGCAGCAGTCCCGAAAAACTCAACGTCCGTCCCCCTCGAAGCGGCTTTCGCCTGATGTCGCGGACCATGTTTCCGAAGCGCGTCGGGACGTCAAGCGACGTCGTCTCCAACGAAGGTCTTGGCAACGGCGAGACTGAAGCTCAATGTGCTGGAATCGCCCGGCATGTCGATAGAAGGGCGGTCAGGGGACCATGATTCGTATTCTTCAGAACTTGGCGCGGCGCTGGAGCGAGCTTTCCCTTGCCCTGCAATTCGTCGTTGCCGGCGGCTTTGGGCTTCTGGTCGTCATGCTGGTCGTAGGGACCTGGGTGACGACGCAGATCCGGGACGGCATCACTCGCAATTCGGCTGCCACGACGGCCCTTTATGTCGACAGCGTGATTGCGCCGCTACTGCCCGACCTGCGCAAGAGCGAGGAGCTTAGCGCATCCGTCAAACAGGCGCTCGACGAGACGCTCGGCCAGGGCGCTCTCGGCAAACGCCTGGCATCGTTCAGGCTCTGGCGTCGCGACGGCACGGTGCTCTACGCGAAGGACGCGGATTTGATCGGCCGCCGCTTCGACCTGAACAAAAATCTGCGTTCCGCCTTCCAGGGCAGTGTCGTTGCCCAGTTCGATACGTTCGACGAGAACGAAGAGAAGGAGCGGGCCGCGGGCGTGCCGTTGCTCGAGATCTACAATCCCGTGCGCGAACCCTGGTCCGGCGACGTGGTCGCCGTCACCGAATTCTACGAGATCGCCAGCGATTTCAAAGCCACCCTGGCTTCCGCCCTGCTGTCGAGCTGGCTGGTGGTGGCCGGCACCACCTTGACGGCATTCCTGCTTCTGTCGAGCATCGTCCTGCGCGCCAGCCGCACCATCGACGACCAGCGCGGGGCGCTGCGCCGCCAGGTATCGGAGCTGCAAGGACTGGTGACGCAGAACAGCGCCTTGCGGCAACGCGTGCAGCGGGCGTCCCGCCGCGCCACCGCACTCAACGAAAGATACCTGCGCCGGATCGGCGCCGACCTGCATGACGGCCCGGCCCAGCTCGTGGCCCTGGCGGCGCTGCGCATGGACAGTCCGGTGTTCACCGGCGACGGCCATAGCAGCGAAGGCCGCTCGACCGAGGTCGCCATGATCCGCAAGACGCTGGAGGACGCGATGCGCGAAATACGCGGCATCTGCACCGGCCTGGTGCTGCCGCAGATAGAAACGGCGGCGGCCGCGGACGTGTTGCGGCTGGCCGTCGAGGAACATGAGCACCGGACGGGCACGTCGGTGAGGCTCACCCTGCCCGGACATTTGCCCGAACCCGGCGCTTCTGAGAAGATCAGCATCTATCGCTTCGTGCAGGAGGGGCTGAACAATGCCTACCGCCACGGGCGGGGCAAGGATCAGGCGGTGCATGCAGGAATGAAAAACGGCAGGCTTTTCGTTGAGGTGTCGGATGGCGGGCCGGGCTTCGATCCGGCGCGGGCCGAGGGGTTGGGGCTGGCCGGCCTCAGGGAGCGCGTTGAAAGCATCGGCGGACAGTTCGAAACCCTGACCGGGCCGAAAGGCACAAAGCTGGTGATCCGTCTTTCAGTCGAGGAGCAAGCATAATGGACGCCATTCGCATCGCCATTGTCGACGACCATCCGCTGTTCCGCGAAGGCGTGACCCGCAGCCTGTCGGAGATCGGAGGCTTCGAGATAGCCGGAGAAGGTGCGACCGCGCAGGACGCGGAACGCATCGTCTCGACCATGCAGCCCGACATATTGCTGCTCGATATTTCGATGCCGGGCGGCGGCCTGGCCGCGGTTGCAAGCATCCTTGCCGACCATCCCGCCCAGAAGATCGTCCTATTGACCGTTTCAGAGGCCAATGGCGATGTCACCAAGGCCCTGAATGCTGGCGTGCGCGGCTATGTCCTCAAAGGCGTTGGGTCGCGCTCGCTTGCCGATATCCTGCGCAACGTGGCGGCTGGCGAAAGCTATCTTTCACCGATGTTGTCGGCCCGGCTGCTTTCCGATGTGCAGTCCCTGCAGCCTGCCAACGGCGTGGCGGACCGGCTGCGGCAACTCACCGGCCGGCAGACCGAAATCCTGCGGCTGGTGGCGGAGGGACTGAGCAACAAGGAAGTTGCCTTGCGCCTGGAACTGCAGGAGAAGACCGTGAAGCACCACATGACGGGGGTGCTGTCGAAACTCAGCGTGCGAAACCGCACGGAAGCAGCCCTCATGATGCGCGAGTTTCGCGACCGCGAGGCGGACCGCTCATAGAGCGGTTCAGCGTCTGCTTGTTTTGTCTGTCCACTCATAATCCTGTTCCTTCTATCTCAAATTGTTGCTTCGACCTAGCCGAGGCATCGCAGGCATGGCCTCTCGGTTTGCCGGCAAGCCGATTGATCGATTTAGTGGTATATGCCACCTTTGTCGAAATACGTAATTCCGCCAGGAGAAAGCGCTGCGCGCTTTTCGCGGGAAAACCGTTTTTTCCTGGAATACGCCCTCGGAGCATTTGGAACGCCGCGCAAAGGAGGTCACCTCCGCCGGGGGGCGGCGGAGGTGACGTGTGAAACTGGTCGTTGCCTGTTGACCAGCTTCACAAGGCCGAAATTCATAAGGCCGAATTCACAGGGCCGAAATTCACAGCGCCTTGAGACGGCTGACATCGGCCGGTGTGGCCGGGCGGTCGATGATGGTGCGGCCGAGCGCATCCTTCATCCTGAAACGGCCGTTCTCGATGTTTTCCGTCATACCGTCGGGGTGCTGAACTGTAATCTTGTTGCCGTCCACGTCGACCTCGTCGCCGGTGGTGGCGTTGACATGGCTGCCCTTGTCGCTGCTCTTGTCGCGCTGGCCCTTGCCATTTCCGTTGTTCCCGCTGCCGCTATTCCCGTTACTGTTCCCGCTATTCCCACTATTCCCGCTGCCACCACCGTTGCCACCATTGCCGCCATTACCGCCGTTGCCGCCACCATTGCCACCGTCTCCGCCACCCTTGGCATGTGCGGTCGCGGCATCGATTCCAGGCACGAATCCATGGAAGGCAATTCCATAGGGAGCGACGGTCAGCGCCAGAAGCGCCGCCGATCTCAGAGCCAGGCGACAACAACGGGCCGTAATCGATCCGTGCATACTGATCTCCGTCGATTGAGCCGGCGCGCTCACCCCAACGTTGCAGTGCAACCAACATCGCCGAAAGACGTGGTGACCGAAAGCAGCCTCCGACCGTTGCGTTTGTCCCCCAGGACCTTTGCAGGCGCAAGATTGGACTAAAGTCCCAAGGCCCCGGCGTGAAAACCGGTATCGTGAGGGAGCGGCAGCACGCATACGATGTCACGAAAATGTGATCGGTCGACTGTAAGGCGGTCGAACAGGCAACAAAATCCAGCCAAATCCAGCCAGAGGCTCCCATGACCGAACATCGCTCCACTGATGCCCGATTCCGCACCAGCCTGCTCGAGGAAAACGAAGGCCCAGCCAACAATCCCAGCGAAAACCGCACGATGGGCGAGATTATCGCCGCGCGGTTCTCGCGCCGTGGCTTCCTCAAGGGTTCGCTTGCCGTCTCGGCGATCGCCGCCACCGTCAGCCCGCTGGCGATGATCGCCGCCGACGATGCTCGCGCCGCGGAAGGCTCCGCCTTCACATTCGACGAGCTGGAGGCCGGTACCGACGACAAGCACCATGTCGCGCCGGGCTACGACGCCGACGTGTTGTTGCGCTGGGGCGATCCGCTGTTTGCCGATTCGCCGGAATTCGACCCGACCAGGCAGTCGGCGCAAGCCCAGGCCAGGCAGTTCGGCTATAACAACGACTATGTCGGCTATGTCGCGATCGACGGCTCGGCGGAACACGGCCTGCTGGTCGTGAACCACGAATACACCAACCCGCATCTGATGTTCCCGGGCATCGTCAAGATCGTCGAGAAGGACGGCAAGAAGTCGGCCGAGGTGGCGCCGCTCTCGAAGGAGCAGGTCGATGTCGAGATGGCCGCCCATGGCGGCACCATCGTCGAGATCCGCAAGGACGGCGGCAAATGGCAGGTGGTGCGTGACGGCAAGCTCAACCGCCGCATCACCTCCAACACCGAGATGGCGCTGTCCGGCCCGGTCGCCGGCCATGACCGCGTCAAGACCAATGCCGATCCGTCCGGAACGAAAGTCTTCGGCACGATCAACAACTGCGCCGGCGGCGTCACGCCCTGGGGCACCTATGTTATGGCCGAGGAGAACATCCACGGCTATTTCTCCGGCGAGCTGCCGGAGGGCCACAAGGAAGCCGCCAACTACAAGCGCCTCGGCATACCGGAAGGCGCCTATGAATGGGGCGCGCATTATGACCGCTTCAACCTCGCCAAGGAGCCGAACGAGCCCAACCGCTTCGGCTGGATCGTCGAGGTCGATGTCAACGACCCGAATTCGGTACCGCGCAAGCGTACTGCCATGGGCCGTTTCAAGCATGAGGGTGCAGAATCGATCGTCGCCAAGGACGGCCGCGTCGTCTTCTATCTCGGCGACGACGAGCGCTTCGACTATGTCTACAAGTTCGTCACCAAGGGCATGTTCAACGCCGGCGACCGCGCGGCCAACAAGGACCTGCTCGACGACGGCACGCTGCATGTCGCCAAATTCGCCGAGGACGGCTCGGTCGAATGGATGCCGATCGTGTTCGGGCAGGGTCCGCTGACGGCGGAAAACGGTTTTGCCGGCCAGGCCGACGTGCTGATCGAGACGCGCCGCGCCGCCGACCTGCTTGGCGCCACCAAGATGGACCGGCCGGAAGACATCCAGCCCAATGCCGGCAACGGCAAGGTCTATGTCATGCTGACCAACAATTCCAAGCGCAAGGCCGATCAGGTCGACGCCGCCAACCCGCGCGCCGGGAATGCCTTCGGCCACATCATCGAGATCGTCGAGGACGGCGGCGATTTCGCCGCCACGAAGGGCAAGTGGGAAGTGCTGCTGAAATGCGGCGATCCGGCGGTGGCCGATGTCGGCGCCACCTTCTCCACCGCGACGACGGCCCATGGCTGGTTCGGCATGCCCGACAATTGCGCGATCGATTCGGCCGGGCGCCTGTGGGTCGCCACCGACGGCCAGGGCCCGAAGGCCACCGGCCGCACCGACGGCCTGTGGGCGGTGGACACGGAAGGATCGGCGCGGGCGACCTCGAAACTGTTCTTCCGGGTGCCGATCGGCGCCGAAATGTGCGGCCCGCTGTTCGCGCCGGACGACCAGACCGCTTTCGTCGCCGTCCAGCATCCGGGTGACGGCGGCGAGGACTGGGATGCGTTCGGCCGGCCCTCCTACTACGAGGACCCGTCGACCCGCTGGCCCGATTTCAAGCCGGACATGCCGGTGCGGCCGGCGGTCGTGGCGATCACCAAACAGGGCGGCGGCAAGATCGCCATCTGACGTCGGGCGAGACAAACGAGAGAGGCTCCGGGCATCCGAAGCCCCTCTTTTTGTGTGGCACTGTCTTCAAGCCTCGGGAAAGATTGGCAATTTACACGTGGCGCCCTAGATCGCGACCAGGAGATCATCGCCATGCCCAAGTCGATCTACGACCGTGGCCTGCTCAAACCTGACGAAGTGGCCACCTTGCAACGTGTCTTCGATGAGGCCTGCCGCCGACGCGAAGCGCATCCCGAATCCGCCAAGGCGCGTGAATTGGCTCTCACCTTGCTCGCCCTCTACAATGCCGGCATGGTCGACGAGGAGATGCTGACCGAGGCTGTCGGTTTCCGGCGGCTGGAGCCGAAATCAGCGTGAGGTGCCCGGTTGACCGGGACCGGCGATCCGCCCAGCTATCGCCCTGGCCAATATGGCGGCATTGGCGAAGCAGCCGCGGATGCTCGGCCGCATGCCGGTGAACCACAGGCCGGGCCATTTCGGGTCGGCCTGGCCGCCGTTGAAGAGCGGAACGCCCTTTTCGTTGAGCACGCCGAGATCGCCCACCATGCGCTCCAGCCCGGTACGGTAGCCCGTCGCGGCTATGACGATGTCGGGAGCAACCATGCTGCCATTGGCCAGGATGACGCCATCGCGGGTGAACTCCCGTATCGCCGGCACGACCACGATCCTGCCCGATTTGATGGCATCGACGGCGCCGTCGTCCGCGGCGATCGCGGTATAGTCCGAAGTCAGGCGGCTGGCGCCGCCGGCGGGTGCCGGCGGCATGCCGAATTTTGTGAGATCGCCGAAAACCAGGCGCTGCGTCACCGCCATAACCGCATCGGCGACGCGCAGCGGCAAGCGAGCCATGAGCGGCGAGAGGCGGTGTACGGCGATCTTGCCGACGCGCTTGGGCAAAAGGGCGGGACCGTTGCGAGCCGACAGCCAGACAGCGGCGGTGTCGACGCCCGCCAGGTGATTGAGGGCGTCGAAGCCCGAATTGCCGGCGCCGACGACCAGGACCTTCTTGCCTGCATAGGCCCGGGCGTCGCCAAAATCCGCCGAATGGATGATGCGGCCCGCGAACGCCCGCATGCCCTTCCATTGCGGCGTGTAGGGCTCCCTGTCGCGGCCGGTGGCGACAACGACGTGACGCGCCAGGCGCGAGCCGGCGCTGGTGCGCACGATCCAGTGGTCGCCCGCGAACATGATGGCCTCGGCGGAAACGCCAAACTCGACCGGCAAACGGTTCGCCTCATGGAAATCGTTCATATGGCGGATGACGACATCCCGGTGCGGAAAGGCGGGGGTCCCCTTGGGATAGGCAAGGCCGGGCAGCGCCGAGAGATCGCGGTGGGTGTTGAGGTGCAGCTGCTCGTGGCGCCGGCGCCAGGGCTCGGCGAGCCGGCTTTCCTTCTCGAGGACCGCCGTCGCCACGCCGGCCTTCATCAAAGCCCGCGCGACAGCCAGCCCGGCGACGCCGGCGCCAATGACGATCGCCGGCTCGATCGCTACTATCTGCTCCATCATCGTCCCGGGTGTCGTATCAGCCATTCACTCTCGAATCCCGTTCGCCCTTGCGGCAACCCCGAAAGGCTCGCAGGCCGTTGTAACAGTTTGATCGCGTGCAGGTCCCGAACGGCAACTCGATGCCGATCTTCGAAGGCCCCGCGCCGAGGCGCGATCTCGCTCCGGAGCATTCCACCGCCCGGTGGAAACTGCCGGTCGCGGTACCGCGGCCAAAACAACGACAGGAGCGGATTACCCGCTTCTGTCCGAATACATCCAGCCCTATATGGCATATCGGCGGCATCGGCGATAATCAGGTCGCGGCAAAGTGATTGATTCGAGGTCCGGGGGCTGGGGATCTCGTCACAGACGTGGGCATTCGAAACCGGCAATCGATTTCGGCTACCCGCGAGAAATCAAGACGCCGTGGCGCGTCTTGCGTGTCGACCGGCACGTCGCGCCACAAACGGCACGCGGAATCTCGACCATGCCCTCCTTGCGGATCTATTTCGACAACATCCTCGAGCGGGCCTCGCCCAAGGTCGAGCGCCAGGCGCTGGCGCATGTCGAGCGGCTGGCGCTGGTTCGCCGCCATGGCGACTTCTCGCTCGCCTATTCCACCGCCGTGCAGCACAAACTTTCCTATTTTGGCGACGCCGACGGCTACATCGCCTTCGGCACCAAGATGAAGCATCATTTCGCGCTCGGCGATCCGGTGGCGGCGCCGGCGCAGCGGCCCGATTATATCAGACGCTTCGTCGAGAGTGCCGGCGGCCCATGGTTCGTGCAGATCGGCGAACAGACCGCCCAGGTCCTTGCCGGCCTCGGCTACAAGGTCAACCGGCTGGGCATCGATACCCGCCTGCCGCTGCCCGACCATGATTTCTCCGGCAAGCGAAACGAGACGGTGCGCTATTCCGAGCGCTGGCTGCTGAAGAAAGGCTTTTCGTTCGAGGAGGACAAACGCACGATCAACCTCGACGAGATCTCCCGGCTCTCCCAGAATTGGCGCGGCGACCGCATCGTCAAGCGATGGGAGATGGGTTTCCTCAACCGTCCGTTTTACAATCAGCTCGGCAGCGACATGCGCCGTTTCGTGCTGCACGGTCCCGATGGCGACCTGGTCGCCCTGCTCGACTTCGATCCGATGTTCGCTGGCGGCAAGGTGATCGGCTACACCACCGCCTTCAAGCGCAAGCATATCGATGCCTCGCCGCATGCCGAGATCGGCCTGACCAAATTCGCCGTCGACCGGTTTCGCGAGGAAGGGATTTCGGTGGTGACACTCGGCCTGTCGCCGCTCGTCGATGTGGGTCCCAGCGGATTTGCCGAAAGCGACTTCTGGCGCAACACCTTCCAGCGCGCCTACGATTCGCCCTGGGTCAACCGCCGCAGGTTCAACCTGCAGGGCCAGGCGGCATTCAAGCGCCGCTTCCACGGCGTCGAGGAGCCGGTCTACATCGCCTTTCGCGAGGGGACCTACATCGAGATGCTGGGATTGCTGCGGCTGGTCAAGGCGATTTGAGATCTGCCCTTTCCTCGCCCCGCGGAGCGGGGAGAGGAACCAAGTCCCAGCCGATCAGTTCCGCAGCCGGTAGCCGGTCTGGAAGATCCAGGCGACGATCGCGATGCAGACGGCCAGGAACACCAGCGTCATGCCGAGGCTGATGCCGACCGAGACGTCGGCCTTGCCGTAGAAACTCCAGCGGAAACCGCTGATCAGGTAGACCACCGGGTTGAACAGCGTGATCGTCTTCCAGATGCCGGGCAGCATGTGGATCGAATAGAAGCTGCCGCCGAGGAAGGTCAGCGGGGTGACGATCAGCAGCGGCACCAACTGCAGCTGCTCGAAGCTTTTCGCCCAGATGCCGATGATGAAGCCGAACAGGCTGAAGGTCACCGCCGTCAGGATCAGGAAGGCGAGCATCCAGAACGGATGTTCGATGTGCAGCGGCACGAACAGCGAGGCCGTGGCCAGGATGATCAGGCCGAGGATGATCGACTTGGTGGCCGCGCCGCCGACATAGGCGATGACGATCTCCAGATAGGAGACCGGCGCCGACAGAAGCTCGTAGATCGAGCCGACGAATTTCGGGAAATAGATGGCGAAGGAGGCGTTGGAGATCGACTGCGTCAAGAGCGACAGCATGATCAGTCCCGGCACGATGAAGGCGCCGTAGCTGATGCCATCGATCTCGGTGATGCGCGAGCCGATGGCCGAGCCGAAGACGACGAAATAAAGCGATGTCGAGATGACCGGCGAGATGATGCTCTGCAGCACGGTGCGGAACGCACGCGCCATCTCGACCCGATAGATTGCCCACACCGCACGTAGATTCATGGCCGCGCGCGGGTTCATGGCTCTTGCCTCAGGAGGTTGACGAAGATCTCTTCGAGCGAACTGTTCTTGGTGTCGAGATCGCGGAATTGAATACCGGCCGCCTCGAGATCGCGGATCAGCGAGGCGACGCCCGGCCGGTCGCTCTGGTTGTCATAGGTATAGGTGAGCTGGTTGCCGTCCGGCGACAGTTCGAGCGCGTAGTTCGAGAGGCCCTCGGGCACGCTGCCGAGTGGCGCGCGCAGCTCCAGCCTCATCTCCTTGCGGCCGAGCTTGAGCATCAGTTCGGCCTTGTCCTCGACCAGGATGATCTCGCCGCGGTTGATGACGCCGACGCGGTCGGCCATGGCCTCGGCTTCCTCGATATAGTGCGTGGTGAGGATAATGGTGACGCCATCCTCGCGCAGCCGGCGCACCATCGCCCACATGTCCTGGCGCAGTTCGACGTCGACGCCGGCGGTCGGCTCGTCAAGAAACAGGACGCGCGGCTCGTGCGACAGCGCCTTGGCGATCATCAGCCGCCGCTTCATGCCGCCCGAAAGCGTGATCGCCTTGGCGTCCTTCTTGTCCCACAGCGACAGATCGCGCAGCACCTTCTCGACAAAGGCCGGATTGGTCGGCCTGCCGAACAGGCCGCGGCTGTAATTGACGGTTGCCCAGACGCTCTCGAAGGCGTCGATGGTGAGTTCCTGCGGCACCAGCCCGATCAGGCTGCGCGCGGCGCGATAGTCCTTGTTGATGTCGTGGCCGTCGACGGTGACGGTGCCCGACGAGCGGTTGACGATGCCGCAGACGATCGAGATCAGCGTCGTCTTGCCGGCGCCGTTGGGACCGAGCAGCGCGAAGATCTCGCCGCGCGCTATGTCGAGGCTGACTTCCTTGAGCGCGGTGAAGCCGGTGGCGTAGGTCTTGGAGACCCCGGAAATGGAAAGAATGGAGGGCATGGCTGAAAACGGCTGCTTGAAAGAGGTGACTTGATATAGGCCTGTTGTCGCCCAGTGCAACTGCAAGTCAATGCCCTGCTGCCAGTTCTCGACATTGAAGCCGGGGGCCGGTTGGAAATGGGTGGCTTCTATTCGGTCAAATTGTCCTGTGGCGTTCAGCCTCGCGGCGGGACGCCGCTTTGACCTGACCCAGCTTCGGGCTTATCCTTCGCCAGTATTGGAGCAATTCCAGGAAAAGTGTGAAGCGGTTTTCCCGGGAAAGGCGCATACGCTTTCCCTAGGGAATTGCGGCAAAATAAATAATAGCAGCCGGAGCCCGCCATGGACCCGCTTATTCTCTCGCGCATGCAGTTCGGCGCGAATATCTCGTTCCATATCCTGTTTCCGACGATCACCATTGCCCTTGGCTGGGTGCTGCTGTTCTTCAAGCTTCGCTACAACGCGACCAATGATTCCGCCTGGATGCGCGCCTATTTCACCTGGGTGAAGGTATTCGCGCTGTCCTTTGCCATGGGCGTGGTTTCGGGCGTCACCATGAGCTTCCAGTTCGGCACCAACTGGCCGGGCTATATGCAGCATGTCGGCAACATCGCGGGACCGCTGCTCGCCTACGAGATACTCACCGCCTTCTTCCTTGAAGCGGCCTTCCTCGGCATTATGCTGTTCGGCTTCCGCCGCGTTTCCAACCGCGTCCACACGCTGGCGACGGTGCTGGTCGCCGGCGGCACCACCCTATCGGCCTTCTGGATCATCGCGCTCAATTCCTGGATGCAGACCCCGGCGGGTTTCGAAATGCGCGACGGCGTCGCGCACGCCGTCGACTGGTGGGCCATCGTCTTCAACCCGTCCATGCCCTACCGTCTGGTGCACATGCTGCTCGCCTCGGGGCTGACGGTGTCGTTCCTGATCGCTGGCCTGTCGGCGCTGCGCTACCTCAAGGGCGACCGTTCGGAATCGATGTGGAAGGCGCTGCGCACCGGCGTCTTCACCGCCGCCATCCTGATCCCGATCCAGATCCTGGCCGGCGACCAACATGGGCTGAACACGCTGGAGCACCAGCCGCAGAAGATCGCCGCCATGGAGGCCAACTGGAACACCGGCCCCAACGTGCCGCTGGTGCTGTTCGCGCTGCCCGACGAGGCGGCCAGGGAAAACAAGTTCGAGGTCGCGATTCCAGATGGGGCCAGTCTTATCCTGCGGCACAGCATCGACGGTGTCGTGCCGGGGCTGAACGATTTTCCGGGCAACCACCCGCCGGTCTTTCCGCTCTTCTGGAGTTTCCGCATCATGGTCGGCACCGGGCTTTTTATGCTCGCCGTCTCGTGGTCGGCCGCCTTCTTCCTCAAGCGCCGGCATTCGCTGCCCAAGCCGCTCGCGCTGCTGATGGTGCCGATGGCGCTGTCGGGCTGGCTGGCGACACTGGCCGGCTGGTACACGACCGAGATCGGCCGCCAGCCCTGGCTGGTGACCGGCGTGCTGAAGACCGCCGACGCCGTCGGTCCGGTGGCAGGCGGCCATGTCGCGCTGACGCTCGCCGTCTACCTTCTCCTCTACGTGCTTTTGCTGATCGCCTATCTCGGCGTGCTGGTGCACCTGGCGCTGAAGGCGGCCAAGGATGGCGACACCTCGCCGCTGCCGGGTGTGATGAAGACGGCCATGTCGCAACCGGCGGCGGGGGAGTGAAAAGATGAGCTACGACTGGCCAACCCTGCTCCCCCTCATCTTCGCCGGCCTGATGGGCCTCGCCATTCTGATCTATGTCATCCTCGACGGCTTCGATCTCGGCATCGGCATGCTGTTCGCCGCCGCCGAGGACACCGAGCAGGACACGATGATCGCCGCGATCGGCCCGTTCTGGGACGCCAACGAGACCTGGCTGGTGCTGGCCGTCGGCCTGCTGCTGGTCGCCTTTCCGCTGGCGCATGGCGTCATCCTCACCGCGCTCTACATTCCGGTCTTCGTGCTGCTGGTCGGACTGATCCTGCGCGGCGTCGCCTTCGATTTCCGCGCCAAGGTGCCGGCCGGCCGCAAGCACCGCTGGAACCGCATCTTCTTCCTGGGCTCGCTCACCGCCTCGCTGGCGCAGGGCTACATGCTGGGCGTCTATGTGCTCGGCCTCGATGTCGGGCCGGGCGGCATGGCGTTCGGCGTGCTGGTGGCGTTCTGTCTTGCCGCGGCTTATGCCGCGATGGGCGCTGCCTGGGTGATCTACAAGACCGAGGGCGAGTTGCAGAAGAAGGCGGTGCTCTGGCTGCGCACGGCGCTGGTGCTGACCGCGCTCGGCATGGCCGCCGTGTCGCTGGCGACACCCTTCGCCAGCCCGCGCATCTTCGCCAAATGGTTCGATTGGCCGCGGATGCTCTATCTGTCGCCGCTGCCGATCCTGTCGGCGCTGCTGTTCCTCTGGCTGTGGCGGCAGACCTTCCACCTGCCGCGGCCCGACGACCGCCATTCGCTGACGCCGTTCCTGACGCTCGCCGCCATCTTCGCGCTCGGCTTTGCCGGCCTTGCCTGGTCGTTCTATCCCTATGTGGTGCCCGATCGCCTGACCATCTGGCAGGCGGCGTCGGCGACCGAAAGCCTGGCCATCATCCTGGCCGGCACCGTGGTGGTGCTGCCGGTGATCATCTTCTATTCGTTCTACGCCTACCGCGTGTTCGGCGGCAAGGCGACGGATTTGACGTATGATTGAGGCTCTGACCTACGAGTAGGACGGGCGGCGGATCAAACTGCCGGCTCAGATCAGCCCGCTGTCTCGCGCGGCGGCGGTGGCCTCACCGCGCGACACGGCCTCGAGCTTGCCCAGCACCGCCGAGACATGGTGGTCGACCGTTTTGGGCGAAATGGCGAGATGCTCGGCGATGCGCTTGTTGGACAAGCCGCGCTCGATCAGCTGCAGCACTTCCATCTGGCGCTCTGTCAGGCCAGCGCGGTTGGCGCGCGTGGAGCGGCGCGGGCCACGGGCGATGTGAATGACGCCGCTTCGGCGCATGATGTCGCGCACGTGCTGGGCGACCGGCCGGGCACCGAGCGCCTCGAATGTCTCCAGTGCTATCCGCTGCGCGGCCTCGTCGCCCTGGGCAAGCGCCAATGCCCGTTCGTAAGGTGCGTCGAGCTCGGCCCAGGCCGAGGCCGCGCCACGCCAGTCACCGGTGAGCAGCATCTTGTACGGCAAGGCCATGCTGGCCGTGTCTCCGGGATCGACATCCGGCGCCAGCATCTGCCGCCAGACGGCCAGTTCGGCAAAGACCGCCCGCGTCGGTGACAGACCTTCGGCAAGCCCGATGAACCGCAGCGCCTCCTCCTTGTCCGCCTGCCCGAGCCAGGCTTGTTCGGCAACCACCGCCGCGTAGGGCAGCAGCCGCTGCAGCTCGGTCCCCTTTTCCAGAAACCGCTTCATCTCCGCCAGAAGCGGCTCGGCCGACGGGTCGCCGCGCCGAAGGCGAAGTTTGGCCAGCGCAACCAAGGCGGGATAGCGCACCAGGGCCGTGGCCTGATCGTTGCCGATCACGTCCAGCGCCTCGGAAGCCGCCTCATCCCAGCATCCCTGACGCAGCCGCAACTGTGCGCGCACGCCGTGCATGTAGTCGCGCCATGTCGCCAGATCGTTCTCGACGCAATAGTCGATGCCGCGATCGAGGAAGGATTGAGCCTCGCGGTAGTCGAGCTGGTTCATGCCGCCACAAGCGCAATTGGTGAAGGCGCGTGCCGCGTGCTCCTGAAAATTCTCCTGCAGCGCGATTTCGAGGCTGCGGGCAAGATGCCGCCGGCTGCTGGCCAGATCCAGCCACTGCTCGGCGGCGCCGACATTGTTGAGCGCGTGGCAGACGACATCCGGCCGGTTCAACCGTTCGGCGAGCTCTATCGCCCTGGAGCCCAGCGACAATGCCTCGTGCAGTCTTTCGGCCAGCATCGCCAGCTGCGAAAGGTTGGAATAGGCCATGGCAAGTTCGGCACTGGGCCCAACGGCCTCCAGCAACGCGACCGCCTGGGCGCCGAACCGGTCGGCGGCCTGTCGGTCGCCCAGGAGATAGGCGAAGCGGGACAGCCATCTGAGGCTGTCGCCTTCCTTCAGACTATCGCCGAGCGCCTGCCGCAGTGCGCGCGCCTGCTCCTGCGCCTTGATGGCCTCGTCGATGCGCGCGATCAAATGGCACTCGAAGGCATACTGCTCGTAAAGCCCGGCGCGCTCTTGCGCGGGCAAGGTGTCGGCCTGGCGCAAGGCGACCTCGTAATAGCCGGCGGCGTCGCGATGAGCGCCAACCCGGGAGGCCTCGCGTGCGGCGACCGGCGCCAGTGCGCGCACCGTCTCAAGATTGTGTGCCTCCACCGCGTGATGGACCAGCCGCGCGGTGGCGACGTCGCCCCTTTCGAGCAGCGCCGACAGAGCGCGCTGGTTGAACGCCCGCCGGTGGCTGGTCGTCAGCATGGTCTCGATGGCGTGGCGGGCGATCTCGTGGCGAAACGCATAGGCGTCGCCCAGATCGTCCAGCAAACCGTTGGATACGCATTCCGCCAGCTGGCCGGCGCTGGCCACGCCGCACAGGCCCGCCAGGGCCCAGGCGTCGGCGCGCCGGGGAAATACCGAGACGGCGTCAAGCATCGAACGGGCACCGGCCGACAGACGTTCGGCGCGCGCGAGCACCGCGTCGCGCACGCTGGCCGGCAGCGCCGTTTCGCATTCGCAGCTCAACAGTTCGGTGACGAAAAAGGCGTTGCCGGCGGTCGCCCGGTAGATGGCATCGCCGTCTCGGCCGGCGGCACCGGCGAGCGACAGCACCGCCGCTTCGCTCAAAAGCGGCACGTCGATGCGTGCGACGCTTGCGGCCGGGATTTCACCCAGCGCGCGGCGCACGCGCATCTGGCCCTCGCTGCGGTCCGTGCGCGCCGTCAGCAGCAGCAGGATGTGGGTGTTGGCGATGCGGCGGCCGAGAAAGCGGACGAAGTCGAGCGTCGCGTCATCGGCCCAGTGCAGGTCCTCGATCACCAGAAGGGTCGCGCCCGTTCTCGCCTCGAAGACATCCAGTGCATCGGAAAACAGCGGCAGCCGCTCTCCCCGCCGCGCGTCGACCGCCTGCGGCATTGCCCATTGCGCCTCGCGTGCAAGGTCGTAGAGCGGCCCGAGCGGATCGGGAATCGACAGGTCTTCGCAGGCGCTGCGGAAGATCTGGGCCCGCGCACCGGTTTCGCCGATGAAGGCTTCGACAAGGGCCGACTTGCCGGCGCCCGCTTCGCCCGACAACGCCGCCACGTGACCGCGGCCGCGACCTGCCTGCGCCAGCAAGCCGTCCAATTGCGCCAGCTGTTCCTGCCGTTCCAGAAGCATCGTCATTGGCTCATGTGATCCTGGCTGCGGCCGCCGCAGCCCAGCCCGGCCGCCAGGGTAGCCGGGCTCGGTATCTGCTGTGTGGCTCCTGGACTAAACGCCGTTAACATGGGGAATCGTCCCGCCAAACATAGGGAAAGGTTCCGATGCGCGCCGTTGACGGGCGTGATCATGTCCAGCCGCGCTCAATTCGAGCGTGTCCAATGGAAAAGGGAACCTCGATATGCCCCGCTATGTGGTTGAACGTACATTTCCTGACGGCCTCAGCGTGCCGATGAACGATGCCGGCGCCGATGCACTGGCCGGAGTGATCATGCGCAATGCGGAGAAGGGCGTCACCTGGGTGCAGTCCTTCGTGTCGCCCGACAAGAAGCAGAGCTTCTGCATCTATGACGCGCCTTCGCCGGAGGCGATCCGCAGCACTGCCCAGAAGAACTCCCTGCCTGTCGACAAGATCACGGAGGTACGGGTTCTTGACCCTTACTTTTACCGCCCATGAAAGTCCGATCAGCCAGCGCAACGGCGACATGTCCGACATGCCGGCCAGCGACACGACACCTGCCATGGGAGATGGCCGCCGGGCGTGGGGCTTGCCCCGCCGCCTGTGGCGGATCGTGTCGGCGCTTTCCGCGCAATTGCCGGGGAGGCGCCGGCCACCGGAAGGCGACTATCTGAGGCGCGACATCGGCCTGCCGGAGCGCGAGGAGCTGCCCCACTACTGGGACTTCACCCGGCTATAGCCACCGATACGTCCGGCCGTCCGGCTTCGCTGCGAGGAGCGGCTGCTCCCGCGCACATCAAAACGAGGAGAGAATATGAACATCCATCCATGGGCCAAACATCTCATCAACTTGTCGATCCTGTCGATCGCGGCCACGGGGGCGAATGCCCATGATACAGGCGCGCTGGACGAGAAGGTGCGGGCAGCCAATGGCCGCTTCGAGAATGTGGCGATGGCGACCGCCGAAGGCTATGCGCCGATCCCGTGCGCCAGTGGCATCACCGGGGGCGCCATGGGCATCCACTACGTCAATGCCGCCTATCTGAAAGACGACACGGTCGATGTCGGCAAGCCGGAGGCGGTGATGTACGAGCCGACGGCCGACGGCAAGCTCAGGCTTGTTGCCGTCGAATACATCACCTCGAAAGGTCCAGCCTCGCTGGCAGGGCAGCTGTTCAACTTCAACAGCGCTCCCAACCGCTATGGTTTGGGGGCTTTCTACGAACTGCATGTCTGGGCGTGGAAGAAGAACCCGACCGGGACCTTTGCCGACATGAACCCTGACGTGTCGTGCGATGCAATGAAGGCCGACGGCATGTAGCGGCATCCAGTGCCCACCCAGGCGGGGCGGGCCGGAGCCGATTGGTCCCGGGGGACACTCGCCCCCGGGACGTCGCGGCAAAGTCAGTTCGAAGCCGACAGCACCAGCACCGGCTTTTCGCTGTACAGCGACGGGAACAGCGTCTTCAAATTCGCCACCTTGGGCAAGTCGTTGTAGACGATGTAGGGGTAGGTCGGGTTCAGCGTCAGGAAATCCTGGTGGTAGTTTTCGGCCGGGTAGAAGGTCTTGCCGGTCTCCAGCGTGGTGACGATGGGTTCGGAAAACACCTTGGCCTTGTCGAGCTGGGCGATATAGCTCTGCGCGATCTTCTTCTGGGCGTCGTTTTCGGCAAAGATCGTCGAGCGGTACTGCGTGCCCGAGTCCGGACCCTGGTAGTTGAGCTGGGTCGGATTGTGGGCGACCGAGAAATAGACCTGCAGCAGCTGGCCATACGTCACCTTGGACGGATCATAGGTGATCTCGACGGATTCGGCGTGGCCGGTTCGGCCGGTGCCGACCGTCTCGTAGACGGCGTCGTCCTTGGCGCCGCCAGTATAGCCCGAGACCGCCTTGCTGACGCCCTTGACGTGCTGGAACACGCCCTGCACGCCCCAGAAGCAGCCGCCGGCGAAGATGGCCTTCTCGCTGCCTGGGGCCGCCTTTTCGTCGATTGCCGGCGGCGGGATTTTCACCGCGTCCTCTGCGGAGATGGCCGGCGTCAGCCAGAAGGCGGCGCCCGCGACGGCAAGGGCGAGTGCGGCGAGCCCGCCGCGGACAAAGCCGGTCGAACGATTGTTGATATTGGTCATGGTTGCACTCCTCATGGCTTCCCCTGGGATCGGTCCATTGGGGATCAGTCTATTGGATCGGCTACCGTGGCGCGATGCGCGAGTTGCGGCGGAAGCTCACATTCGCGTGCGGCCCGGACTTTTTGCCTTGACGTCATTCCCGGCGCATAACCGCTTCAAGCTTTCCGGGATTGCTCCGGCAACTGTCCCCGGCTGGACAGGGAGCCCGCCAGGGACAGAAGGCCACGCGCCAATCTCAATTGGCTATCAATTGGCCGTGGCATCCGTTGCCGGCTTCATCGCATCGGTCGCCGGTTTCATCGCGTCCGTCGCGGGCTTCATGGCATCGGCGGCGGGCTTCATGGAGTTGGTGGCCATCGGGTCGGCCGGCTTCATCGCATCGGTTGCCGGTTTCATGGCGTCCGCGGCCGGCGCCATGGCGTTGGCGGCGGGCTTCATCGCATTGGTGGCGTCATCGGCGCGCGCGATGCCGCCGGCAGACAGCGCCGTCGAGCAGAGGGCGAGCGCGAGCGCCGGCAGCGTCAGGCGGGAGAAATTGGTCATGATAGGCTTCCTTGCGGGGTTGATGGCACGCCCTTTCCGGGCGGCCGGGCTCTTGCGCCGCTGCCCGTGCGGCGACGCAAATTTCTGCTTGGCAAATCTCTACTTGGACGCGATCTAGTTGGCGGCGGCGGCCAGGATCGGCCCGCCGCCGGGCGACTGCACCAGCACGGCGGTGCTGAGGCCGCCCGAGGCTGCCGGCAAATCGAGCGTCTTGGCCTCGCCGCTCCAGCTGCCGAGTTTTGTCAGCGCATGCACGACATTGGCGTGCGGCAAGGTGCGGCCGGTGTTTTCGCCGCGCGCCACCGGCACCTCGACGACACCCTTGGTGTAGTGCACCAGCCAGACATCGGCCTTGCCGCCCGGTGCCGCACCGGCGCCGATCGCGACCTTGCCGCCCTCGAGCGACAGCGAGGGACCGCCGGTCTTGGCCGTCGCGGCGATCAGATGTTCGATCTGGCCGGGCGCGGCGCCGACGACATCGGCATGGCCGTTGACCACCACTTGCGGCGTGAACGGCCCGTCATGGCCGAGCGGGCGCTCGTAGGAAACCTGGCGCTGGGTGAACTCCTGCTTGCCGAACGTGTCCTTCCAGCCGAGATAGTCCCAATAGGTGACGTTGAAGGACAGCGCCAGCACGCCGGCCCGGTCCTTGACCTTGATGAGATTGGCATTGGCCGGCGGGCAGGATGAGCAGCCCTGGCTGGTGAACAGCTCGACCACGGTGAGCGGCTGGGCGGCTGCCGCGCCGAGCGAGGCGGCGAGCGCCAGCGCGGCGAAGCCGGACAGTGCGAGAAACCTGCTGGATATGACTGGCGACATCGGCGTGCTCCGTGGGGACGGCGCCACGATGCGCCCGTCATGTCCCCACTTCGCCGCCACCACGAGCTTCGTTACAGCGCTCACCGCTTTGTGATTGAAGAGCGCCAGCGCTTTTTCCCTTCTCCCCCTGTGAGAAGGAAGACGCGTCTACATCACTGCGTCAGCGCAGTGTCCGAGGGGCGCTTGTTGAAGTCGCATTTGCCGGTGACGTTGTAGAAGAAGTCGGCGTTGCCGACAGGCGCCGGAACCGAGTTGCCACCGTCTTCCCAGGCCTGATAGGCTGTCGAGCCGCAAGGTACGAGGCCGAAGATGTCGACGACCTGGCCGGTCGCGGTTTCTGTGTAGTTGGTATTGCCGGTCTGTGGATCCTTGATCCCGCTGTAGAGCCGGTTGGAGGTGGCCGGATCATTCGTCTTGAGGTATTGCGGGTTCCCTGATGGCACATACATCTGCAAACTGAGGCCACCCATCTGGCTGACATCGATGGACGCGCCGGTGCCATTGGCGGGATACATCGTGTCGACACAGTAAAATTTCGTCAGAAACTTGTCTGTCTGGATCACCGCACCAGCGGGCGGGTTGGAGCCGGCGAGCTTGCAGACCTGCGTCTGGGCCACCGTGCTGACGGTCTTGCCGGTTGAATCAGTCGTAAGGATGCTGGTGGTGGTGGTGCCATAGCCCTTCGGGTCTCCGGTCTTGCCATAGACGTAGTCGATCGTCATCAGCGGCTTGGCCACCGTGGCGCCGAATTGCGTCCCGTAGAGCGTCATCGTCTTGTTCCAGTAACCCGACACTCCGGTGACCTTGAAGTCCGCCTTGACCAGCGCCGGCGGCTTGCTGACCGCCGAGGCCACGGCGATCGGTACGGTGTCAATCCTGGCGATGGTCATGAAGACGGTCGGCATGGCGAAACTTGCCGTGGCCCGCGCGGTGGTGGCGGTGGTGGCGGTGCCACCCGCGAAATTGGTCAGCGTCGCGGTGCCTTGTCCGCCATTGGCGATGAAGGAATCCTGCAGCATCGTCTGGCGCTGCGAAAGTGTCGCCGTGGTGTCCATGGTGGTGATCGTCAGGATCGCGGCATCCAGCGCCTGCTGCTGGTTGGACTTGGTCTGGACCGCGCTTGTATAGTCGACCGAGAAGCCGACGGCCGCGATCAGCGGCATCAGCATCACCAGGAAGAGCGGCATCATCGACCCGCTGCGGGAGCGGGCAAAGCCGCGCAAAACCCTGAACATTCCGACCCCCAACAGACATTAGCGTTCGAGCATTTGCCACACAGGCGGCAAACCAAGGTCTAATGTGATCGATCAAAGTTTACGCATTCTTCGCCCGCGGGCCGGTTTTCCCGGTTTTTTGGCCGATGTCACCGCTTTGTGACCCGCGAGGCAGCCCTTGCGCCGCAAGCCTTGCCGCCGATTGCCGCCCCTGCTAAAGCGCGCGGCATGAGCACGCCCCTCGACCACATCCGCAATTTTTCCATCGTCGCCCATATCGACCATGGCAAATCCACGCTTGCCGACCGCCTGATCCAGTCCACCGGCGGGCTGGAGCTGCGCGACATGAAGGAGCAGGTGCTGGACTCGATGGACATCGAGCGCGAGCGCGGCATCACCATCAAGGCGCAGACGGTGCGGCTAAAATACCGCGCCAACAATGGCGAGGACTATATCCTCAACCTGATCGACACGCCCGGCCATGTCGACTTCGCCTATGAAGTGTCGCGGTCGCTCGCCGCCTGCGAGGGCTCGCTGCTGGTCGTCGACGCCTCCCAGGGCGTCGAGGCGCAGACGCTCGCCAATGTCTACCAGGCGATCGACAACAACCACGAGATCGTCGTGGTGCTGAACAAGGTCGACCTGCCCGCCGCCGAGCCCGAGCGCATCCGCGAGCAGGTCGAGGAGGTGATCGGCATCGACGCCTCGGGCGCCGTGCTGATCTCGGCCAAGACAGGCCTCGGCATTCCCGACGTGCTGGAAGCCATCGTCCACCAATTGCCGCCGCCGCGCGAGGGCGATGCCGCAGCCCCCCTGAAGGCGATGCTGGTCGACAGCTGGTATGACGCCTATCTCGGCGTCATCGTGCTGGTGCGCATCATCGACGGCGTGCTGAAGAAGGGCCAGACCATCCGCATGATGGGCACGGGCGCCAAATACCTGGTCGAGCGCACCGGCGTGTTCACGCCCGCCCGCATCAATGTCGAGGAGCTCGGCCCCGGCGAGTTCGGCTTCTTCACCGGCTCGATCAAGGAAGTGGCCGACACCCGCGTCGGCGACACCATCACCGAGGACAAGCGGCAGACCGCGCATGCCCTGCCCGGCTTCAAGCCGGCGCAGCCGGTGGTGTTCTGCGGCCTGTTCCCGGTCGACGCCGCCGATTTCGAGGACCTGCGCGCCGCCGTCGGCAAACTGCGCCTCAACGACGCCTCCTTCTCCTATGAAATGGAAACCAGTGCGGCGCTCGGTTTCGGCTATCGCTGCGGCTTCCTGGGCCTCTTGCATCTGGAAATCATCCAGGAGCGGCTGGAGCGCGAGTTCAACCTCGACCTGATCGCCACCGCGCCATCGGTCGTCTACCGGCTGCTCCTCAATGACGGCTCGGTGAAGGAGCTGCACAACCCGGCCGACATGCCCGACGTGGTGAAGATCTCCGCGATCGAGGAGCCATGGATCCGCGCCACCATCCTGACCCCCGACGACTATCTCGGCGGCATATTGAAGCTCTGCCAGGACCGGCGCGGGATCCAGGCCGACCTCTCCTATGTCGGAAAACGCGCCATGCTGACCTACGACCTGCCGCTCAACGAAGTCGTCTTCGATTTCTACGACCGGCTGAAGTCGATCTCAAAGGGCTACGCCTCGTTCGACTATCACCTGACCGACTACCGCGAGGGCGACCTGGTGAAGATGTCGATCCTGGTCAACGAGGAGCCGGTCGACGCGCTGTCGATGCTGGTGCACCGCACGGCGGCGGAAAAGCGCGGCCGGCAGATGTGCGAGAAGCTGAAGGAGCTGATCCCGCACCACCTCTTCAAGATCCCGATCCAGGCCGCCATCGGCGGCAAGGTCATCGCGCGGGAAACCATCTCGGCCTTGCGCAAGGACGTCACGGCGAAATGCTACGGCGGCGACGTCTCGCGCAAACGCAAGCTCTTGGACAAGCAGAAAGAGGGCAAGAAGCGGATGCGCCAGTTCGGCAAGGTGGATATTCCGCAGGAGGCGTTTATTCAGGCGCTGAAGATGGGCGATTAAGGTCGGTCCCTACAATATCTGCAGGGCCTTCATTAACCCTCTGTGTACAACGATCTTTTCTGTAAAATTCAGTTTAGCGTCGGGATTTGCGTGTCGAAATATATGCGTCCCTTGCCTTGCAACATTTCCAATCACAGAGAAATAGAACAACGTCTGTAGTACGAAATTTACATCCTTGGTCTTCACTGATCCCGATTTTAGATGGCTCCTATAAGCGCCCCTAAATTCATCGACATCCAAAATCCACTTTCGAATCTGAGAGATTATTGAAAAAATCGTGTTGATATCGGGAATGAGGCCGTGGATCTCGTCCAGAAGCTCGTCCTTCAAGTAGTTTGAATAGGACTTGTCTGCGTCTCGAATCACGTCCGCTTCGATATTTCCACCTCCCCGATCAAGTTGCATCTCAGCGCACACCTGGAGATAACGGATGTAGTCTCTCGGGCGGCCATGAGTGCTTCGAGATATGTATTCAAACGACGGTGCATTTTTGCGACCGTTTGCGTACTCGACTGGGTCCCTGCTCATGATCGAATACCAAATCTTCTCGAAATCGGTCTCCTCCTGTCCTATGACCTTCGAAAGGCGATAGGCTAGCATCTGCCGTATGTCAGAGTTATTCCATTCGAGATCAAACTCAAAATCTTTCCATTTATTTTTGTCGGCGTCCTGAAGTATATCATAGATGTCGTCGCGTAAGAAAATTATAGGAAGTATTCCATGGGTAGAATGCCCAAAGCGAGACTTAACATCCTGCACTGCCTTGAAAAGACTTGTCAGCAGATCGATATATTCACTACCTTTATAGACCTCAAAGATATTTTTGTAGTCTTCATCAAGTTCGTCAAAAAGAACATAGTATGACGAATCTCCTACGTTTTTTTCAAGAAACGCTTCAAGGTTCTCCACCTTATCCGCCAACGAGTAGGCATTTTTCTTTTGAAACCAGTTCCCAAAGTTAAACCCAGTACCAAATATGGAAATCCCGACGTCTCCAGCAACCCATCGTCCGATAAGGGCATTCAAACTATCAGAATTGACCGGTGGGAATGCCTTCCGGATGCGATCTCGGAGCAGAGGGTCGAGTGATCCATCCGCGACCATCATCCGGCAAACGAATGAGTAAATAATCAACTTCCATAGTGTGATGTATTGGTTTGGGCGGGTGAATTGAGAGTTTTCTTGTTTGTAGAGTTCATTAAAAGGAAAGTTTTTAAACGAGAGTTTGGTGGCAAATTTGTGAGGTCTGGCAAGTTCTGAAATATATTGAACAAGGGCAGTCTTGCCGGTGCCCTTGCGTCCGACTATATAACAAGAGTCGCCGCTGACGATTTCATCAAGTTGTCTAATATTAAAAAAGTATCGTTTGATATCGTCTAGCTTCGCTTCAAGCTTCCAGTCTTTAATTTCCTTCAAGATTCTGATGGTTTGATCTTTGTCGACAATGAAAGCTGGCCCAGTGTATGGCGAATGAACGCTGACTGGGCGTTTTCGCGGGCTAGCTGTCTTGAGTTCTGGCAGGAGGTCGACATTAAGAGCGCGAGGCTTGTCGCCAGAATTGTCAACTGAGAATGTAACGGAAAGTCCCTTCACAATTAATAATGGGGTCACACCTGACAGCGCTGATGTGAAAGAATAAGCTATTGGTCAGGTCTGGTGAAAATATAAACCCATAGCCTTTATCGGCCATAAACGCGGTTATTTTACCGGCCGATCTTGCATCCAATTCAATTGTCATGACTGTCCCGCAATTGTTTCGGAAATCTGATACGCCACGAAACTGTGTCTGGAAACACGGACACGCTTGGAACATCAGTCATTGATTCCGTAGCGATGTCACGAATGAAATGCAAGAAGTCTTGCTCATCATGGGAGCGCGAAACGGTTGGTCGGCGAAGTGCTCGCATGTGGGACCGCAACCCGTCTGCGGTTCTGCTAGGACGTAGACTCATAATCGCGTAGCCAGATGCGGATTGCGACGAGCTTGAGGGCAGCGAGGTAATTCTCGGCCAGCTTTTCGTATCGGGTGGCGATGCGGCGGAACTGCTTGGCCTTGTTAAAGAAGCGCTCGACGAGATTGCGTGCCTTGTAGAGGTAGGGGCTGAAGCAGATCGGGTCCCTGCGGTTGGTTTTTGGCGGGATGTTGGCCCATGCTTTTCGTTCCTTGACCGCCATGCGTAGCGCGTTGGCGTCGTAGCCCTTATCGGCCAGAAGCATGGCTCCCTCAGGCAAGTCGGCGATCATGTCCGGCGCCGAGGCGATGTCGCTCTTCTCGCCCGCGGTGAGCGTCAGCTTGATCGGCCTGCCTTTGGCGTCCACAAGTGCGTGGATCTTGGTTGTTAATCCGCCTCGGGAGCGACCGAGACAGTGATCTCGATCCCCCTTTTTGCCGTCGCGCCCTGCTGATGGACGCGAACAATGGAGGTGTCGATCATCTGCACCTTGCCGTTGTGGGATTTGGTGATGGCCTCCATGAGGCGGTCCCACACACCTGCTCTCCGCCATCGGACAAAGCGGTTGTAGCAGGTGGTGCGTGGGCCGTATCGCTCTGGCAGATCGCGCCATGGCGCACCGGATCGCAGCACCCAGAAGATGCCGTTCAGCACCCGCCGATCATCTACGCGCGGCACCCCTCGCGGCTTGTTGGACAAGAGCGGTTCGATAACGCGCCACTCGAAGTCGGTCAAATCATATCGGCTCATAGAGAGTCTGAATCAGAATTCGTGGAGACATGAAAGTGGACCGTCGGAAAACGGCTTAACCGCAGATATTGACGGATCGCTTGGCAACGCTGCATCCTTGGCACCATGCTAATCGCAGACGCTGAAGCTAGGATCCGTGAAATCATAATTTCCATCTCCGCAGGGGACTGCCAGAGTGCAGTCACCAAAGCGGATGTGTCGCACTGTTCAGCGGCCGACGTCGATCGCGTTATATCGGATTATGGACGAACATTCTCTGCGCCGCCGTTTGCCGTTTGGGATGTAATAGCTGTCAACACAGCGGTCGGCGAGGAGAAGTGGTCAGTCCGAGCGCCGCTTTGGAGCCAAAATGAAGGTGGTCGATCCGATTTGGAGCTTCGTCTCACCGTGACAATGATCAACGGTGTGGCGACGGTTGAGCTAGACGACATACTTGTAGCTTGATCGCAGTTCGCCAAGCATCGCGGTCATCCCCAATTTATGGGTTCACGACCTAACCCTCTTCCATGTTTCACTCTGAGTACATACCATTTTGACGTACTCTTGCGCGATTTGGGAGAGGTTTGATACGCACCACATCCGACATCATCGCCGCTCTCGGCCTCGCCATCGGCGGCATCTTCGGCCTTGCTGGCACCTTCGTGGCGAGCGATGCGCTGCGCGAGACGCTGTGGGCGATCGACGGCGTGGCGCTGGTGGTGGCGACCGCGCTGCTCACCATGAAATACCAGCGTCTCGGCAATGATTGCGTTGCCGCGGGCTTCCTGACCTTCCTTGCCGGCGAGAGCCTGCTTTTGGCCGGCAATGCGGCGGGGCTCGAGGCCAGCGTGCCTTCCTATGTCGGCGGCATTTCGCTATGGGCGGCCGCGCTGATCATGGTCAGCGTTCCGACCACTTTCGCGCTGTGGATGCGGCTGACCGCGCTCGTGGCCGCCGTGCTGTTCCTGGTGTCGGTGGGCATGGTGCTGTGGGGTGCGCCCTTCCTGCCGACCTCGGCGCCGCTGCCGGCGGCAGGCTATCCGTTCCTGGTGCTGACGTTCGCCGGCTGGATCTGGACGCTGCTGAAGCCTGAACGGTAAGCGGGACCGGGCGCGGCGCCTCTTCCTTCCCCCTTGTGGGGGAAGGTGGATCGGCGCGCAGCGCCGAGACGGTTGAGGGGTGCTGCACCGAGTGAGAGGGTGGTGTTTTTCTGCTTTGACTAAGTGGCTTTGACGTCTCGCCAAGCTGGAACACCCCTCATCCGACCTCGCTTCGCGAGGCCACCGCCCTGGGCGAGTCACGGGCCTCGCCCGCCCTTCGGGCCCCACAAGGGGAGAAGGGAAGAACGCTCTTCACCGCCACGAAGCGTGTCCGCTCCGTATTGACATCAGTTACACACACGCGCCATTGGGCGCTGAGCAAGCGCGAGAAGCTTTCGGCCGTGACGGCTGTCGCGTGTCCAATGTCGGTCTGCCTACACTAAAGACGTTCGCCGTTTCCCGGGACGGGTAAGCCTGTCGCCGCCGGTCGCGCGATAAATCCCGGTTGGTACGAATTCATACCAACTGCCCGGCTCGGTTGATCGCGCGGCATAGGCCCGGTACACAAATCGGGCGGCGGACCTTCATCAGGTCGCTAGTGGCCGGCGCGGGGCTCAGGCAATTGTCTCACCGGCATGCGCGCCGGCCATCTTCCCCGGACGATAGGTGAACCAAGGGCGCTCCGCATCGCTCGGGATTCCCGGTGCTGACCTTCGCCAGTGGATCTGGCGCCAGTTGGATCTGGACGCTGCCGAGGGCCAGGCGGCAGCTGGTACGTCGAGATCAGCCCCCGTCCGCGACAGGAAGAACAGTGTCGGCGCCGCCCCTCACCTGCCTGCCGGCATCCTCTCCCCGTAAACGGGGCGAGGGACGCTGTCATCGCGGCTTTCGCCAATCGCCAAAGCTTGCAGAAATAGCGCCGGCGTTGCGACCAGCCCCTCTCGCCCCGTTTACTGGGAGTTGAGGAGCGGTCCGCATAGCGGACGAAAAGCCAACTGCTTGGCTTTTCGAGCGACGAACGCCGGCAGGACAGTGAGGGGCGGCGCGACGTCCAAGGTTGGCGCCGCGCCCGCCTCAGCTTTCAATCCACACCTTCTCGAAGTGCTGCTCGAGCGCCTGGTGCTGTTCGCAGCCTTCTATGCCTTTGCGGTAGGTGCGGTACACCGAGCGCCAGTAGGGTTGGATGATGATGCCGCTGTCGCGCAGATTCTTCTCGATCTTGGCCATGATTTCCTTGCGGGCCTTGGGGTCGGGCATGGCCAGCGCCTTGTCCAGCAGCTCGTCGAACTCCTTGCTGGCGTAGGCGCTTTCGTTCCAGGCGGCGCCGGATTTATACGCCAGCGCCAGCACCTGGACGCCGAGCGGGCGGCCGAGCCATTCGGTGCAGGAATAGGGGAACTTGCTCCAGTCGTTCCAGAAGGTGGCGGCGGGCAGCACGGTGCGCTTGATCTTCAGGCCGGCCTCGCGCATCTGCGCGGCGATGGCGTCCCCCGTGTTCTTCTGCCATTCGACGTCGACCGAGATCAGCTCGTATTCATGGTCCGCCTTGCCGGATTCGGCGAGCAGCTTCTTGGCCTGCTCCACATCGCGCTTGGCCGGGCCGATATCGGCATATTCGGGGTGCATGGGGCCGACATGGTGGTTGTCGGCGGGCTTGCCGCGGCCGCCGAGGCCGAGCGCCAGCACGGCCGAATTGTCGACGGCGAGCTGGGCGGCGCGGCGGATCTTGATGTCGTCGTAGGGCGCATTGCCGACGTTGAAGCGGGCGACGATGGTCGAGCCGGTGGCGATCTCGGAGTTCTTCAGCCCCATCTTGTCGGTCTGCGAGACGGCGTCGGAAGCGGTCTCGTGGTCGGTGTCGATCTCGCCGGATTCGAACGCCGACAGCATGGCGTTGGGGTCGGAGCCGTAGTCAATCCACTGGATGCCATCGAGGTGGAATTCGCCCTTCCACCACGGCTTGTCCTTGCGCTTCACCTCGGCGCCCGTCTCTGCGTCCCATTTGACCAGCTCGCAGGGACCGGTGGTGATCGCCAGAGCCTTCATCGGGTCGCCGTCGCCACCATAGGAGCGGTGCATGATCAGCGCGGGATAGTCGGCCATGCCGGCGATCAGCGAGATGTCGGGTTTTGGCAAATTGAGCTTTATGGTGAAGTCGTCGACCTTCTCGATGCCGCCATCGACCACCTTCTTGGTGTCGGCATTGACCAAAGCGCCCATGCGCGCGGCGACCGAATTGCCGGCAACGCCGGCCTCGCACCAGCGGGTGAGGTTGTGGACGACATCGTCGGCATTGAAGGCATCCCCGTTCGACCAGGTGACGCCCTTGCGCACATGCAGCGTCAGCGTCCTGGCGTCGTCGCTCATCTCCCATTTTTCCAGCAGCCAGGGCTCGAACGAAAAATCGGTGTTCCAGCGCACCAGATATTCGTTGCAGTGGCGCGCGACGTTGGACATTTCGACGCCGTCGAAGGTGCGCGGGTCCTTGAAACCCTTGACGTTCATGGCGACGCGCAAGGTTCCGCCCTTCTTCGGCTCGGCGGCGCGGGCCGGGGTCGCGGCGATGCCGCCGAGGGCAAAAGCGCCGGCGGCGCTGACGCCGAGCCCGGCCATCAGCGCCAGATATTCGCGGCGGCTGATGCCGCCGGTCCTGAAATCGTCGGCGACGGGTTTGGCGCGTGGGTGAAGCTTGCGGTCGGTCAGCATGAATTTCATCGTCGTTCCCTCTTTTGTTGGTGCATGCCGCCCACAAGTGCCCGGCGGTCATCACAGGCTCGCCAATGCGGGGGCGGCTGCGACCGCCGGGGCGCCATTGCCGAGAGGGAATGATAAAGCGGGGTAACGAGAGGAAATGTTCTGGAATCCGCAGGAGTTGTGCGGCGCTCCGCAGGACTGGCAGGGGACGCTCCACGGCCTCTCCTTCGTCATCCACGGGCGGAGCGGTAGCGAAGCGGACGCGCAGACCCGAGGATCCATGCCGCGACCTCAGCCGTGGAGTGCAGCGGAGCAGCTTCTGGACCGTGGCAACGCTCGGGAGTCCCGGCATGGATCCTATGGTCTGCGCCGCGTCGCTTCGCTCCTTGCTCCGCCATAGGATGACGAAGAGAGAGGCGGTGGCGCCAGGGCGACGCCAAGCCTACGCCAACAAAAAACCCGGCACGAGGCCGGGTTTTTCGAGACATCCGTTTAAGCCGAGCCTCAGCTCACCTTGGTCTGCGATGCGGCCTGGTCCTCGGCGATCTTCTGCTGGAACATCTGCGCGAAATCGATCGGGTCGAGCATCAGCGGCGGGAAGCCGCCATTACGCGTCGCCTCGGCGATGATCTGGCGGGCGAAGGGGAACAGAAGGCGCGGGCATTCGATGAACAGGATCGGCAGCATGTGCTCCTGCGGGAAGCCCGAAATGGCGAAGACGCCGCCATAGACCAGCTCGACGTTGAACAGCACTTCCTGGTCGAAGGAAGCCTTGGCGTTCAGCGTCAGGTTGACGTCGAACTGCTTGTCGGAGAGCGGGTTGGCGTTGACGTTGACGTTGATGGCGATGCCGGGCGCCTTGTCGCGGCCGCGCAGCGAGTTCGGCGCGCCGGGGCTTTCGAAGGACAGGTCCTTGACATACTGGGCCAGGACGTTGAGCGAGGGCTGCGTCGCGTTGCCGTTGCCGTTGGCGCCGACCGGCGCGTCATCATTGCTGGCCATGAGCCGATATCCTTTTTCCCCTGTGCAGTCTCGCTCACCGAATAATCGGGGCTGACCGAATTGAAATCGGGCGTTCGCTACCATGGCCGGCATGACAAGACAAGGTTTGCCGCCTTGCTTGTCGCGTCGTCATCCCCGGACGAAGCAGGCGCGCAGCGGCGTAGCGGAGACCCTGGGATCCATGCCGCGACACCGGCCAAGGAATGCAGCGGCTCGAAGCAGCCGAATGGCCGACGCACAACTTGCAAGTGACTTCGCTGCGACGGACTTCGAGTTAAAGCAGAGCAAAAATTCTGCACCGTCGCAGCGCGTCCATGTCACGGCATGGATCCTGGGGTCTACGCCGCGTCGCTCCGCTCCTTGCTCCGCCCCAGGATGGCGAAGAGAAGCCTCAGTCGTCCTTCAGCCGCCGCCACGGCGAGTTGTGGTCCGGGCCGCGCTTCAGGTCGTCCTCGCGCGAATAGTCGCCGTCTTCGAGGTCGATGACCTTGTCGCGCTGGCGACGGAAGCCGCCGGTGGAGAAATCGGTGGCCACGACGATGCGGCCTTTCAGCCTGCTCCAGGCAAGGTCGCGCACCGGCGGCAGGAACAGGAGCAGGCCGATGATGTCGGTGATGAAGCCGGGGATGATCAAAAGGATCGCCGCGACCACGATCATGGCGCCATGGGCGAGCTGGCCGCTGGGGTCGCGGCCGGCAGCCATCTCGGCGCGGATGCGGGTCATGACGCCGAAACCCTGGTGGCGCAGCAAAAGCACGCCGGCGAAGCTCGATGCCAGCACCAGGCCGACCGTGGCCAGCGCGCCGACCTCACGGCCGACGACGACGAAACCGGCGATTTCCAGCAACGGAAGCGCGAGGAGAAAGAAGGGAAGCAGCGAAATGCGCAAGTCTTTACCGACCATTCGATTGTTTTGTCCCGCCGGCGACCAATCGCCGCTGGCACGGAGGCTGTTAGATAGGTATGCCTGCCTTTGATTTGAATGATTGCGCCTTGCGTTCTATATGCTTTGAATGGTGAACGCTATGCGACCGCGGCCTGCCGGCTGGGACGGTCCGGCCTAGAGGCAGGGATTGATTGGCGGAAAATATGGGCTTCTTCGACTTCGGCACGATTTTCTTCCTGATCGCGGCGGTGGTGATCTTCTTCCAGCTGCGCAACGTGCTGGGCCGTCGGACCGGTAGCGAGCGGCCGCCCTTCGATCCATATACGGCGGCGCGCACCGACAAGGACGCCACGCAGAAGCCCGAAAACGTGGTTTCGCTGCCGCGCAAGCGGGCGCCCGGGGAGCCGGTGCCGGCAGACACCTATACGGCCATCGACGCCTTCGCCAAGCCCGACACCGATCTCAACAAAGGCCTGCGCGCGATCAAGGACAATGATCCGTCCTTCGACCCCAAGGGGTTCGTCGACGGCGCCAAGATGGCCTATGAGATGATCGTCATGGCCTATGCCGACGGCGACCGCAAAACGCTGAAGAACCTTCTGTCGCGCGAGGTATATGACGGCTTCGTCGCTGCGATCGGCGAGCGCGAGGCCAAGTCGGAAAAAATCCAGTCCTCCTTCGTCGGCATCGACAAGGCCGACATCGTCTCGGCCGAGATGAAGGGCGGCGAGGCGCATGTGACGCTGCGCATCATCAGCGAACTGATCTCGGCGACGCGCGACCAGGCCGGCACGGTCATCGACGGCGACCCCGAAACGGTGGCCGAGGTCAAGGATGTCTGGACCTTCGCCCGCGACACGCGCTCACGCGATCCGAACTGGAAGCTCGTCGCCACCGAAGAAGAAGACTGAGTCCGGAACAGGCGGGCTCCGGTGTCGCTGTCGCCCCTCCTTGTTGAAAGGTCCTTCGGCGACCTGCCCGGTTGGGGTGACGACGACCATCTGCCGGCCTTCGAGGCCTTTGCCCGCTCCGCCTTCCATGTGCCGGTAAAAGCCTATCGCAGCGGTGCGCTGGGTGTCGATTTCGGCGCCTTCGCCGAGGCCTATGCGCAAGCGCGCGGCGCCGCGCCGGCGAACCGATCCGAGGCCCGCGCCTTCTTCGAACGCCATTTCGTGCCCATGCTGGTCCGGCCGGAGACCGGCGCCGGCCTCGTCACCGGCTTCTACGAGCCTCAAGTCGAGGCCTCGCCGGTACGGAGCGAGCATTTTGCCGTGCCGCTGCTGTCGCGTCCGGCCGACCTCGTCGATGTCGACGACGCCAACCGGTCCGCCGGGATGGATCCTTACCTTGCCTTCGCCCGCCGGACCGCCGACGGGCTGACCGAATATCCCGACCGTGGCGCGATCGAGCGCGGCGCGCTCGCCGGCCAGGGGCTGGAGATCGCCTGGCTGGCCGACAAGGTCGACGCCTTCTTCATCCATGTGCAAGGCGCGGCGCGGCTTGCCATGACCGATGGCCGGCTTTGCCGCGTCACCTACGCCGCCAAATCCGGCCAGCGTTTCACCGGGCCGGGCAAAATCCTGAGCGAGCTGCGCGAAATTCCGCTCGCCGACGTGACGATGCAGTCGATCCGCGCCTGGTTCAACGCGCATCCGGAGCGGGTCGACGAGATCCTGTGGCAGAACCGCTCCTATATCTTCTTTCGCGAGGCCGCGGTGGACGACGCCGCGCTGGGGCCGATCGCGGCCGCCAAGGTGCCGCTGACGCCGGGCCGCTCGATGGCCGTCGACCGGCTGCTGCATACATTCGGCACGCCTTTTTACATCGACGCGCCGACGCTTGCCGCCTTCGACAAAAGCCCGTTCCGGCGGCTGATGATCGCGCAGGACACCGGCTCGGCCATCACCGGGCCGGCGCGCGGCGACCTGTTCGCCGGCTCGGGCGATGCCGCTGGCGAGATCGCGGGGGTGGTGCGCAACGCCGCCGATTTTTACGCGCTGGTGCCACGCGCGCTGGCCGGGGGCGCAAAATGAGCAAGCGCCCGGATAAACTCAGCGAGGATGACCGGGTGCTGTGGAGCCTGGTGGCGCGCACCGCCAAGCCGCTCAAGGGCCGCGCCGCCGTCGACATTCCAGATTTGGCCGTCGATGCCAGGCCAACGCCCTCGCAACCGGCCCAGCCCGTTGCCAACGCGTCGGGCGCGGCAAAGCCGAAGGTCCAGCATGTCACGCACCGGCTCGACGAGCCGACGCTGGACAAGTTGCAAAAAGGCCGGCTGCCGATCGAGGGCCGCGTCGACCTGCATGGCATGACGCAGGACGAGGCCTATTCGCTGCTGTTCTCGTTTCTGCACCGGGCGCATGCCGGCGGCGTCCGCTATGTGCTGGTCATCACCGGCAAGGGGTCGTCCTCGGGCGGCGATGGCGTCCTGCGGCGCGCCGTGCCGGCCTGGCTGTCGACACCGGCGTTCCGGCCGCTGGTCTCCAGCCACGACCATGCCGCCCGCAACCATGGCGGCTCGGGCGCGCTCTATATCAGGCTGCGGCGGGCACGCTCATGAGGGCTCTCAGGAGGCCGGGCGCATGACGCCGTTCGGCGAGAAGCTGCGCGCGCTGAGGGCCGAACGCGGCGTCAGCCAGAAAGACATGGCGGCGGCGATCGGCGTCAGCGCCGCCTATCTGTCGGCGCTCGAGCATGGCAGGCGCGGCGCGCCGACCTGGACGCTGATCCAGAAGATCATCGGCTATTTCAACATCATCTGGGACGACGCCGAGGAACTGGCGCGGCTGGCCGAAACCTCGCATCCGCGCGTGAAACTCGATACGTCGGGTCTTTCCCCCGCCGCCACCGAACTTGCCAATCTTCTGGCCGAGAACATCGAAAAGCTGGATGAGGCCGCGCTTCTGCGCATCACCGCGTCGATCCGCGCGGCACTCGGCCGGCGATCCTAGAAGCGGGTTTGCGCCCGGACTTTACGGCGGCCGGGCGATCGCCCGATAGCAAACAGCGCCCGCCGGCGAGCAGCCGGCGGGCAGCCGTGGTGAGATCATTTCTTGCCGGCCGTGCTGCCGCCATTGCCGCCACGGCCATGATCGCCATGATTCTGGCCGCCATGTCCGCCGCCCAGGCAGTCCGATGCGCCGGCGACGCCGCAACAGCGGCCGGCCCACAGGTCGTTGAGGTTGGTGTTGGCGCAGGTTGGAATGGTCTGGCCGGCCAGAGCGGATCCGGTCAGGGCCGAAACGGCAGCGGCGGCGAGAAGGGGGTTGCGCAGAAAAGCAGTCATTCGAGGTCTCCATGGTTGGGTTTCTATCGTCCACGGCTGTGTGTCGCCGGGCGAACGGAAATGGTTCACGGAGAGGTGCGAATTTTTTGGACGGAGGTGCGCGGCGGAGCCTCCTCGTCTTCGTCATCCACGGGCGGAGCGGGAGCGAAGCGGACGCGTAGACCCGAGGATGACGAAGCGCTGAGAGTGCGCAGCCCTAACCGGGCGGCTTTCCCCTACTGTAGCGAGCCCACCAGAACCTGCTGGCCGCCGCGGATCGAGACCCAGCGGCCGGTGTTGTCGATCGCCTGGCGCTTGAGGAAGCGGTAGCCGGTCTCGTCCCAGAGCTTGACCTTGTCGGTCAGATTGTCGAGCACATAGTCGCCGCCGTCGGTGCGCACGGTCAGCACGGCGTGGCCTTCCCCGTCGGGCTTGCGCACCACGGTCATCAAGAGATCGGCGAGCGACATGCCCATGCGGGACAGCTGGCGCCGCTTCTCCAGCACGTAATCCTCGCAGTCGCCGACGCCCTTGTCGGGATAGGCCCAGACCTCGTCCTTGCCGTAGATGTCCATGTCGCTCATCGGCTTGACGGCGGCATTGACCCTGGCGGTGACGTTGACCAGCTTGCGCATCAACCCGTCGGTCAGGACCGCCGGCGCGAGATTGGCCGGGCGGATCGAGCATTCGCCTGGCCGCTGCTTGCAGAAATCGTAATGGCCGATCGGCTGCGAGGTGAGGCCCCCGGTCGCCATCGCGTCCGAAGCCCGGGCCGGTGTCATCCAGCCCCCCGTTAACGCCAGCCCGGCTGCCGCGCATACGCGCAGCCTTCGCGTGATTGAGGAATTCATTGTCCCCGCTCGCCCTGTTGTTAACGAAACGTTAAGGGCGATTTACACTCCGTGTCAATTAAGACATCGAGTTGATTTGCGGCATGGTTACCCGCGGGGAGCGACAGCGGCACTTACGCAACAGAATCGGATCCGCGGCCGGCCCTGTTTCAAAACGCCTACCGCTTGGCGGTGCGGACCAGTTTTGGCTTCACCGCCACCCGGGTCTGGCGGCCATAGCTGGTGATGAAGTCGACGATGCGCGGCACGATCTCCGAGCGGAAGCGCGAGCCGTTGAAGACGCCGTAATGGCCGACCGCCGGCTGCACATAGTGCGCCTTCTTGTCGGCGGGGATGTTGACGCACAGGTCCTGCGCCGCCTTGGTCTGGCCAAGGCCCGAAATGTCGTCGTTCTCGCCCTCGACCGTGAACAGGGCGACGTTGCGGATAACCGACGGATCGATCCTGGTGCCGCGATGCGTCATCTCGCCCTTGGGCAGGGCATGGCGCACGAAGACGGTGTCGACGGTCTGCAGGTAGAACTCCGCCGTCAGGTCCATCACCGCCAGATATTCGTCATAGAAGTCACGGTGCTTTTCGGCGTTGTCGCCATCGTGCTTCACAAGGTGCATGAAGAACTCCTTGTGAGCGATGATGTGGCGGTCGAGATTCATGCTCATGAAACCCGAAAGCTGCAGGAAACCGGGATAAACCTCGCGGCCGAAGCCCGGCACCGGCCAAGGCGCGCGCATGACGACGTTGTCGCGGAACCAGTCGATGCCCTTTTCCTTGGCCAGCAGATTGACGGCGGTCGGGTTGCGGCGGGTGTCGATCGGCCCGCCCATCAGGGTCATCGTCGAAGGGACGAAAGGGTCGCCCTTCGCCTCCATCAGCGCCACAGCCGCAAGCACCGGCACGGAAGGCTGGCACACGGCCATCACATGCGTGTCCGGACCCAGCGTGTGCAGCATGTCGATGACGTAGTCGATATAGTCGTCGAGATCGAAGCTGCCATCGGCCAGCGGCACCATGCGGGCATCGACCCAGTCGGTGATATGGACATCGGCATAGGGCAGCATCGCCTCGACCGTGCCGCGCAGCAGCGTCGCGTAATGGCCCGACATCGGCGCCACGATCAAAAGCTTCGGGTCGGCCTTGCGTCCGGCTGGAACGGCGCGCTCGAAACGGACGAGATTGCAGAACGGCTTCGACCAGACTGTCTTTTCGGTGACAGCGACGCTCTTCCAGTCGACCACGGTCTTGTCCAGGCCGAATTGCGGCTTGCTGTAGCGGCGCGTGGTGCGCTCGAACAGTTCGGCGCCTGCCGCGACCGAACGGCCCCAATGCGTATGCGAAACCGGGTTGAGCGGATTGGAATAGAACAACCGGACCGCGTCGGCATAGAGCCGCGCCGGCTGCAGGGCGGCATGGTTCATTTCGTAGAGCTGGTAGAACATCCGTTACCCCGCGACCGAAGAGATGACGAACAGCGCCGATCCCTAGATGTCTCGCGGGGAAGTTAACAACTAATTGCTGCGATGCAATACGTCACGTGGCGTGACTAATGCTAATTTCGTCCAAAGCCTTGAAAACCGGCGCCAGACGGCACAGCCGGCTCAATGTGCAGTGCCGAAATGTGTAGGATATGTGTCAGGCCTTCGCACCGGATACCGACCATGATCCCGAGAGTTCCCGTTTTGCTCCGCTGGCCCGCGGTGCGGGAGAGATCATGGTCAGGAGAAGATCAGATCAGACGCGCGCCATGCAGACGGAAGTCTGACCGGAGCCGATGAAGCCGAGCTGGCCGGCGGCGCCCTTCGACAGGTCGAGCACGCGGCCCTTGATGAAGGGACCACGATCGTTGATGCGCACCACGACGCTGCGGCCGTTGTTCTTGTTGGTGACCCGCAATTTGGTGCCGAAAGGCAGCGTGCGATGGGCGGCGGTCAGCCCCGAGGGGTTCATACGCTCGCCCGATGCGGTTTTCGAGTGCAGCGCGTACCAGGAAGCGCGGCCACACTGACCGGTGGCGGCGGTTGCCGAAGTGGCGGAGGCGCCGACCATCAGGCCAACAGCGATCGTTACCGCGACAAGCGCAGTCTGTTTTGGGGTCTTCATATTTGGGGGATGGCTCCGTTTTTTGACAGACCCCAGCCGTTAGGAAAAGAATAAGGCACGAAATGCGGCGGTGATTTGGCGGTTCCATGGCAAGATCACACGTTTGGAGTCATCGGGTAACAGTCTGTCAGGGACTTTTTGGCGCGCCGAAACCAGTTTCGATCATGTTTTGATCGGCACGAAGGACTTTTATGACAAGATCCAGCGTTGATCTCCAAATAGAAGTCTGCACGATCTGGCCACTTCCTTCGGCTCTTTCATCACGGCGATAGCGCCGCAATCGATCGACTTGAAAAACGGGATCCAACAATGAGACTGACCAAAAATCTGCTGGCCATGATCGTTCTGGCCATGGGCGCCCTGTGGTCTCTGCAAGGCAGCGGCTTGGTCGGCGGCAGCTTCATGACCGGCCAGTCGCAATGGCTCTATATCGGTCTCGCCGCCATGCTGGCCGGCCTGGCCGGGCTGGTGTGGGCGAACCGTTCGCCCTGAAATTCTTGTTTGGCGCGATCCCGACGGAAAAGTCGTTTCATACTTTTCCGAAATGACCTTAACCGAACAGCTGGTCGAGAATCCTGCCTTCGAGACGCGCAAGCTCGGCGGAACCGCGGCGGCGCGGCCGTTCCACCGGCACATCCAGATCGAGCGCGATCTTGCCGCCGCTGACCACCACCACCCGGTCGGCGAGCGCAACCGCTTCGGCAACATCATGCGTGACCAGCACGGCGGTGAATTTCTGGGCAATCCAGATACGCTCAAGCAATTGCTGCATCTCGATACGGGTCAGCGCGTCGAGCGCCCCGAGCGGCTCGTCGAGCGCCAGGACCTGCGGGGGACCGACCAGCGCGGGCCAGCGCCACGCGCTGCTTCTGGCCGCCGGACAGCACCGAGGGCCATTCATCGGCTCGGTCGGCGAGGCCAACCTCGCCTAGAATGCCGAGCGCGCGTTGCCTTGCTTCCGAGCCGGAAGCGATGCCGGTCAACCCGACCTGAACGAGAATTCCGATTTGGCACCTCCTCCAGCAAATCGATGCTTCAAATATGGGAGAATTCAGAATCAGGTTCCGCGCGCCGATGATTAAGTATAGTAACCTTATCGACATAGGAGTGATCGACGATGACAGGCCACACCCCGCCTATCGGGCAATTGCTGGCGTCGTCGGATCCCGGCTGCAAGCCTCCGTGCAGGCAAGCCACGCTTCTGTGTCCCTGGCGTCACAAGGCGGGCCTAAAGTCACCGCAACGGCTTGAAAACCAAGCAAGATCAACCGCAATTAGCTTGTATATCATGTCACTAGAATTTATGTGTTATGGATGCTTCGGCGCGGCGGGGAGGCACGCCAGGCGTTTCGCAACGGATGGCCTAGGGCCATCGCATGACAGAGAAACGTTCGGTTCATGCTCACCAAAAAAGGCAAGTACGGCCTCAAGGCGCTCGTCCATCTCGCGCGGATGCCGGCCGGACAGCTCGCCTTCGTCGGCGATATCGCGACCGGCAACAACATCCCGAAGAAGTTTCTCGACGCCATTCTCGGCGAGTTGCGCAATGCCGGCTTCGTCCAGAGCCGCAAGGGCAAGGAGGGCGGCTACCGCCTGGCGCGGCCCGCCGACGAGATCAGGGTCGGCCACGTCGTGCGCGTCCTCGACGGGCCGCTGGCCCCGATCCCCTGCGCCAGCCGCACACAATATCAGCGCTGTGAAGACTGCAACGAGGCGACATGCCAAGTCCGACATCTGATGCTCGAGGTCCGGCAGGCGATCGCCGAGGTGCTCGACCAGCGCAGCCTCGCCGAGATGCGCGACATCGCCGACGATCTTACGATCGCGAGGGACGCCGACGATCTTACGATCGCGTCGGACGCCGACGATCTTACGATCGCGTTGGGCATGAGCGACCTCCCGGTCGCGCGGAACGACCTGCCGGTCGTGGTGAAGGTCAAGGCCTGAAGCCGGCGCTTGGCACGGGGCTCGCTTGCGCATGACCGGGCAGACCGTTTCCATCACCCCCAGTTCCATCATCATCGTCGGCGGCGGCGCCAGCGGCGTCGTGCTGGCCGCCCATCTGCTCAAATCGCCCAATCCGGACCTGCGCGTCACACTGATCGAAAAGCGCCCGCATTTCGGCCAGGGCATCGCCTATTCGACGCTGCTGTCGGCGCATGTGCTGAATGTCAGTGCGGCCGGCATGAGCGCCTATGCCGACGATCCCGGCAATTTCTGGCGCTGGCTGCTGGAACGGGGGCTGGCGACACCGGAGCAGGCTCCGGTCTACGCGCCGCGCAGCCTCTATGCGCGCTATCTCAAGGAATTGCTCGACGATCTGGAGACGCGCGAGCGCGAGACGGGCCGGCTGCGCCTGATCCGCGAGGAGAGCCTGTCGATTTCGCCCACCGGATCCGGCGTCGAGGTGGCGCTCGCCAACGGCACCAGCGTGGTTGCCCATCTTGCTGTGCTCGCCACCGGCCATGACGAACAGCCCGCGCAGGGCCATGCGATCCGGCTGGGCTCGGAGGCCGATACCGCGCTCGATCCGGACAGCCGGATCGTGGTGCTGGGCACCGGGCTCAGCATGGTCGATGCCTTCCTTTCCCTGGAGCAGCGCGGCCATCGCGGCGACATCATCGCGGTGTCGCGGCGCGGCCTGCTGCCCTCGCCGCACCGCAAGGGCAATCCGATCAAGCTCGACGTCGCCGATATCCCGCTCGGCACCCAGCTCTCCTATTTCGTCGGCTGGTTCCGCGACCTCATCCGCGAGAACCAGAAGGCCGGCGTCGACTGGCGCGACGTCGTCGACGGCCTGCGCCCCTTCAACCAGAAGATCTGGCAGAACTGGCCCGCCTCGGCCAAGCGCCGCTTCGTCGAACACACCAAGGCCTGGTGGGACATCCATCGCCATCGCATGGCACCCGAGGTCTACGCCAGGGTGACGGAGGCCGTGCAATCGGGACGCATCCGGCCGATCGCCGGGCGCGTCGTCGGCGTCACGCCGGGCGACGGCTTCGCGGTCGAGGTCCAGTCGCGCCACACACAGCGTCTCGAAACATTCGACGTCGCCCGCATCTATGATTGCTCCGGCATCGTGCGCGACATCTCGACCTCGTCGAACAGCGTGGTGCGCTCGCTGGTCGACCGCGGCCTGGCGCGTCCCGATCCGCTGCGCATCGGCCTCGACGTCTCGGCCAATTGCGAGATTATCGCCGCCGACGGCACCGTCTCGCGAAAAATCCTCGCCGTCGGGCCGCTGACGCGCGGCACCTTCTTCGAGATCGACGCCATTCCCGATATCCGCGTCCAGTGCGCCAGGCTGAGCAAGCTGTTGCTGGGATAGAGCAATTCCGGCGGCGATCGTATATTTGGCAGACCCGCATCCGGCTCAACCCGAAAGCGTCTTCCGCGATCGCACCATAGTCGGCTGAGTGCAGTCTGGTATTTAGCCCAGGTGGCCCTATCTGGGCCGAACAACTTCCGTTCTTAGCTATAAGACGGCAGGACTAAGGTCTTGCGCACCGGTAGGCCTTGGTCCGAGGGGCCTTCAAACGTTCCGGACTTGTCCATTGGACGTTCCGCACTTTAGCCAATTAAGATATTCACGGCTTGACGCAGACCTCTTCCAAAGGGAGCGCGATGCTCCCGCCTTCGACTGGATTTCCTCCCCGAAATGCCGACATCGCACCCCCCCAGGTTGCGATTTCAAGCTGGCCATGGGCTACCCCACGAAAAAGAATGGCCGGTGCGGGGATGCTTGGGTTGAAAGCGGGTCGCACCGGCCATTGCGGGTTAGGCTTCGATTTGGGATCGTCTCCCGCATGACCAAGCTATATGTATATTAGCTATTGCTCAACTAAGACTGAAGTCCCTTCCGCTGTCCGCCGGACGAGACGGTTCAGCCGCCCAATGCCTCACGCACGGCGCGCGCGGTCTCGGCGCCGGAAAAGTTCTGCTGGCCGGTGATCAGGTTGCCGTCGCGCACTGCAAAGGCGCGCCACAGGCCGGCCTGGATGTAGTTGGCGCCGATCGCCTTGAGCTCATCCTCGATCCGCCATGGCATCAAATGTTTTCCGCGCTCCAGCGCGTCCATCCGCCAGGTCGCATTGTCGGCAAAATCCTCCTCGATATTGGCGAACCCGGTCACCGTCTTGCCGGCGGCGAGCAGCGATCCATCGGCGCGCCTGGCATAGCGCAGCAGCGCCGTGCCATGGCAAAGAGCTGCCGCCACCTTGCCCGCTTCATGGAAGGCAACGAAGGTTCGCTGCAGCTCGAAAACGATGATAACGCCGCCGACATCGGCGCGCGCATAGTTTTCGCGCACAATGCCCGCCTTCCACAGCCGCCAGACATTCGAGACTTCATCGCGCAGATGGGGCTTCAAGTCGTCGAGGGTGACGCCGGGTTTGAAGTTGTCATAGGCGAGGATCTTCATCGGCCGTCTCCTTGTGCTGGTATGGCGTATGTTCGGCTAGCATGGCGAAATCGGCGGCTTCAACGAACGAGATGGTTCGTTGAACGGGCCTGAGGGCGCGGCGCTTGGGCGTTAAGGGGGGCGCCGTCCCGCCGGCGTCTCGATCCGGCACCGCACCGCTTCGCCCTGATGGGCCGCTGGAATTTCATTCCCCGTCTGGCCGCCGGATTGGCACGATCTATCTTCTTTCCAACTGCGATCGGCTGGAAAAGACGCTAGGTTGATCCATGGAGGCTCCGACATGAGCGAGCACAGAAAAGCCACTGCCGACGGCGCCCCGTCGGACACCGCAACATCCCGCCTGCGCCCGCCCTTTGCGTCGGTGCTCGATCTCATTGGCCAGACGCCCATCGTCGAGTTGACCAAGTTCGACACGGGAAAATGCCGGCTGTTCATCAAGCTCGAGAGCCAGAATCCGGGCGGCTCGATCAAGGACCGCATAGCGCTGTCGATGATCGCGGCGGCCGAGAAGGATGGCAGGCTGAAGCCCGGCGGCTCCATCGTCGAGGCGACCGCCGGCAATACCGGCCTTGGCCTCGCCCAGGTCGGCATCCCCAAGGGCTACCGCATCATCCTGGTGGTTCCAGACAAGATGTCGCGCGAAAAGATCCAGCATCTGCGCGCGCTCGGCGCCGAAGTGCACATGACGCGCTCCGATGTCGGCAAGGGTCATGCCGAATATTACCAGGACATGGCGGAGAAGATCGCTGCTGAACTGCCCGGCGCCTTCTATGCCAACCAGTTCGCCAACCCGGCCAACCCGCTGGCGCATGAGACGACCACCGGCCCGGAGATTTTCGCGCAGCTTGACGGTGATGTCGACGCGGTGGTGGTCGGCGTCGGCTCGGGCGGCACGCTGACCGGGCTTGGCCGCTTTTTCGCCAAGGCGTCGCCGAAGACGGAGATGGTATTGGCCGATCCGGTCGGCTCGGTGCTGGCGCCGCTGATCAAGACCGGCAAGATGGAAGAGGCGGGAAGCTGGACCGTCGAAGGCATCGGTGAGGATTTCGTGCCGCCCAACGCCGATTTGTCGCTGGTCAGGAAAGCCTATTCCATCACGGACAAGCAGAGCATGCTGGCCGTGCGGGATCTGTTGTCCCGGGAAGGCATCCTGGCCGGTTCTTCCTCCGGCACGCTGCTGTCGACCGCCTTGCGCTATTGCCGCGAACAGACGATGCCCAAGCGCGTCGTCACCTTCGTCTGCGACAGCGGCAACAAGTACCTGTCAAAAGTGTTCGACGATTTCTGGCTGGCCGAGCAGGGGCTGGCCGAACACGAGCAGCATGGCGACCTGCGCGACCTCGTCATGCGCACCCACCGCACCGGCGACACGGTCTATGTCGGCCCGGACGAGAGCCTGCTCAACGCCTATGGCCGCATGCGCCGCTCCGACGTCTCGCAACTGCCGGTGCTCGACAATGGCAAGCTGGTCGGCATCGTCGACGAAAGCGACATCCTGGCCCATGTCGACGGTCCCTATGACGGACGCTGGGAGCGCTTCAGCGGCCCGGTGAGAACGGCCATGACCTCCAACCTGCACACGCTGCAGGCCAGCCAGACGCTGGACGCGCTGCTGCCGGTGTTCGACCGCAACGAGGTCGCCATCATCTTCGACGGCGACGAGTTCGTCGGCCTGATTACCCGTATCGACCTGATCAACCATCTGAGGCGCCGCGCAAAATGACCACATCCGGCAAGAACCGCCTGGCCTTCTCCACCCGCACCATCCATGGCGGCCAGAGCCACGATCCGCTGACAGGTGCTGTGATGGTGCCGATCTACGCCACCTCGACCTACGGCCAGCAATCGCCCGGCGTGCACAAGGGTTTCGAATATGCCCGCAGCCAGAACCCGACGCGCTTCGCCTTCGAGCGCGCCGTGGCGGACCTGGAAAGCGGCTCGGCGGCCTTCGCTTTTGCTTCCGGCCTGGCATCGATCGCCACCGTGCTGGAACTGCTCGATTCCGGCGCCCATATCGTCGCCACCGACGACATCTATGGCGGCTCGTTCCGGCTGATGGAGCGGGTGCGCAAGGGCTCGGCCAACCTGCAGGTGAGCTTCGTCGACTTCACCGACCTTGCGGCGGTAGAGGCGGCGATCCGGCCGGAGACCAAGATGCTGTGGGTCGAGACGCCGACCAATCCATTGCTACGCATCGTCGACCTCGAGGGCGTTGCGGCGCTCGCCAGGCGCAAGGGAATCCTCTCGGTCGCCGACAACACCTTCTGCAGCCCCTATATCCAGCGGCCGCTGGAGCTCGGCATCGACATCGTCGTCCACTCGACGACCAAATATCTGAACGGCCATTCCGACATGGTCGGCGGCGTCGCTGTCGTCGGCGACAACAAAGATCTCGCCGACCGGCTGAAATTCCTGCAGAACGCCATCGGCGCCATATCGGGTCCGTTCGACAGTTTCCTGGCGCTGCGCGGTTTGAAGACCCTGGCGCTCAGGATGGAGCGCCATTGCGCCAACGGCCTGAAAATCGCGCAATGGCTGGAAGCCCGCAGGGATGTGCGCCGCGTCATCTATCCCGGCCTTGCCAGCCATCCGCAGCACGCCATAGCAGTCCAGCAGATGCATGCCTTCGGCGGCATGATATCAGCGGTGCTCGATCGCGATCTTGCCGGCACGAAGCGCTTCCTCGAACGCACGCAGCTGTTCACGCTGGCCGAAAGCCTCGGCGGGGTGGAGAGCCTGATCGAACACCCGGCGCTGATGACGCATGGCTCGATCCCCGCCGGGAAGCGGGCGGAGATCGGCATATCGGATTCGCTGGTGCGGTTGTCGGCGGGCATCGAGGACGGCGATGATCTTATCGCGGACCTGGATCAGGCACTGGAGGGCTGAGTGGCTCCGCTGAGGCGAGGCAATAGTAGAAGCTGGCGCCGCCAACGTTTCGGATAGGCAATTGACCCCAACCGCCATTCGCCCGAGATGTAGCGCCCATGGCCACGCGCGAACCACCCACAGACGCACCCCTCACCTTCGCGGTGCTGGTGTTCCCCGGCTTTCCGATGATGGCGTTCAGCTCCGTCATCGAGCCGCTGCGCGCCGCCAACATACTGGCGAAGCGGGAATGCTACCGCTGGATCATCGTCGGGGCGACGCAGGATCCGGTCGAGGCTTCCAATGGCGTCGTCATCCAGCCGGGGTTTTACGCCGAGGCCGCACCCAAGGTCGACCGCATCGTGGTCTGCTCGGGAGGCGATGCCGATCACCTCGTGGCGGAGGACGCGGCGAGCTGGATCCGCCGCAGCCTGCGCGCCGGCGCCCATATCGGCGCGGTGGCGGACGCGGCGTTCTTCCTGGCGCGCGCGGGCCTGCTCGACGGCCATGCCTGCACCTTGCACTGGACCAGCCAGGCGGCCTTCACCGAAGCCTTCCCCAACATCGAGCTTAGACGCGACCTCTATGTCATCGACCGCAAGCGCTTCACTTCGGCCGGCGGCGTCGGCAGCCTCGACATGATGCTGGAGATCATCACCCGTGACTACGGCGCCGAGCTGGCCGCCGGCGTCGCCGAGTGGTTCGTGCACAGTCCCTTGCGATCGAGCGTCGACCGCAAGCTGATGCCGCTGCGCCTGCGTACCGGGGTGCAAAACGAGCTTGTGCTGTCGGCCATCGCCATCATGGAGGATGCGGTGGAGGAACGGCTCGGCATGGCGGAGCTGACCGCGCGGCTTGGCGTGTCGTCCGACAAGCTCGAACGCAGCTTCCGCTCCGAACTCGCCATCTCGCCCAACGGCTACTACCGGCGGCTCCGGTTGAAGCGCGCCGCCGACCTGCTGGCGCATTCGACATTGGCCGTGCGCGACGTGGCGCTGGCCTGCGGCTTTGCCTCGATGTCGAGCTTTGCCCGGGCGTTTCGCGAGGAGCATGGGCATCCGCCGAAGCTGGCGAGGAGGCATTAGGGCTAGAACTCAACCTGCTGGTTGTAGCCAACGGGGCGGAGAGGGGTTCGCTTAGTTCTCGACGACAAAGGTGCCGTCTGTGTCTTGGTAGACGAACAACTCGACGGCATCGTGTTTTTGGCGGTCGATCGAAATCGCGACGAAGTCATCCCCACCCAAGTGGAGCGTAATCCTTTCATCGGTGGATGTAACGCGTTCGATACACGAACCGCCGGCTTCGTCACTCAAGCGCAGCGACACTTCTGTATAAACGGTAAGCCCAGTGCCGTCGGAGAAAAGAACGCTGATCCCGAACCCCGGCTCGCTCCTCTCAACGGAGCGGATCGATTTGCCGATCATTCTTTCTCTGAAGGTTTGCACAGCACTCTTCCCGATCTGTTGTTAGCGGATAACAGGATCGATTGGTGGCAGGCGAACGTTGGCTCGGGTAATCATCCATTGGACCACTTCAACAGGCACATCAGCCTGATATAAGTTATGGTCATCTTCCCATCGACATCTGAGAGGAAAATCTCACCGACTATGTGATTTTCTTGGTCAACAAGCTCCAGATACATGCCATCACGTTGGACATCGCTGCCAATAGTGGCTTCATAGCTTCGTCCGGCCAATTCAATTATGCAACCAGTATCCGCGAATGATGCATGGCCCGCAATGGGCGGTTAGCAGTAGTTCAATCGATGGCCGCCAGCTAAAGATCGAACTCAATCGTTCGGTTGATGATTCTGGCCTAAGGTGTAGCGGCATTCCGCACAACCCACGCGGTTTTCCGCACAATCCCTCCGCGCCTGCTGCGCCATGGTCACGCCTTGCAACCCACCCCAGGCCAGGCACCCCCATGAGCATCGTCGTATTCGACCCCGACAGCACCGAGGACGTCGACTTCAAGGACCGCATGCGCCACCCGGCGGCGGCTGATCCAGCGGGCGGCATGTGGCTGTCGGACACGGAACCGTCCTTCATCGATGCCGACGCCTTGCGCAAAGGCCGGCTGGCGAAACTGCGCGGCTGGATGCGCGAGGCCGGCTATGGCGGCGTGGTGCTGTTCGACCCCTATAACCAGCGTTACGCCACCGGCTCGCGCAACATGTTCGGCTACTTCCTGCGCAACTCGACCCGCTATTTATTCATTCCGACCGACGGGCCGATCGTGCTGTTCGAATATCCGCAGAGCTACCATGTCTCCATGGTGCTCGACACGATCGACGAGGCGCGGCCTTCCAAGCTTGTCTGGTCTTCCGTGTCGGGCCGCGACGACGAAACCGCCGGTCCGTTCGCCGACGAGATCGCCGAACTGTTGAAGAGGCATGGCGGCGGCTCGATGAAGCTCGGGCTCGACCGCTGCAGCCACCTGCAGGCGCTGGCGCTTGAAAAGCGCGGCTGCGAGGTCAAGGATTGCCAGGGCGAGATTTTGGCCGTGCGCGCGGTGAAGACGCCTGAGGAGGTGAAATGCCTGCAGGTGTCGATGGCCGGCGCCGAGGCTGCGGTCTATGCGGTGCGTGAGGCAATCAAGCCCGGCGTATCCGAAAACGAGCTGTTCGCCATCATGTATGGCGAGGTTATCCGCCAGGGCGGCGAGTTCATCGAGACCCGGCTGCTGACCTCGGGCCAGCGCACCAACCCGTGGTTCAACGAGGCCAGCGGCCGCAAGATCAGGCCCGGCGAGTTGCTGGCGCTCGATACCGACACGATCGGCTGCTATGGCTACTACTCGGACTTCTCGCGTACCTTCCGCTGCGGGCCGGGCAAGCCGACCCCCTATCAGAAGTCGCTCTACCGCATGGCGCACGACCAGGTTCAGCACAACATTTCGATCGTCAAACCCGGCATGGCCTTCCGCGAGATCGCCGAGAAGGCGTGGAAAATTCCGGACCGCTTCGTCGACCAGCGCTACACCTCGGTCATGCATGGCGTCGGCATGCATGGCGAGACACCGTTCATCGCGCATGCCATGGATTACGAGACCTATGGCCGCGACGGCCATATCGTGCCAGGCATGGTGGTGAGCGTGGAAAGCTATATTGGCGAGAAGGGCGGCCGCGAGGGCGTCAAGCTGGAGGACGAGATCCTGATCACCGACACCGGGACCGAGCTTCTGTCGCGCTTCCCCTACGAGGACGAGTTTTTGGAGAAAGAGGTTTGAGCTCCGCTGCCGCACTCGGTGACGTCGCCTTTTCGGCTGGCGCAAACGCCCATCGCTTCGTCATCCTAGGGAGGAGCAAGGCGCGCGGCGACGCGGCACAGACCTCTGGAGCTTCGCTCCTGCTTCGCCCCGTGGATGACGAGGAGCCGCCGGTCAATCGCCACCGGCTGCGCCAACTCGCGTTGGCCGACCGCTGCCCAGGCGCATCCGCATGAAAAGCCCTATCTCGATCAAGCGCGGCACGGTGGCCGCCATCTTCATCGACCTGCAGGAAGAGCACCGGCAGGACCCGCGCTATCTCGTCGAGGACTACGAAAAAATCCTCGCCAATGTGCAGCGCCTGCAGGCGACGGCGCGGCAGAACCATGTGCCGCTTCAGCACTGGGCCTATATTGTCGATCTCGACAACCAGGACCGGCCCTTTCATCCGGTCGGCGAAGACGGCAAGTCGGCCTTTTCCGACAAGAGCGACCCGCTGACCGAAATCTGCCGCGAGGTGGCGCCGGCGGATGGCGAGGCGCTGCTGATCAAGGCGGAGGCCAGCGCCTTCCGCTCCGGTCCGGCGGGCGCCCGGCTCAAGGCTTCCGGCATCGAATGGCTGGTCATCGCTGGCGTGTGGACCGAGGCCTGCATCGACGCGTCGGTCAAGGACGCGGTGGCGAAGGGCTTTCGCGTGCTGCTGGTCAAGGATGCCTGCGGCAGCGGCAGCGCGGCCATGCACCAGACCGGCATCCTCAACCTTGCCAATCGGCTCTATGGCGGCGCCGTCACCGACACCGACGGCGCCTGCCGGCTGCTGGCCGGCGAGACGGTCACCGTCTGGCAGGTCCAGGGCTCCGTACCCCTGCGCTTCACCTTTGAAAACGCCGCCCGCCTCTATGCCGAGCTTTGACGTGCCCCTCGGAGTGAAATGACCAGCCGCGGCAAATACGGACCTTGGCTCGATCCGGCACTTTGGGCCTATATCGACAGCATCAACGCCTGGTATCAGCCCGAAATCGCCGGCCTGCCGGTCGAAAAGCAGCGCGCGGTCTATGCCAGGATGTGCCGGGCTTTCCACCAGGGCCGTCCACCCGGGGTCAAGGCCAGCGACAGCCTGATCGCCGCTTCGAAGAATGGCATCCCGGTCCGCCGCTACCGGCTCGCCGGCGCGGCGCCGCGTGCGACGGTGCTCTATTTCCACGGCGGCGGCTTCATCCTCGGCGGGCTCGAAAGCCATGACGACATCTGCGCCGAAATCTGCGCCGGCACCGGCTTTGACGTGCTGTCGGTCGACTACCGGCTCGCACCCGAGCACCTTCACCCCGCCGCCTTCGACGATGCGCTGGCGGCTTTCGAATGGGCGGCTGCAAGCGATCTGCCGCTCGTGCTCTGCGGCGAAAGTGCCGGCGGCAACCTGGCGGCGGCGGTGGCACAGGCCGCGCGTCACCATCCGCGCGCCGCGATCGGCCAGGTGCTGATCTATCCCGATCTCGGCGGCAACGAGGCGATGGACTCCTATGTCGAACACGCTGACGCGCCGCTGCTGTCGACAGGCGATGCCGCCTTCTACCGTGACGTCAGGTCAGCCAGGAAGCAATCGCCCGACGATCCGACCTTCTCGCCGTTGCGCGACCGCGATTTCTCCGGCCTGCCGCCTACGGTGATCATCACGGCGGAGTGCGATCCGCTATCGTCGGACGGCGAGGCCTATCGCGATCGCATCCTGGAAGCCGGCGGCAAAGCCTGGTGGGATGAGGAGCCCCGCCTCGTGCACAGTTTTTTGCGCGCCCGCACGACCGTGCCGGCCGCGGCGGAAGCCTTTGGGCGTATCGTCGCGGCGGTCGCCGCGCTGGGCCGGGGGGAGTGGCCCTACTGAGGCCGCTCGCCGGACGGTTTTATGAGGACAGCGCCTGGGCTGCTTCCTGGAGGGAGGCTTTCAGCCACAGCGCCTTGTCGCCGAGCGTTGCAACCATGGCTGCATGCGCCGCGCGCTCTGCCTCTGTAAGACGCGGCAGCAGTGGCGCCGGCCGTTCGGCGACGATGATCTCGATCTGGCGGACATTGTCGCCGCCCCGCGCCGGTGCGCTTGCGCTGTCGAGGATCAGCGCCGCCTGCTTGCCACCGATCAGTTCGATATAGACCTCTGCCAGCAATTCGGAATCGAGCAGGGCGCCGTGCTTGGTGCGCTTCGTGTTGTCGATGCCGTAGCGCCGGCACAGCGCGTCGAGCGAATTGGGACCCATCGGGTGCTTGCGGCGCGCCAGGGCCAGCGTGTCGACGACAAGCCCGTTGTCGACAGGGGGGTGGCCGAGCCGGCCGAATTCGACATTGAGGAAGCCGATATCGAACGTGGCGTTGTGGGCGACCAGCTTGGCGCCTTCCGTGAATTTCAGCCATTCCTCGGCAATTTCGGCGAAGCTCGGCTTGCCCGCGAGGTCAGCCGCGCTGATGCCGTGCACGGACTGCGCCTCGGCGTGGATCGCGCGGCCTTGCGGGTTGATATAGTGATGGAAGGTCCTGCCGGTCGGAAAACGATTGACCAACTCGACGCCGCCAAGCTCGATCACGCGGTCGTCGCGCGAATCGAGGCCGGTGGTTTCCGTATCGAAAATAATCTCACGCATCGAATCAGGTCGCTCCTGGGAGCAGAATCGTCAGACCGGAACAAAATGGCAATGGGCAATGCCTCTTTTCCTTCTCCCCTTCTTGTGGGAGACGGAAAAAGCTAGCGGCCAGAACCCCCCTTGATTTCGGCGATAATCGCCGCGACCGCGGCACGCGCAGCCTCCAGCCCCTCGCCGGTGTCGATGACGAAATCGGCCAGCCGGCGCTTTTCGGCATCCGGCACCTGCTTGGCCAGGATCGACGCCAGTTTTTCCTCGCTCATGCCCGGCCGCGCCAGCACGCGCTGGCGCTGGACTTCGGCCGGCGCGGTGACGACGACGACCTTGTCGACCCGGCCACGGCCGCCGGTTTCGAACAGCAGCGGGATGTCGAGGACCGCGATCGATTCGCCGGCGTTACGATGCCTGGCCAGGAAGGCATCGGCATCGGCGCGGACCAGCGGATGGATGATGGCTTCGAGCTTTTTCAAGGCCGCCGCATCGCCGAGCACACGGGCGGCGAGTTTTGCGCGGTCGACGCTTCCGCCAAAGGTGGTGCCGGGAAAGGCGGCCTCAACCAGGGGGGCCGCCTTGCCGGCATAGAGGCGATGCACCGTCTCGTCGGAATCATGCACCGGCACGCCGGCCTCGGCGAACATCCTGGCCGTCGTCGACTTGCCCATGCCGATCGAGCCGGTGAGGCCGAGCACGATCATGGTTTCGACGCCGGAGACTTGGGCACAAGATCGGCAACGATGAGCGCGCGGAGCTCGGCCGTAACCTTCGGCCTGACGCCGAACCAGCGCTCGAAGCCTGGCACCGCTTGGTTGAGCAACATGCCGAGCCCGTCGACCGTCTTCAGCCCCCGTGCCCGTGCGGCCGCGAGCAGCGGGGTCTCGAGCGGCACGTAGACGATGTCGTTGACCACGGCATGGTCGGGCAGCAGCGTGGGGTCGGCCGGCAAACCCTCATTGCCCTGCATGCCCAACGCGGTGGTGTTGACCAGCAGGCCGGCGTCGCCCAACAATTCGGCGGTCGCGGCCAGTTCGTGCGCCGAAACGCCGGCGCCAAAGCGGTCGCGCAATTCAATCGCCCGGGCGAGCGTGCGGTTGGCGATGCGGATGTCGCCGACGCCGCGCTCCTTCAAGGCGTGGATGGCGGCACGGGAAGCGCCGCCGGCACCCAGCACCACGGCCGGGCCATTGGCCGCCCAGCCCGCGGCGTAATCGTCGAGATTGGCGGCAAAGCCATGGCCGTCGGTATTGCCGCCCCACAAAGTGCCGTCATCGAGCCACAGCGTGTTGACGGCGCCGATCTCGTCCGCCGCATGGTCGCGGTGCGCGACCCGGGCAAAGGCCGCCTCCTTGTGCGGAATGGTGACGTTGCCGCCGCGATAGCCGTTGGCCTGCATGTTCGCCAGGAAATCGGCGAAATCCCGCGGTGCCACGTCGATCGCCTGGTAGCTGCCGTCAATGCCGTGCTTGGCCAGCCAGTGGCCGTGGATCATCGGCGAGCGCGAATGTTTTATCGGATGGCCGGTGACGAAGGCCTTCTTCATTGCCTCAGCCATCGATGGCTCCCAAGGTACGGAGCTCCGCCAGCAACGGCAGCAGTGGCAGGCCGACAATGGTAAAATGGTCGCCTTCGATTTTTTCGAACAGCTGGACGCCTTCGCCTTCGATTTGATACGCGCCGACGCTCGACAATGCCTTGGCGCCAACCCTGGCGAGATGCCGGCCGATGAAGGCGGGGTCGAGCTTGCGCATGGTCATCGAGGCGATGCCGACATGGCGCCACAGCACCTTGGCGTCGCGCACCAGCACTGCGGCGCTGTTGAGCTGATGGGTCCTGCCCGACAGCGCCAGGAGATGGCGGCGCGCGCCCTCCATGTCGGCGGGCTTGTGGAACACCTCGTCGCCCAAGGACAGCGTCTGGTCGCAGCCGAGCACCAGCGCGCCGGGCCGGCGCTCGCTGACTTCGGTGGCCTTGGCTTCGGCGAGCACCAGGGCGACGTCCTCGGGCGAGGCGCCGCTGTCTTGCAAGGGCGCCTCCAGCGCCCGCTCGTCCAGCGTCGCGGGAACCGCCTCGATGTCGACGCCGGCGTCGACCAGCATCGCCTTGCGGAACGGGCTGCCCGAAGCGAGGATGATTTTTTCTGTCATGATCTTTCGCCTGTTACCTGTCATTGAGTTGCTGGCTGAATGGGACGCTAGCGGCCGCTGCACCCCTTGGCCATTGTAACGGCATGGATCCTAGGGTCTGCGCGACGGAGCTTCGCTCCTGCTTCGCCCTAGGATGACGAATGCATTGCAATCCACGGCTAACCTCAACCGCGGGAGATTTGCAGTTGTGTCGCCGCATAAGAAGTGACGATGCTGGCAAGTCGCAAAACCTTCGAGATTAGCCGAGACTATCATCCCTTCGTCATCCTAGGGCGAAGCAAGGAGCGAAGCGACGCAGCGCAGACCCTAGGATCCATGCCGTGACCTTTCGAACCACGCAGCGGTGCTGTTGGCAGGGTGGCGCACGGTTCCAATTATCTGTTCTTCCCCCTAAGGGCAACGATCGCCGCCGCCGTCTCCTCGATCGAGCGGCGGCTGACGTCGATCATCGGCCAGCCATGGCGGGTGCAGATCTGGCGGGCATAGGCGAGCTCTTCGTTGATGGCGGCGCGGTCGACATAGTCGGTCGGCACGTAGGTGCTCGAATTGCCGAGGATGCGGTTCTGGCGCACATGCGATATGCGCTCGGCGGTGGCGATCAATCCCACGATCAGCGGTGTCCTGGCGTTGACCAGGCTTTCGGGCACCGGCACGCCGAGCACGATCGGGATGTTGGCGGTCTTGATGCCGCGGTTGGCGAGATAGATGCTGGTCGGCGTCTTCGAGGTGCGCGAAATGCCGATCAGCACGACGTCGGCGTCATCCATGTTTGCCGGCAGCTGGCCGTCATCATGGTCCATGGTGAAGTTGAGCGCATCGATGCGCCGGAAATATTCGGCGTCGAGAACATGCTGGGCGCCGACGCGGCGGCCGGCCGGCGTTCCGAGATAGGACTGGAAGACGGTCAGCACGGGCTCCAGCACGGACACGCAAGGCAGGCCCATGGCCGCGCAGCGTTCGTCGATACCGTGCGCCAGCTTCTGGTCGACCACCGTGTAGAGGATGATGCCCGGCTCCTCCTCTATGTCCTCGAACACTTTGGCTATCTGCTTTTCGGTGCGGATGAGCGGGTAGATGTGTTCGATGGCGCGCGCATCCTTGTACTGCGCCGAAGCGGCGCGGCCGGCGGCGAGCAGCGTTTCCCCCGTGGCGTCGGAAATCAGATGCAGGTGAAAGAAGCTTTGGGGTTTGTTCACAGGGGTCACCTGGGGCTGTGGGCGGATGTGGATAAGATCGAACGGGCAGGCATGCCGGCGAAAGGCGACTGTATCAGATGCCGGTTTGTCCACAATTCGATGCGCTGTCAGCTTCGCCGGACGGCTGGGGACAAGTCCGTGGACGAAGCGCTTTGCCTTTCGTTCGTCCACAGGGCAGGTCTCGAGGGCGGTCGATCTAGCGCATTGACTCTCCTGCGAGATTCCTGATTGTCCCCAGAACCCTGCAAACCGCGATCGGCAGTGCGCGACAATATGCTTGCTGGCGTTTTGGCGGCCAAAGCGGGACAGGTGACAACCACCACAACCAACAGACTCTTAGAATCAGAAGACTCTTTTAAAATAAGATATTTGATTAAGAGGAAGCCGGGAGAGGCGAGCGTTCGATGCCTGCAAGACGGATCATGCTGGATGTCCTGAAGGGCAAGACGGTGTTTCCTCCTCCGCTCTGGATGATGCGCCAGGCAGGGCGCTATCTGCCGGAATATCGTGAGACGCGAAGGCGTGCCGGTTCGTTCCTTGATCTCTGCTACGACCCCGACCTTGCCGTCGAAGTGACGCTGCAGCCGATCGAGCGTTTCGGCTTCGACGCTTCGATCGTGTTCTCGGACATCCTTGTCGTTCCCCATGCGCTTGGCCGCGACGTGCGCTTCGAGGAAGGGCGCGGACCGCTGCTGACGCCGATTTCAGCGGCGGAGATCGCGGCGCTGGGAAGCGACATGTTTCACGTGAATCTCGAACCGGTCTACGAGACGCTTCGCCGGCTGCGGGCGAAATTGCCCGGCGAGACGACGCTGATCGGCTTTTGCGGCGCGCCTTGGACGGTGGCGACCTATATGATCGCCGGCCACGGTACGCCGGACCAGGCGCCGGCGCGGCTGTTCGCCTACCGCGAGCCGGCGGCGTTTCGACAGCTGCTGAAAGTGCTCGCCGATCGTTCGGCTGCCTACCTGATCCGCCAGATCGAGGCCGGCGCGGATGTCGTGCAGATATTCGATTCCTGGTCGGGGGTGCTCGACGATGCTACGTTCGAACAGTTCTGCGTCGAGCCGGTCGCAGAGGTCGTCAGGCAAGTTCGGGCCGTCCATCCCGACGTGCCGATCATCGGGTTTCCCAAGGGCGCCGGAGCCCGCTACCAGAGTTATCGCGATAAGACCGGTGTGACGGGGCTCGGCATCGACTGGACGGTGCCGCTCGAGGCAGCGAAGGCGTTGCAGCGGCAGGGAGCCGTCCAGGGCAATCTCGATCCGTTGCGGCTGGTCGCCGGCGGCCAGGCATTGGCCGACGGGGTCGGGGCGATCCTTCGGGCGTTGGGGGACGGGCCGCTGATCTTCAATCTCGGCCATGGCGTCACGCCCGACACGCCGGTGGCGCATGTCGAGGCGATGGTGAAACAGGTGCGGAGCGCGGCACGCTGATGACTGACAGAAGTAACACCAATAGCACCGGCCAGGCGATGAAGCGCATGGTCATCGGCATCGCTGTCCTGATCGTTCTCACCGCGGTCTTGTTTTTCTTCGCACCGGAAAGCTTTTATCCCTGGGCAAAGGCGATCCATATTCTCGCCGTCATCTCCTGGATGGCCGGCATGCTTTATCTGCCGCGCCTGTTTGTCTATCACGCCGACGCGGAGAAGGGCTCCGTTCAATCCGAGACGTTCAAGGTGATGGAGCGGCGCCTGCTGCGCGGCATCATCAATCCGGCGATGATCCTCACCTGGGTGTTCGGGCTGTGGCTGGCCTGGAAAATCTTTGCGTTCCAGGGCGGCTGGTTGCATGCCAAGATCGGCCTGGTGCTGATTTTGTCTGGCATTCACGGCTATCTGGCCGGCGCGGTGCGCAAATTCGCCGAGGACCGCAACGAAAAAACGGCAAGGCACTGGCGGATCGTCAACGAGATCCCCACATTGCTGATGATCGCAATCGTGATCCTGGTCGTCGTGAAGCCCTTCTGAGGCTTCATCGGACCCGCTCAAAAGGCGGCTTGCTCTTTCAGCCGACCGACGATACAAGACGGGTCTTCCTTCCCGTCATGCGCCGCCCGTCATTGCTTTCGGCCGCGCCCGGCATTTGTCGCATCCCGCCGATCTTTTCCCCAAAGCCTACCCAGAGTCCGTCTAATGCAAGAAATGAAACTCACCGAGTTCAAGAACAAGAAGCCGCCAGAGCTGATCGCTTATGCCGAATCGCTCGAGGTCGAGAACGCCAGCGTCATGCGCAAGCAGGAGCTGATGTTCGCGATCCTGAAGAAGCTCGCCGCCCAGGACATCGAAATCATCGGTGACGGTGTGGTCGAGGTGCTGCAGGACGGCTTCGGCTTCCTGCGCTCCGCCAATGCCAACTACCTGCCAGGTCCCGACGACATCTACATCTCGCCGTCGCAGATCCGGCGCTTTTCGCTGAAGACCGGCGATACGGTCGAAGGACCGATCCGCAGCCCGAAGGAGGGCGAGCGCTATTTCGCGCTGCTCAAGGTCAACACGATCAATTTCGACGATCCCGAAAAGATCCGCCACAAGATCCACTTCGACAATCTGACGCCGCTCTATCCGACCTCGCGGCTAAAGATGGAGGTCGACAATCCGCCCAGCAAGGACATATCGCCTCGCGTGATCGACCTGGTGGCGCCGATCGGCAAGGGCCAGCGCGCGCTGATCAACGCACAGCCGCGTACCGGTAAGACGGTGCTTTTGCAGAACATCGCGCACTCGATCACCGCCAATCATCCGGAATGCTATCTGATCGTGCTTCTGATCGACGAGCGTCCGGAAGAAGTGACCGACATGCAGCGCTCGGTGAAGGGCGAAGTGGTCTCCTCGACCTTCGACGAACCGGCGGTGCGCCACGTCCAGGTCGCCGAAATGGTCATCGAGAAGGCCAAGCGCCTGGTCGAGCACGGCCGTGATGTGGTGATCCTGCTGGATTCCATCACCCGCCTCGGCCGCGCCTACAACACCGTCGTGCCGTCCTCCGGCAAGGTGCTGACCGGCGGTGTCGACGCCAACGCGCTGCAGCGCCCGAAGCGCTTCTTCGGCGCCGCCCGCAACATCGAGGAAGGCGGCTCGCTCACCATCATCGCCACGGCGCTGATCGACACCGGCAGCCGCATGGACGAAGTCATCTTCGAAGAGTTCAAGGGCACCGGTAACTGCGAAATCCAGCTCGACCGAAAGGTGGCCGACAAGCGCATCTATCCGGCCATCGACATCCTCAAGTCCGGCACCCGCAAGGAAGACCTGCTGGTGTCGCGTCAGGACCTGCAGAAGATCTTCGTGCTGCGCCGTATCCTGGCGCCGATGGGAACCACCGACGCGATCGAGTTCCTGATCGACAAGCTGAAGCAGACCAAGACCAACGGCGATTTCTTCGATTCGATGAATACATAATCGAAGCGAGGCGGGCTTTCTCTTCGTCATCCTCGGGCTTGAGCCGAGGATCCATCCCGTGACGTCCTATGGTCCGCGGTGCGTCGCGTCGCTCCTTGCTGCGCTATAGGATGACGAACTGCGCAACATCCCTTCCAGCTCATCGGGATCCGCAACCACCGGCAGGCAGACCTGGCCGGTGCACAGCCAGGCGCCGCGCCGGTTGGTCGGCGGCAGAATTCCTCCGGGCAGCAAGGGTCGATTCGCCGCCATACCGATCGGCACGACAATATCGACGCGGCGGGGATCAGGGTTTCGATTAACGACCGGAACGAGTTTTTGATCTTCCGGCTCGTCCACGACGACCAGTTTCAGCGGTTCGATGGCAAGCGTGCAGGCATTGACGATGCCCGCCTGGCCGTAGGCCTGGTGCGCGGCTCGGCCGGCAGCGTGCTCGGCGGTTTTCCACGCCTTCTCCTGCAAATCGAGATTGCCGGTGACGGAGGCGAGCCGCACCTGCGCCTCGATGATCTGGCTGGTGGCTGACGGAATGGCCTCGTCGACATCGCCCCTGATGCGGATCGGCACATCGGTGCTGTCCGAGGCGGTCAGATAGTAGCCCGTGCTCTGCGCGTCGGCGTGCCAATGGTCGAGCTGTTCGAGGAACCGGCTGGCCTGGTCGACATAGTTCCAATCGCCTGTGGCTTCAAACAGCGAGATCGCCGCGTTGGTCATGGCGGCATAGTCGCTCGATAGAGCGGGAAACAATTTCCTGACACCAAGCATGGAATGCGGCAAGCGATTGTCGCGGCTGGCGGCGCTGATATGGGCAAACGCCTTTGCCGCGGCCTCGATCCAATCCGGCCGTGCCAGCGAGCGGCCGGCCTCGGCGAGTGCTGCGATCATCAGGCCGTTCCAGTCGGTAAGGGTCTTCGCGTCCAGCCCAGGCCTGACGCGTTCTTCCCGGGCGGCGAGAAGCCTTGCCTTGAGCGGCACCAGCTGTTCGCGGTCGGTCGCCCCAAGCGCTTGCTGGGAAAGGGTTTGATGGACAACCGGCTTGCCCTCCCAGCCGGGTGGGCTGGAAAGCGTGAAGTATTTGAAGAACAATGATGAATCTTTGCCAAGGACAGCTTCGATCTCTTCCCTGCTCCAGGTGTAGAACAGGCCCTCCTCGCCGTCGCTGTCGGCGTCGAGGCTGGCGGCAAAGGCGCCGCCATTGACGCGCATTTCGCGCAGCAGCCAGTCGACCGTGTCTTCGATTCGTACCCGGAACAAATCATCGCCGGTCGCCGCAAGAGCCCAATTGCAGAAGCGGATGAGCTGGGCGTTGTCGTAGAGCATCTTCTCGAAATGCGGCACCAGCCATTCGGCGTCCGTCGAGTAGCGGCTGAGGCCGCCGCCGATGTGATCGTAGATGCCGCCGCTCAACATATGTTCGAGGCTGATGAGCACGTCGTCGCGATGCGCGGCATTGCCGTCGCGCAGCCAGGACAGCCACAGCGTTTGCATGAACGGCGCGTTCGGGAATTTCGGCGCGCCGGCGAGGCCGCCGCGATCGCGGTCGATCATGCCGCTGACGCGGCCGGCGAGGTCGGACAGCGCATCGCGAGCGAGGAGCGCCTTGGAATGCGTGGCGGAGAGCCGCGCCTCGACATGGGAGGTCAGGCCGTCGGCGCTCTGGTGCAGGCTCGCCCTCTTTTCGCGCCAGGCCTTGTCGACCGCTTCCATCACCTGGATGAACCCCGGCCGGCCATAGCGCGGCTCGCGCGGGAAATAGGTGCCGCCCCAGAACGGTTTGCCATCGGGCGTCAGGAACATGGTCAGTGGCCAGCCGCCTTGCTCGCCCATCGAGGACAATGCGGCCATATAGATCTGGTCGATGTCAGGGCGCTCCTCGCGGTCGACCTTGATATTGACGAACAGACGGTTCATGACGGCGGCGACGTCGTCGTTCTCGAAGCTTTCATGGGCCATGACATGGCACCAATGGCAGGCGGCGTAGCCGACGGAGAGCAGGATAGGCCTGTCCAGCGCCTTTGCCTCTTCCAGCGATGCCGGTGACCATCCCCGCCAATGTACGGGATTGCCGCTGTGCTGCTGCAGATAGGGGCTGGCCTCGTCGGCAAGCAGGTTTTGCGCGGGCAATGTCACAATGGCCAACTTTCGAGGCACTCGGGATGGGTGATGACACGATAGCTAGGGCGGTTCGGTAGAGCGGGCAAATGATTTCAGGCGATTCGATCGTGGCGTTGTCGAGCGGCCGGCTTCCGGCCGGTATCGCCGTGCTGCGTATCTCCGGCCTTCGGACTCGATTCGTTGTCGAAACGATTGCCGGCGGCATGGTTAAGGAGCGCACGGCGGTGCTGCGCAAGCTCAGGGCTCCAGATGGAACGGTTCTCGACACCGGGCTGGTCGTCTTCTTCCCCGGGCCGGCCAGCTTCACCGGTGAGGACGTCGCCGAGTTCCATATTCATGGCGGCCGCGCCGTGGTGGCCAGAATGTTGGAGACAATCGCTGGATTTGACGGCGTCAGGCACGCCGAACCCGGGGAATTCACGCGCCGTGCCTTTCTCAACGGCAAGGTCGACCTGGTCGAGACGGAGGCGCTGGCGGATCTCATCAACGCCGAGACCGAAGCGCAACGGCGCTTCGCCGTCCAGAATGCCGAGGGCGCGCAGAGTGAGCTTTATCTCGGCTGGCGTCGGCGCCTGATCCATGCGCGGGCGATGATCGAAGCCGAGATCGACTTTGCCGACGAGGATGATGTGCCGGGTTCCGTTTCGGATACGGTCTGGTCTGACGTGCGGTCGATGATATTAGAGATTGACCGGCACATAGCCGGATTCCACGCCGCCGAAGTCATTCGCGACGGCTTCGAAGTCGTCATTCTCGGCGCGCCCAATGCCGGCAAGTCCAGCCTGTTCAACGCCTTGGCGCGCCGCGATGCGGCTATTGTAACGGATGAACCCGGCACCACCCGCGACCTGCTGGAGGTCGTGCTGGATCTGCAAGGTCTGCGTGTCAGGTTGACCGACACGGCGGGGTTGCGGGAAGCGCCCGGCAAAATTGAGGCGATCGGGATCGAGAAGGCGAGAGCCAAGGCGGGTCGCGCCGATCTCTTGCTGTTGCTCGAGGACGCCGCTGACCCCAGGGACGCCGGTTCGCTTCCTGTTGCGATACCGGCATTGCGCGTCGGCACCAAGCTCGACCTGCTCGATGGGGGAGCGGCCTACGATGCGGCCCGGCGCTACGAGTTTGGCATATCAGTGGTGGAAGGAACGGGTGTGGATGGATTGCTGGCGGAGATCGGGCACCGCGCCACTCAGGCGGCCGGCGGTGCCGGCGATGTGCTGCCGTCGCGGCTGCGCCATGTCGAGTTGCTAGGGGCGGCGAACCGGCATCTGCATCGCGCCGCCGATGACGGGACGCCACAGGAACTACGCGCTGAAGAGTTGCGCCTGGCAGCGGACCGCCTGGGGCGGATCGTGGGCGCGGTGGATGTCGAAGACTTGCTCGACGTGATCTTTTCCCAGTTCTGCATCGGGAAATGACTCACGTGAAACACGCATGGTCGCTGGCAGGGGCCCGATTGACTCACGTGAAACATCTTTGGCGGTGATTCGCGTGAAACGCCGACAGAAGCAGGGTTTCCCTGTTTCACGTGAAACGTCGCGCGGAAGTTTTCTTGACAGTCCCGTCTCGCGGGGACATGTGTCGCTGATCTCTTTTGAGTCCGGGACTTATGTAAGATGACCGATCACTATGATGTGGTTGTGGTGGGCGGCGGCCATGCGGGTTGCGAGGCGGCCAGTGCCGCGGCGCGCGCCGGCGCCAGCACCGCACTGGTGACGCTACGTTTCGACACGATCGGTGTAATGTCGTGCAACCCTGCCATCGGCGGGCTGGGCAAAGGGCATCTTGTGCGCGAGATAGACGCCATGGACGGGCTGATGGGCCGCGTGGCGGACGCCGCCGGCATCCAGTTTCGTCTGCTCAACCGCCGCAAGGGTCCGGCGGTGCGCGGTCCCCGCACACAGGCCGACAGGAAACTCTATCGCCTTGCTATGCAGGATGCGATTCGGCAGCAGAACGATCTTGAGGTTGTCGAGGGCGAAGTTCTCGACTTTGAGATTTCCGATGGGAAGATAGAAGCGGTTCTCCTGGCGGACGGCCGCCGGCTTGCCTGCGGCGCCGTGGTGCTGACGACTGGGACCTTCCTGCGCGGGCTCATTCACATTGGCGAAAAGAAGATTGTCGCCGGCCGCATGAACGAGAAGGCCAGCATGGGACTGTCGGCGACGATGGACCGCGCCGGTTTCAGGCTCGGGCGGCTCAAGACCGGCACGCCGCCGCGCCTGGACGGGCGGACCATCGACTGGGCTTCGCTGGAAAGCCAGGCGGCGGACGAGCATCCGGTGCCGTTCTCGCTCATGACCGACCGCATCGTGACGCCGCAGATCGATTGCGGCATTACGCGCACGACCACGGCCACGCATGAGGTGATTCGCGCCAATCTTGGCCGTTCGGCGATGTATTCCGGCTCGATCGAAGGCGTTGGGCCGCGTTATTGCCCGTCGATCGAGGACAAGATCGTCAAGTTCGGCGACCGCGACGGGCACCAGATCTTTCTCGAACCGGAAGGGCTCGACGACCACACCGTCTATCCCAACGGTATTTCGACCTCCCTGCCGGAAGATGTTCAGCTCGCCATCCTGAAGACCATTCCGGGGCTGGAGCGCGCTGTCATGCTGCAGCCGGGCTATGCCATCGAATATGATCATGTCGATCCGCGCGAACTGCATCAGACGCTGGAGACCAAGCGCGTTGCCGGGCTTTTTCTCGCCGGGCAGATCAACGGTACGACCGGCTATGAAGAGGCCGCCGGGCAGGGCCTGCTCGCCGGCCTCAATGCAGCGCGCCGCGCCGCGGGCGGCGAGCAGGTCGTGCTCAGCCGCACCCAGGCCTATATCGGCGTGATGGTCGACGATTTGACCAGTCGCGGCATCAGCGAGCCCTACCGGATGTTCACCTCGCGGGCCGAGTTCCGGCTGTCGCTGCGCGCCGACAACGCCGATGAGCGGCTGACGCCGGTGGCGCAGACGCTGGGGATCGCTTCGGCGCGGCGGCTGCAGCGCTATGGCGATGTCACCCGTCGGCTTGACGAAGCGCGCCAGTTGGCGCTTTCGCTGACCATGACGCCGAACGAGGCGGCACGGCACGGCCTGGAGATCAATCGCGACGGCGTGCGCCGGTCCGGCTTTGAATTGCTGGCTTATCCCGATGTCGATATTGCCTGGCTAAGCCGGGTCGAGCCTAAATTTGGCGACATCGACGCCAAGACCGCGGAGCGCCTCGAAACGGAAGCGAAATATTCGGTTTATCTTGACCGCCAGAGCACGGATGTCGCGCAGATACGGCATGAGGAGAGGCGGCTGATCCCGGACGCCATTGATTTCGCCGGCGTGCCCGGCCTGTCCAATGAATTGAAGCAGAAGATGCAGGCGCGGCGGCCGCGCTCCGTTGCGGATGCACAGCGCATGGAAGGCATGACGCCCGCGGCGCTGGCGGTCATTGTCGCGCATGTCCGTCACTGGGAAACAGCGCAGAAGGGGGAAACCGCACAGAAGGGGGAAACCGCTGAAAAGGCCGAGCAGAGGGACGTTGCGTGAGGTCTTTCTCCCGCGAGAGCCTGCAGGAGGCCGCCGGTCCGGTTTCACGTGAAACATTCGATCGCCTGGTGGCGTTCGAAGAGATGTTCCAGAAATGGAACCGCAGCATCAATCTCGTCGCGCAATCGACCTCCGGTGATGTCTGGCAACGCCACATCCTGGACAGTGCGCAGCTTGCACGGATAGAATCCGAAGCCACGCATTGGGTCGATATTGGTTCCGGCGGCGGATTTCCCGGGCTTGTCATGGCCTTTCTGCTCGCCGAGCGCCCGGGGGCCAGCATCGATCTGGTCGAAAGCAACCGCAAGAAGGCCTCGTTCCTGCAGACCGTCATCGGTCAGTTCGGCTTGCCGGCGCGAGTCGTGGCGCGCCGCATCGAGGACAGCCATGTGCTTGTTTCGAAGCCGCAAATCGTCACGGCGCGGGCGCTGGCCCCGCTTTCGGTCCTGCTGGACCTGTCCGCGCCATGGCTGACCTCGGGGGCGCGGGCGCTGTTCCACAAAGGCCGGGATTACCGCGCCGAAGTGCAAGAAAGCGTTAACCGGTGGACTTTCGATCTGGTAGAACATCCAAGCGTGACCGACGCCAGCGGCGTCATCCTCGAATTGTCCAATGTGCGACCCGTCTGAACCGAGACCGGTCTGATTATTCGGCGACCCAAAGATGAATTTCTGGCATAAACCCATGATGAAGAACGGCCCTCGAATCATCACCGTAGCCAACCAGAAGGGCGGTGTCGGCAAGACCACCACCGCCATCAACCTGGCCACCGCGCTGGCGGCAATCGGCGAAAAAGTGCTGATCGTCGACCTCGATCCGCAAGGCAATGCAAGCACCGGCCTCGGCATCGACCGCAAGGACCGGACGGTCTCCTCCTATGATGTGCTTACGGGCGAACTGGAGCTGGAAGCCGCCGCCATCCCGACCGCGGTGCCCGGCCTGTCGATCGTGCCGTCGACGCTCGACCTGCTCGGCATCGAGATGGAGATCGCTTCGGCGCCGGACCGGGTGCTCAAACTGCGCAATGCACTGCGCGCGGCGACCGAGCGCGGGGCGCCCTTCGGCTACGTGCTGATCGATTGCCCGCCGTCGCTCAATCTTTTGACTTTGAATTCAATGGCGGCAGCTGATTCCGTTCTCGTGCCGCTGCAATGCGAGTTCTTCGCACTGGAGGGTCTTAGCCAGCTGCTCGAAACGGTCGAGCAGGTGCGTCGCTCGATCAATCCGGATCTTACCATCCAGGGCATCGTGCTGACCATGTATGACGGCCGCAACAACCTCGCCAACCAGGTGGTGCAGGATGTGCGCGAGCATATGGGCGACAAGGTCTATGAGACCATCATTCCGCGCAATGTGCGGGTGTCGGAGGCGCCGTCCTATGGCAAGCCGGCGATCCTCTACGACCTGAAATGCTCCGGCAGCCAGGCCTATCTGCAACTGGCCTCCGAAGTGATCCGCCGCGAGCGTAAATTGCGCGCTGCTTGATTAGATCGGTCGCATAATCAACAGCCGATTCGATACCGAAACGATCTGAAATAGACGTGGAATAAAAGATGAGCGAAGATCTCTCGAGGAAAAGACTGGGACGCGGACTGGCGGCACTGATCGGCGAGATCGATCGTCCCGCCGCACCGGAAAAGCCCGGCATGAGCGCCGACGGCAAGGTGCCGATCGAGTTTCTCAGCCCAAACCCGAGAAATCCGCGCCGGCATTTTGGCGATGCCGAACTGACCGACCTCGCCCAGTCGATCCGCGAGCATGGCGTGGTGCAGCCGGTCGTGGCGCGACCGTCGCCGACGCAGGCGGGCCGCTACGAGCTCATCGCCGGCGAGCGGCGCTGGCGTGCGGCGCAGCGTGCCGGGTTGACCGAGATCCCGGTCATCATCCGCGAAGTCAACGACCGCACGGCGCTGGAACTGGCGATCATCGAGAACGTCCAGCGCGCCGACCTCAATCCGGTCGAAGAGGCACAGGGTTACCAGCAACTCATCGACGACCATGGCTACACCCAGGCCGATCTCGGCCAGGTGATCGGGAAGAGCCGCAGCCATGTCGCCAACACTTTGAGATTGTTGAAGCTGCCCGACGTGATCCGCGACATGCTGGTCGACGGCGCGCTGTCGGCCGGGCATGCCCGCACGCTGGTCACGGCGGAGGATCCGGCCGGCCTTGCCAAGCGCATTGTCGAGGAGGGTCTTTCCGTGCGCCAGGCCGAGGCGCTGGCGCAGATGCCGGCCGGCACCAGTTCCAACGGCACCAAGTCAGCCGCGCCGGCCGTCGAAAAGGACGCCGACACGCTGGCCCTGGAGAAGCTGCTGACCGATACGACCGGCATGATCGTCACGGTCGACCACAAGGGCAAGGGTGGCGTGCTACGCGTTGCGTATCGGAGCTTGGAGCAGCTGGATGAGCTGTGCCGCCGGTTGAAACAGGATTAGAGCGGCCCGGCGATTGATAGAATCGCGGACCTGCTAAACTCTTGTTTTTGCGCAGTTCGGATGGAAGACTGCGACACACTTTTCTAGGGATTGCTTTTGGTATTTAGCCGGCGAATGTTTCGCGCGGTCTTCCCTTCTCCCACAAGGGGGGGAAGGAAGAGGCGCCTACCTTTGCGCCAGCCGCGCGCTTTCCACGGCGATCCCCAGCAGCGCCTGCCTGGCCAGCGCCACCGACAGGTCCGGCCGGCGCCGCGTCTGCAGCACGGCTGATTGCAGGCGGGTCAGCGCGCGGCCGAGCGCTTCGCTGTTCCAGCGCTCCAGCGCTCTCTCCACCAGCTTGCGGCGCGCGAAAAAGACCGGCGGCCGCGCGGCGGCAACGACGGAAGCGGCGTTGCGGCCGCCGGAGTCCATCTGGCCGCGCATGACCTGTATCTGCTGTATCTGCCGCATCGCCGAGGACAGCACCAGGAAGGGCTGGCCGCCGCCCTGGCAGTGGCGCGTGAAGGCGGCGTCGAAGTCGCCGATCTTGCCTTCGAGCAGCGCGTCGACGGCATCGTCATAAGAGGCACCGGACACGTCGCCCGACATGGCTCTCACCTCTTCCAGCCCGATTTCCTTCTGGCCGTGGGCGTAGAGGACGAGTTTTTCGATCTCGCCACGCGAGGCCAGCCGGTCGCCGCCGAGATTGCGGCGCAGCGCCTGTCTGGCCTCCAGCGTCATCGACATGCCGGCCTTGCGCAGCTCGTCGTCGATGACCGTGTCGATGTCGCGGGCCTCATCGGCGTAGCAGGGCAAGGCCATGGCGTTGTCGGCGCCCTCGACCACCGCGCGCAGCCCGACCCCTTTCTTCAAGTCGCCGGCCTCGATCAGGATGATGGCGTCCCGCACCGGCTCCGCCGTCAGCGCCTTGACGTCGTCGGCCAGTGCCTTCTGGCCGCTGGCGTTGCGCACCCAGAGCAGCCGCCGGTCGGAAAACATCGGCACGGTGCGGGCTTCGTCGAGCAGCCGGCCCTCGTCGCGGTCGACCTCCGAACCCTCGAGCCTGACCACGCAGAACGGATCGTCCAGCGGCAGACCGGTCTTTCCGGCAAACGCCTTCGCCCGCTCCGAGACAAGGCCGCGATCGGGGCCATAAAGCAGGACGATCGAGATGCGCGGATCAGGCCGCGCGAGCCAGGAATCGACCTCGAAAGCTTTCTTCTGTGCCATGGAGGGTGGTTAGCATGATGCGTGCGCGGGGTGAACGGCGATCGGCACCGAGCACTCTTTTCCTTCTCCCCCTTGTGGGAGAAGGTGTCGCCGAAGGCGACGGAAGGGGTGTTCCAGCGGGGTGACACGCTGGTTTTGATGCAGCCGATTGGCATCGCGAGGCCACCGCCCTGGGCGCGTCACGGGCCTCGCCCGCCCTTCGGGCCCCACAAGGGAGAGGGAAAAGCGGCCACGCTCTGCACCCAATCACCTTATCTGGCGACAAACACGGCGCAACCATGCGCCAAATTGCGTGCCGCTGCTCAACATCGACAAGAAATTTCGCGGACATATCTTCATCTTGAGCGCGGGAGGCTGGGATCGGCCGGCGCGGCCGGAACCGATGCCCGGATGACTTGCCTGGCGAATTCGCACTGGTCTGGACGCGCGGATGTGCAAATATCCGCACCCAGGCGACATTGGAGGAGTTTTGGTCATGGCCGATGCTGGGATGTTGCGTTTTCACGTTCCGGAGCCGGAAGTGCGGCCGGGCGGCACGCCTGATTTCTCCAACGTGACCATCGCCCAGGCCGGCTCGGTGGCGCGTCCCGATATCGATGTCGATCCGCGCACCATCCGCGACATGGCGTTTTCGATCATCCGCGTGCTGAACCGCAATGGCGAAGCCGTCGGGCCATGGGCCGGGCTGCTTTCCAGCGAGGAATTGCTGGAGGGCCTGCGCAACATGATGACGCTGCGGACCTTCGATGCGCGCATGCAGATGGCGCAGAGGCAAGGCAAGACCTCTTTCTACATGCAGCATCTGGGCGAAGAAGCGGTGAGCTGCGCCTTTCGCAAGGCGCTTGCCCCGGGCGACATGAACTTCCCGACCTATCGGCAGGCCGGCCTGCTGATCGCCGACGGCTATCCGATGGTCACGATGATGAACCAGATCTATTCCAACGAGGCCGATCCGCTGAAAGGCCGGCAGCTGCCGATCATGTATTCGTCGAAAGAGCACGGCTTCTTCTCTATCTCCGGCAATCTGGCGACGCAGTATATCCAGGCGGTCGGCTGGGCGATGGCCTCGGCGATCTCGAACGATTCGCGCATCGCCGCCGGCTGGATCGGCGACGGCTCGACAGCCGAATCCGATTTCCATTCGGCGCTGGTGTTCGCTTCCACCTACAAGGCTCCGGTCGTGCTCAACGTCGTCAACAACCAGTGGGCGATCTCGACTTTTCAGGGCATTGCGCGCGGCGGCTCGGGCACTTTTGCAGCACGCGGCCTCGGCTTCGGCATTCCGTCGCTGCGCGTCGACGGCAACGACTATCTGGCGGTCCATGCGGTGGCCAAGTGGGCAGCCGAGCGGGCCCGCAACAATCTCGGGCCGACGCTGGTCGAATATGTCACCTACCGCGCCGGCGCCCATTCGAGTTCGGACGATCCCTCCGCCTACCGGCCAAAGACCGAGTCCGATGCCTGGCCGCTCGGCGATCCGGTCGTGCGGCTGAAGAACCATCTGATCAAGCTCGGCGTCTGGTCGGACGAGCGGCACGCACAGGCCGAGGCGGAAATCCTCGACACGGTGATCGCGGCGCAGAAGGAGGCGGAAAGCCACGGCACGCTGCATGCCGGCGGCAAGCCGTCGACGCGAGACATGTTCGAGGGCCTCTATGCCGAGATGCCGCCGCATCTCAGACGCCAGCGCCAGCAGGCGGGAGTCTGAGCCATGCCAAGGCGGACCATGATAGAGGCCATCCGGGACGCCATGGACGTTTCGATGGAGCGCGACAGCAAAGTCGTCGTGTTCGGCGAGGATGTCGGTTTCTTCGGCGGCGTTTTTCGTGTCACCCACGGCCTGCAGGCCAAATACGGCAAGAGCCGCTGCTTCGACGCGCCAATCAGCGAATCCGGCATTGTCGGCTCGGCCATCGGGATGGCCGCCTATGGCCTGAAGCCGTGCGTCGAGATTCAGTTTGCCGACTACATGTATCCGGCCTACGACCAGCTGACGCAGGAGGCCGCAAGGCTGCGCTACCGGTCGAACGGTGATTTTACCTGCCCGATCGTGGTGCGCATGCCGACCGGCGGCGGCATCTTCGGCGGCCAGACGCACAGCCAGAGCCCGGAGGCGCTGTTCACCCATGTGTCCGGGCTGAAGACGGTGGTGCCATCCAACCCGCATGACGCCAAGGGGCTTTTGATCGCGGCGATCGAGGATCCCGACCCGGTGATCTTCTTGGAGCCGAAGCGGCTCTATAACGGTCCGTTCGACGGCCATCACGACCGGCCGGTAACGCCGTGGTCGAAGCACGAGCTCGGCGAGGTCGCCGACGGCCATTATACCGTGCCGCTCGGCGAGGCGGCGATCCGCAGGGCGGGTTCCGCCGTCACGGTGCTCGCCTATGGCACCATGGTCTATGTCGCCCAGGCCGCGGCCGAGGAGACCGGCATCGATGCCGAGATCATCGACCTCAGGACGCTGCTGCCGCTCGACCTCGATACGATCGTGGCCTCGGTCAAGAAGACCGGACGTTGCGTGGTCGTACACGAGGCGACGCTGACGTCAGGCTTCGGCGCCGAACTGTCGGCGCTGGTACAGGAAAACTGCTTCTACCATCTGGAAGCGCCGGTGGTCCGCGTCGCCGGCTGGGACACGCCCTATCCGCACGCGCAGGAGTGGGACTATTTCCCCGGCCCGGCCCGTGTCGGCCGTGCGCTCATCGAAACATTGGAAGCTTAGAGAGGCCTGAAATGGGCGAACACATCATCAAGCTGCCCGATGTCGGCGAGGGCGTCGCCGAGGCCGAGCTCGTCGAATGGCATGTGAAGATCGGCGACATCGTGCGCGAGGATACGTTGCTGGCCGCCGTGATGACCGACAAGGCGACGGTCGAAATCCCGTCGCCCGTCGATGGCGAGATCCTGTGGCTGGGCGCCGAGATCGGCGACACGGTGGCGATCGGTTCGCCCATCGTGCGGCTGAAAGTGGCGGGCGAGGGCAATGTGAAGGCTGCCGGGCAAGGGACGGCACCGGCCGCCGAAGCCGAAGCGCTCGCCAAGCCGGCGAGCCCAAAGCCCGAAGCCGCACCGGCCCCCAAGGCAAAGCCCGTCGAGGCACCGGCGAAACCCGCGCCATCGCCGGCTGCCGCCAAGACCATGGCACAGGTCTCGGCCGGCGCACCGCGCCCGGAAGGCGAAAAGCCGCTGGCCTCGCCAGCCGTCCGCTTGCGCGCCAAGGAGGCCGGCATAGATCTCAGGCAGGTCGCAGGCAGCGGCCCGGCCGGCCGCATCGGCCATGAAGACATTGAGACCTTCCTGGCGCGCGGGCCGCAAGTGGCCAAGGCATCGGGCCTCGCCCGCAACGATGCCATCGAGGACATCAAACTGGTTGGCCTGCGGCGCAAGATCGCCGAGAAGATGACGCTGTCCAAATCGCGCATCCCTCACATCACCTATGTCGAGGAGATCGACGTGACGGCGCTCGAGGAATTGCGCGCCGCGCTCAACAAGGAAAAGCGCGCCGCCAAGGGAGGCAAGGAGAGGCCGAAGCTGACCTTGCTGCCGTTCCTGATGCGGGCGATGGTCAAGGCGATCGCCGACCAGCCCCAACTCAATTCGCTGTTCGAGGACGAGGCCGGCATCATCCACCAGCACGGCGGCATCCATATCGGCATCGCCGCGCAGACGCCGTCTGGGCTGGTGGTGCCTGTCGTCAAGCATGCCGAGGCGCGCGACATCTGGGAGTGCGGCGCCGAGGTCGCCAGGCTGGCCGAGGCGGCCAAGTCGGGCACGGCGACGCGTGACGAGCTGTCGGGCTCGACCATCACCATCACCTCGCTCGGCGCCATGGGCGGCGTCGCCACCACACCGGTCATCAACCATCCGGAAGTCGCGATCATCGGCGTCAATAAGATGATGGTGCGGCCGCTGTGGGACGGCACGCAGTTCATCCCGCGCAAGATGATGAACCTGTCGTCGAGCTTCGACCACCGCGTCATCGACGGCTGGGATGCCGCGGTGTTCGTCCAGCGGCTCAAGGCGCTGCTGGAGACACCTGCGCTGATTTTCGTGGATTGAGAGGATGAGAACGGACGCTGCCCCTTTGCCTTCGTCATCCTCGGGCTTGACCCGAGGATCCATGCCGCGACCTCAGCCTAAGAGCGTTGCGGAGCAGGTTTCTGAACCGTTGCAACGCCTTCCCGTCACGGCATGGATCCTGGGGTCTGCGCGCGTCGCTACGCTCCTTGCTCCGCCCCAGGATGACGACGGCAGGGGCGTCTCGGCCATTCTTCAAGGTTGGCGGTCTGCAGGTGCAATGCCGGAACGAACCAGGGTCCCATCATGAAAGAAATCTCCTGCAAGCTGCTGGTCATCGGCGCCGGGCCCGGGGGGTATGTCTGCGCCATTCGTGCCGGGCAGCTCGGCGTCGATACGGTCATCGTCGAGGCGGGCAAGCCCGGCGGCACCTGCCTCAATGTCGGCTGCATCCCCTCAAAAGCACTGATTCATGCGGCGGAGGAATTCGAGAAGGTGTCTGACATGGCCGGCGGCAAGAGCCCGCTCGGCATTTCGGTCACGGCGCCGGTACTCGATCTGGCCAGCACCATCGCCTGGAAGGACGGGATCGTCAGCCGGCTCAACAGTGGCGTCGCCGGCCTGCTCAAGAAGGCCGGGGTGAAGACCGTGCATGGCTGGGCGAGGTTTCGCGACGGCAAGACCGTCGAGGTCGAGACCGAGACGGGAAGCCAGGTGATCCGCGCGGAAACGATCGTGATCGCGACGGGCTCGGCGCCGGTCGAACTCCTGCCCTTCGGCGGACCGGTGATTTCATCCACCGAGGCTCTGGCGCTGAGCGAGGTGCCGAAGAGGCTTGCGGTCGTCGGTGGCGGCTATATCGGCCTGGAGCTCGGCATGGCCTTCGCCAAGATGGGCGCCAAGGTGACCGTGGTCGAGGCCCTGCCGCGCGTGCTGGCACAGTATGATGCGGAGTTGACCCGGCCGGTGGTCAAGCGGCTCGCTGTGCTTGGCGTCGAAGTGATGCTCGGCGCCAAGGCCAAGGGATTGTCGACAAAAGGCGATGCGCTGCTGGTCGAGACATCCGACGGCAAGAGCGGCAAGGTCGCGGCGGACAAGATCCTGGTGACGGTCGGCCGCAAGCCGATGACCGAGGGCTGGGGGCTCGAGCAGATCGATCTCGACAGGGCCGGAAAATTCATCAGGATCGATGACCAGTGCCGCACCTCTATGCGCGGCGTCTTCGCCATCGGCGACGTCACCGGCGAGCCGATGCTGGCGCACCGGGCGATGGCACAGGGCGAGATGGTCGCCGAAATCGTCGCCGGCCATAAGCGCAGCTGGGACAAGCGCTCGATCCCCGCCGTCTGCTTCACCGATCCCGAGCTGGTGACGGCGGGTCTGTCGCCTGAAGAGGCCAAGGCCCGGGCCGAGATCAAGATCGGCCTGTTCCCCTTCGCCGCCAATGGCCGCGCCATGACGAAGCTCGGCGAGGATGGCTTCGTCCGCGTCGTGGCGCGCGCGGACAATCACCTGGTGCTCGGCATTCAGGCGGTCGGTCAGGGCGTGTCGGAGCTGTCGGCGGCGTTTGGGCTGGCGCTGGAGATGGGGGCAAGGCTGGAGGACATCGCCGGCACGATCCATTCGCATCCGACGCAAGGCGAAGGGTTCCAGGAAGCCGCGCTAAAGGCGCTCGGGCACGCGCTGCATATTTGAGGTGTCGCGCCGGCGTATCCGAAAAGCTTACCCCGCCAGCCGGCTTACCATCTCATGTTGGGCATAGGCGCGGCCGAAGCGGTCGGCGAGGAAGGCTTCGAGCGCGATTTCCTCCTGCTTGACGAAGCCGGTCGCCGGCAAGCTGCCATCGGCCAGCATGTCGAGCACGGCGCAGATGCCGGAGGCGGTGGTGATCTGGATGGCACTGCGCACGGTCTGGCCGACGCGCCTGGAATAGATCTTGTTGGCGTAGGTCTCCTGCAGCAGGCGGCCGTTCTTGCGGCCGGAAACGGTGACGAAGACGATGACCACGTCCTGCAGCGTCGCCGGCAGGGCGCTTTCGAAAATGTCCTTCAGCACGTCGCGGCGGTGGCGCAGGCCAAGGTCGTTGAGCAGCGCCTTCATGATCGCGGCATGACCGGGATAGCGAATGGTGCGGTAGTTCAGCGTGCGCACCTTGCCCTTCAGCGTCTCGGCCAAGGTGCCGAGCCCACCCGAGGTGTTGAACGCCTCATAGGTGACGCCGTCGAGCGAGAACTCCTCGCGCTCTTCCAGCGGCGGCACTTCGACCAGCTCGCCCTCGACGATCGCCTCGCAGGGCTCGCAATATTCATTGATGACGCCGTCGGTGCTCCAGGTCAGATTGTAGTTCAGCGCGTTGGACGGGTATTGCGGCAGCGCGCCGACGCGCATGCGCACGCTTTCCAGCGTGTCGAAGCGGCTGGCGAGATCGTTGGCGACGATCGAGATGAAGCCCGGCGCCAGTCCGCATTGCGGGATGAAGGCGCTCTTGGCGGTACGTGCCAGCTCCTTGACGCGCCTGGTCGAGACGACATCCTCGGTGAGATCGAGATAATGCACGCCGGCGCTGGCCGCCGCCTCGGCGATGCGCGTGGTGAGATGGAAGGGGGCGGCGCTCAGCACCGCGAACTTGCCGACGAGTGCGGCTTCAAGCGCACCGACCGCCGCGATGTCGAGTTCGAGTGTCTCGACGCCGTCGGGCACTTCGGCGGCAGTGAGTTGCGCGACCGAGCGGTCGACGAGGGTGACGTGGTAGTCACCCGTTGCGGCGAGCATTTCGGCGATGGTCGAGCCGATCTTGCCGGCCCCGACGATAACGATGTTGTTCATGGTCAAATACCCCTGCCATTTGCGTTCGCCGGAATCATCGCAGCTTGCCTGTCGAAAGGAAGCGTGAGATCCTGCAAACCGCACCCTATCTTTAGTTAATTTGCCGAAGAGTTTCGTCGAAATGCTCAGTAATGCCGAACAGGCCCTGCTTTCCCTGCTGCGCGCCAATGCGCGCGCCTCGACGGCCGAACTGGCGCGGCAGCTCGGCGTTTCGCGCACCACGGTGCAAAGCCGGATCGAGCGGCTGGAGCAGCGCGGCATCATCACGGGCTATGGCGTCAGGCTGGCGCCGGACTATGAGCAGGGGCTGGTCAGGGCGCATGTGCTGCTCACCGTCACGCCCAAGCTGGCCGATAGGGTGGTGCGCAGCCTGCAGGCATTGCCGTCCGTGCGGACGCTGCATTCGGTCAGCGGCAATTTCGACATGATCGTCATCGTCGACGCACCGTCGATCCGCGACCTCGATACGCTGCTCGACCAGATCGGCGCCATGGACGGGGTGGAGAGGACCGCGTCGTCGATCATCCTGTCGACGCGGATCGACAGGTGAAGATCGATACAGCCGATCTCCCCCTTTGCGGGGAGATGGCCGGCAGGCCAGAGGGGGGTGTGAAGGATCGCCAGCCTGGGCCGGTGTATCGACGTGACCACAGATCGACAGGCCAGCGGGACAGCACCCCCCTCTGCCTTGCCAGGCATCTCCCCGCAAGGGGCAGGGCTATCGCATATGAGTGATGGCATTGATGAGATAGTCGTCATTCCAGGCGCATTTCTTGATGCGGTGGCT
>NZ_VFVQ01000013.1:0-194512 GCF_006442195.1 Mesorhizobium sp. B2-3-13
TCGCTGGACTGCCTTCCCAAAGAATCTCTTCTCAGACCAATTTCAACTCCCAAAACGCCATATGCGATTCCCCTGCCCTCCGGGGGGAGATCGGCAGTTTCTATCCGAACTTGCCAGTCCTCGGGAAACCCTTCGGCACCATACGCCCTGCCGATGCCCTCGCGCCGATCCACTCGGCCAGTTCTTCGCGCGACCGCGTGAAGGTGCGGTCGGCCGAATCCTGCCAGGAAAGACCGGTCGCCAGCGTGAACGGCTTGAGGTCGAGAAGGCCGCCGTCCTTGTATTTCTGCAGCCGCACGCCTTTACCGCGATTCATCTCCGGAATTTCCGAGAGCGCGAACACCAGCATCTTGCGGTTCTCGCCGACGATGGCCAGATGATCGCCGGTGACCGGCTCGCAGCGCTTGGCTTCGTCCGGGGCCTTGACGTTCATCACCTGCTTACCCTTGCGGGTGTTGGCGACCACCTCTTCCTCCGCAACGATGAAGCCGTTGGCGTCGAAAGAGGCGAGCAGCAGCTTGCGCTTGGGATCGTGGACGAAGGCGGTGACGATGTCCTGGTCATTGTCCATGTCGACGATGATGCGGATCGGCTCGCCATGGCCGCGGCCGCCGGGCAGCCGGTCGGCGCCGATCGTGTAGAATTTGCCGCCGGTGGTGAAGACCAGCACCTTGTCTGTCGTCTGGGCATGGAAGGCGAGCTTGAGACTGTCGCCCTCCTTGAAGGTCAGCGTCGAAAGATCGGCCAGATGGCCCTTCATTGCCCGCAGCCAGCCTTTTTCCGAAACCACGACGGTGACCGGCTCGCGCTCGATCATGGCATGCGCGATGTCGGTCAGGTCGTGCTCGGGCGCATCGGCGAACTGGGTACGGCGCTTGCCGATCTCGGTCTCCGGGTCGAACTTGTCGCGAACCTGAGTGACTTCCCACTTGATCGTCGACCACTGCTTTGCATCGGACGCCAGCAGCGCCTCGATCTGCTTCTTCTCTGCGGTCAGGCCATCGAATTCCTTGCGTATCTCGAATTCCTCCAGCTTACGCAACGCGCGCAGCCGCATGTTGAGGATCGCTTCGGCTTGGGTGTCGGTGAGCGACCAGCGGGCCATCATGACCTGCTTTGGCTCATCCTCCTCGCGGATGATCTTGATCACCTCGTCAATGTTGAGATAGGCGATCAGGTAGCCGGCAAGGATTTCCAGCCGCCTCTCGATCTCACCGAGGCGATGTTTCGAGCGACGGATGAGGACGTCGCGGCGGTGATCCAGCCATTCCTGCAGCACGCCTTTCAACGACAGCACGTTGGGCACCTTGCCGCGCGACAGCACATTCATGTTGAGCGGAAAACGGCTCTCGAGCTCGGTGAGCTTGAACAGTGATTCCATCAGGATGCCGGGGTCGACGGAACGGCTCTTGGGCACCAGAACGACGCGGATGTCCTCGGCACTTTCGTCCCTGATATCCTCGAGCAGCGGCAGCTTGCGGGCCATCAACAGCTCGGCGATCTTCTCGATCAGCCGCGCCTTCTGCACGCCATAGGGGATTTCGGTGACGACGATGCTCCAGGTGCCCCTGCCCTGGTCCTCCTGGTTCCATTTCGATCGTACGCGAAAGCCGCCGCGGCCGGTCTCATAGGCTTCGAGGATGGAGGCGCGGCTGTCGACGATGATGCCGCCGGTCGGGAAATCCGGGCCCTGGACGAAATCCATCAGCTTCGCCACCGGCGCGTCGCGATACTCGATCAGGTGCAGTGCGGCGTCGCAAAGCTCGGCCGCGTTGTGCGGCGGGATCGATGTCGCCATGCCGACCGCGATGCCGGACGAGCCGTTGGCCAGCAGATTCGGGAAGGCGCCGGGGAGCACGACCGGCTCCTCGTCCTCTTCATTGTAGGTCGGCCGATAGTCGACGGCATCCTCGGTGATGCCGGCAAGCAATTCGGTCGCCACGTCGGTCATGCGCGCTTCGGTGTAGCGCATGGCGGCGGCGTTATCGCCGTCGATGTTGCCGAAATTGCCCTGGCCGTCGACCAGGGGGTAGCGCATCGAAAAATCCTGCGCCAGCCGTACCAGCGCATCATAGATCGACTGGTCGCCATGCGGGTGGAACTTGCCCATCACCTCGCCGACGATACGGGCGCATTTGGCAAAACCCTGGTCGGGATTGAGGCGCAGCAGGCGCATGGCGTGCATGATACGGCGATGGACCGGCTTCAGTCCGTCGCGAACGTCGGGCAGCGCCCGGTGCATGATGGTCGACAGCGCATAGGCGAGATAACGCTCTTCCAGCGCCTTCTTCAGATCGACCGGTTCAATATGATCGCCGCCGCCATTGTCAGGCGGTAAAAGCCTTTTTCCCATGGGCTGGGACTAGCCGAGCGGGTGATTCGCGGCAAGAGGCGCGCACCGGACCGGTCGATTTGCGCACGTTTCTGCAACAGGAGACCGCAAGGTCGAGCTTGCCGGCCAACATCAATCTGTTACATGCCGCATCTATTGCGAAGCACGCTGGCGGCCCGACCTTCATGCCAAATTCACTGCATTGTCCAATAGCGTTCGGATCGGGTTTGCCTTTCAACGCGATTTTCGACCATTGTGCCGGGACACGCCTTTTTCCCGTCCAGTTCGTCACGGAATGGTGATGGCGCAAAGAATTGAAAAATAATTTCAGGATACTCTCAGGGACCTTGCGATGACAATCAACCGCTCAACTCTCCGGAAATTCGCTCTTTCGACCTTTTTGCTCACACTGCCGCTGAATGCTGCCCTTGCCCAGGACGCCGCGGTCGCGGACCGGCTGAAGGCTGCGCTCTCCGCACAGGGCGTCGACATCTCTTGGACCGGCGTGACCGGCGACAACACCAGCATGGTGCTGCAGGGCGTGTCGGTGAAACCGGCCGCGGAAAAGGAAGCGCTGACGATCGGCGACGTCAAGCTCGAGAACATCACCGAAGCCAATGGCGGCTATGATATCGGCACCGTGTCGACCTCGGCCTTCGAACACAGCAAGGACGGCGTCACCCTCGATCTCAGCCCCTTCATCATCCACGACATGACGGTGCCGGCCGACGGCTCCACCAGCCCGCTTGGCTCGCTGATGATGTATAAATCCGCTGAACTGTCGAACATGACGGTCAAGGTCGCCGACAAAACCGCATTCTCGATGGACGGCCTTGCCATCGAGATCACGCCGCCCGCCGACGGCAAGGCGATGGAGTTCACCGCCAATACGGAGAAGTTCACGGCCGATCTCTCGCTCGTCGACGATCCCAAATCCAAGGAGGTCATCAGCGCGCTCGGCTACCAGAACATCTCGGGCAATCTCGAAATGGCCGGCACCTGGCAACCATCTGACGGCAAGATGGAACTCTCGAAATACGACATCTCCGTCGAGAATGCCGGCACGCTCGGCATGACCTTCGACCTCGGCGGCTACACGGTCGACTTCATCAAGTCGTTGCAGGAAATGCAGAAGAAGATGGCCGCACAGCCGGAAGGCGCCGACAATTCGGCGCAAGGCATGGCCATGCTCGGCCTGTTGCAGCAGCTTTCGTTCAACAGCGCCTCGATCCGCTTCGACGACGATTCGCTGACCGGCAAGGTGCTGGACTATGTCGGCAAGCAGCAGGGCATGTCGGCCAAGGACATCGCCAACCAGGCCAAGGCGATCGTACCGTTCGGCATGGCGCAGCTCAACAATCCGGAACTCACGGCTCAGGTGACCGCCGCGGTCAGCAAATATCTCGACGATCCGAAGAGCCTCGAAATCTCGGCCGAGCCGCCGGCATCGGTGCCGTTCGCTCTGATCATGGCGGGCGCCATGTCGAACCCGCTGGACCTGCCGAAGACGCTCGGCGTCAGCGTCAAGGCGAACGAGGACTGATCGAAGCGGCCTCAGGACACGAAAAAACCGGCAGCGATGCCGGTTTTTTTGTTGCCGAATCGGAAGAACCGGTTCGAGCAAGTTCCTGAAGTGAAGCCCGAAGCTTCTGGTCAGGCGTCCTTCTTGGTTGGCGCGACGCGCAGCGCCAAATCGCGAAGCTGCTGCGGGCTCGCTTCCGAGGGCGCGTTCATCAACAAATCATAGGCCTGCTGGTTCATCGGGAACATGGTGATTTCGCGCAGGTTCTTGGCGCCGACCAGAAGCATGACGACGCGGTCGACACCGGCGGCCATGCCGCCATGCGGCGGCGCGCCATACTGGAAGGCGCGATAGAGGCCGCCAAAGCGCTCCTCGACCGTGGCGCGGTCCAGCCCGACCGTCTCGAATGCCTTGACCATGGTTTCTGGCAAATGGTTGCGGATGCCGCCGCTGGCGATCTCGAAACCGTTGCAGACCATGTCGTACTGAAAGGCCTTGATGCCGAGCAGGTCCTCGCCGTTCAGCGCATCGATGCCGCCCTGCGGCATCGAGAACGGATTGTGGGCGAAGTCGATCTTCTTCTCCTCCTCGTTCCATTCGAAGAACGGGAAGTCGACGATCCAGCACAGTTCGAAGCGCTCGCGGTCGACAAGGTTCAACTCCTCGCCGGCGCGCGTGCGCGCGGCGCCCGCAAAGGAGACGAACTTCTTCGGGTCGCCGGCGACGAAGAACGCGGCATCACCATCTGCAAGGCCAAGCTGGAGGCGGATCGCCTCGGTGCGCTCCTCGCCGATGTTCTTGGCGAGCGGGCCGGCGCCTTCGAGCTTGTCGCCCTCCTTGCGCCAGAAGATGTAGCCTAGCCCCGGCTGGCCCTCGCCTTGCGCCCAGCTGTTCATGCGATCGCAAAAGGCGCGGCTGCCGCCGGTTTTTGCCGGAATGCCCCACACCTCGGCCTTCGGGTCGTTGGACAGGATGTTGGCGAACACCTTGAAGCCGGACTCGCGAAAATGGTCGGAGACGGCCTGCATCTCGATCGGATTGCGCAGGTCCGGCTTGTCGGAACCGTATTTGCGCATGGCGACATCGTAAGGGATGCGCTGGAATTTCTGCGTCACCGGCTTGCCGTTGGCAAAGGTCTCGAAGACGCCGCGCATCACCGGTTCCATGGTCGACAGCACATCGTCCTGCTCGACGAAACTCATTTCGACGTCGAGCTGGTAGAATTCGCCAGGCAGACGGTCGGCGCGCGGGTCTTCGTCGCGGAAGCACGGCGCGATCTGGAAATAACGGTCGAAGCCGGACACCATGATAAGCTGCTTGTACTGCTGCGGAGCCTGCGGCAGCGCGTAGAAGGTGCCAGGATGGATGCGCGACGGCACCAGGAAGTCGCGCGCGCCTTCCGGCGACGAGGCGGTAAGGATCGGCGTCGAGAATTCGGTGAAGCCGACCTCGCCCATGCGCTTGCGCATCTCGGCGATGATTTTCGTGCGCGCCACGATGTTCCGGTGCAGCGTCTCACGGCGCAGGTCGAGGAAGCGGTATTTCAGCCTGATGTCCTCGGGGTAGTCCGGTTCGCCGAATACCGGCAGCGGCAATTCCTTGGCCGCCGACAGCACCTCGATCTCGCGGGCGAAAATCTCGATCTCACCGGTCGGCAGGTTGGCGTTCGTGGTTTCCGGCAGGCGTGCCTTGACCTCGCCGTCAACGCGGATCACCCATTCGCCGCGCAAGGTCTCGGCGACCTTGAAGGCAGGCGAATCCGGATCGGCGACGATCTGGGTCAGGCCGTAATGGTCGCGCAGATCGATGAACAGCAGGCCGCCATGGTCGCGCACGCGATGCACCCAGCCCGACAGGCGAACGGAATTGCCGACGTCGCTCTTTCGCAACTGGGCACAGGTATGGCTGCGGTAACGGTGCATGGTCATGGATAAAAAGTCCGGGATTGTGGGTTGCGGGCCAAAGCATCGCAGCCCGGCCCAAAATTTGCGCGAAAAGCGCATGAGAGGCATGGTTTGTCAAGGCAAACGGATGGAGCGGCAGTCTCTCAGTCTGGAACTTCGGGTTTCAATCCATAGCCGGTCATGTGGCGGAACCGTAAACCGCCTCTCGCGTTGGCGCATGATGGAGTGAGAGGAGGCAAACATGTTTTCCTGGAAGGGCACTTGGCGCAATCAATACGGTTCGGTTGTAGTTATCGAAGACGATAGCGATGGTTTGATCCGCGGTGTCTTCAAGACAGCATTGCCCGACAGCAGCTTTTCCGGGATGGAAGTGCCTCTCCACGGGGCCGCTCATGGAGATGTGATTGGCTTTACTTCCGCGGCGTCAGGAAAAACGGGCCCGGCGGCGGTCGGCTACACCGGCATTTTTCGGGACGGCAAGATGGAGATGTTGTGGCACACAGTGGCTGGAATGGCACTTTCAGCCGATGCCGAGGGTGAGCCCGCAAAGCTGACCCAGGTTGGAACATGGCGCGCCTTCGGGACCAGCCTAGACACTTTTGAGCGCGTCGATTGAATCCTCTGACCGCCGGCGAGTTCGTGCTGATCAACGCGGCCCTGATGCTGTTCTATTCCTTCGGCGCCATTGGCGGCCCGTTCGCGGCCTCGACAGCGATGCAGTATTTCGGGCAAGCGCGCTGTTTGTCTTCAGCGCCGTGGTCTACGCGGTCTTCACCGCCGTCATCCTCTCCGGCGTGGGTCCGGCGTGCCGGCCGGCAAGCGCAGCCGCTTCACCGCGGTGTTGCGCACCTCGACCATTTTTGCGCGGCTGGCGAGGAGAAATAGTGATCCAGACAGTCCGGAAGGGCCGTGACGGTGGCACCACAGCTTGACGAAAGCCTTCCCGGCTGAAATCTAGGAAGACCCTACTCCTGCCAAAAGCGATTTGATGCACGTCATCACCACCCAGAAAGAACTCGAGACCGTTCTCGCCGCTTTCGAAAAGTCGGATTTTGTCACCGTCGACACCGAATTCATCCGCGAAACGACCTTCTGGCCCATCCTGTGCCTGATCCAGATGGCCGCGCCCGGCGTGACGGCGCTGATCGATCCGCTGTCACCTGATATCGACCTCGCTCCCTTCTTCAGGTTGATGGCCAACGAGGCGGTGGTCAAAGTCTTCCACGCCGCCCGGCAAGACATCGAAATCATCGTCCATCTCGGCGATCTCGTTCCGCACCCGGTGTTCGACACACAGGTGGCGGCGATGGTCTGCGGCTTCGGCGACAGCGTTTCCTACGATCAGCTCGTGCAGCGCATCACCGGCGCACGACTCGACAAGTCGTCGCGCTTCACCGACTGGCGCCACCGCCCGCTGTCCGACAAGCAGCTCGACTACGCGCTGGCCGACGTTACCCATTTGATCGAGGTCTATCAGCACCTCAACGCCGAGCTGGCGCGGGAAAACCGCGCCCACTGGCTGAATGAGGAGATGGATGTCCTGACCTCGCGCGAGACCTACGATCCGCATCCCGAGGACGCCTGGAAGCGGCTGAAGATGCGGCTTCGCAAACCGCAGGAGCTGGCGATCGTCCAGACCGTAGCGGCATGGCGCGAACGCGAGGCGCGCGAGCGCGACGTGCCGCGCGGCCGCGTGCTCAAGGACGATGCGATCTACGAGATCGCGCAGCAAGGGCCGCGCGATGCGGCAGCCCTTGCCAAGCTGCGCACCACGCCCAAGGGCTGGGAACGCTCCTCGACGGCGACGGCACTGCTCGGCGCGGTCAACACCGCGCTTGCCCTCCCCAAGGAGCAGATGCCGAAACTGCCGAAAAGCTTCCAGCCGCCCGAGGGCTCGAATGCGGCCGCGGAGCTCTTGAAAGTGCTGCTCAGGATCATCGCCGAAAAGCAGGGCGTCGCCTCGAAGGTGCTCGCCTCCAGCGACGATATCGATCGCATCGCCGCCGAAGGCGAGGATGCCGATGTGCCGGCCCTGCAAGGCTGGCGGCGCGCCGTGTTCGGCGAACAGGCGCTGAAACTTGTGCGCGGCGAGATCGGCATCAAGTTCGACAATCGAAAAATAGCAGTGTTCGACCTGTAGGTTCAGTCTCTCTTCTTCCGTCGCGGGAGAAGAGGGTTAACGCCAACTCTGCTCAAACCACCTCGAGCAGGTGAAGAGCGAGCCAGATCCAGCCCAACAGGACAATGACCGCTCCAAGGAAGAAAGAGCGGCTGCGCCAGCGCAGATCGTTGCTGGTCAGGTGAACCCAGGCGTGAAAGTAGCGGGTGACCACAAAGCCCCACATCAGCGCCAGTGTCAGATAGTTGACGCCCTTGGTGACGTGCAGCGCCAGGCACAGCACATAGAAAAGCACCGGCAGTTCGAACTGATTGCTGAGATTGCCGGCAACGGTCGCGCAGGAGGCCGGTTCTGTCGAGCGGGCCTTGTACTGGCTCGCCTTCGCCTCGCCCGAGTTGACCGCAACATATCGGCGCCGGCCCAGTACGCAATAGACGATATAGATCAGCAGCACGTGGGCGAGCACCGGCCAGAAGATCGCGGTCTGGTTCATGCAGTCGCCCCTGCCCTGTTCGGCTTCAATTCTGACGTCTTTGGCCCGCCAACCAGAAAGCGGCAATGACGATGACCGGGACGGCGAGAAGCACGAATTTGGTGACGATGAGCGCCGAGGCGAAAGACAGCGAGTCCGGGTTGGCGTAGAGGAAATCGGACAGAAGCCGCGCCACGGCGATATTCTGGGCGTAGTCGGCGAGCGTGTAGGGCAGCACCAGGATCAGCGCGAAGATCGCCTGCATCTGAGCAGGCAACACGCGGAAATTCTTCAGTCGCCGGCCAGTTGCCAGGATCAGGCTGACCAGCGTCAGCGACAGCAGCGCCGGAAACAAAAGATCGAAGGTCAGGTAATGCCAGACCAGGATGATCTCGCTGCCGCGCCGGCCAAGCGCCGTCAGCCAGGCCATGCCTTGGTCGGGCGTGAATCCGAAATAGCGCATGTCGAGCGAGGCCAAGCCCCCGCTCAATTGGCGGAAATAGAAGAACTCCATGCCCGTCATGGCGATGAAAACCGCCGCCGAGAGAAAGCAGAGCGCCCCGACATGGCGCGACAGGCGCAGCACCATGGCGGTCAAGTTGCGCCAAAGCCCGGAAGAATCAGGCTCCGCCGGGATAGTTGGGGCTTTCGCGGGTAATCGTGACGTCATGGGCGTGGCTTTCACGAAGTCCGGCGTTGGATATGCGCACAAAAGTGGCGCGGTCGCGGAAATCGGCAAGGTCGCGGCCACCAACATAACCCATAGCGGCTTTCAGCCCGCCTGCAAGCTGGTGCAGCACGCCAGACACAGGTCCTTTGTAGGGAACCTGCCCTTCAATGCCTTCCGGCACCAATTTCAGCGTGTCGCGCACCTCGGCCTGGAAGTAACGATCGGCGGAGCCCCGCGCCATGGCGCCGACCGAGCCCATGCCGCGATAGGCCTTGAAGGAGCGGCCCTGGTGCAGATAGACCTCGCCCGGGCTTTCGTCGGTCCCGGCAAGCAGCGAGCCGATCATGGCGGCACTGGCGCCGGCGGCGAGTGCCTTGGCGAGATCGCCGGAATATTTGATGCCGCCGTCGGCAATCACCGAGGCGCCCGATTTATGCGCTGCCTCGACCGCCGACATGATGGCTGAAAGCTGGGGAACACCGACCCCGGCCACGATGCGGGTGGTGCAGATTGAGCCCGGACCAATGCCGACCTTGACGGCATCGGCGCCGGCGTCGATCAGCGCCCGCGTGCCTTCGGCGGTGGCGACATTGCCGGCCAGGATGCGCACGGAATTGGAAAGCTTCTTCGCCCGCGTTACCGCGTCCAGCACCCGCTGTGAGTGGCCATGCGCGGTATCGATCACCAAAAGGTCCACGCCGGCCTCGATAAGGCGCTCCGCGCGTTCGAAGCCGTCATCGCCGACGCTGGTGGCGGCCGCGGCGCGCAGGCGCCCCTGCGCATCCTTGGTGGCATGCGGGTTGAGCTGCGATTTCTCGATGTCCTTGACGGTGATCAGCCCGACGCAATTACCCGTTTTGTCGACCACCACCAGCTTCTCGATGCGGTGCTGGTGCAGAAGCCGCTTGGCCTCGTCCTGGTCGACATTCTCCTTGACCGTGATCAGGTTCTCACGGGTCATCAATTCGTAGACCTTTTGCGCCGGATCGGAAGCGAAGCGCACGTCACGGTTGGTCAGGATGCCGACGAGCCGGCCGGTCTTGTGCCCGCCGGCGCCGCCATTCTCGACCACCGGAATGCCCGAAATCGAGTAGGTGCGCATCAGCGACAATGCGTCGGCGAGCGTGGCGTCGGGACCGATCGTGACCGGGTTGACCACCATGCCGGATTCGAATTTCTTGACCTGCCGCACCTGCTCGGCCTGTTCGGCGGGCGAGAAATTGCGATGGATGACGCCGATGCCGCCGGCCTGCGCCATGGCAATGGCGAGCCTTGCCTCGGTGACCGTGTCCATCGCCGCCGACAGGATCGGCACGTTGAGGTCAATGTCACCGGCGATGCGGGTGCGGATGTCGGTCTGGCCGGGCATCACCTCGGAATGACCGGGCTGCAAGAGCACGTCGTCAAAGGTCAGCGCCAGTGCGCCGGTGGAGGTTTCGATGATTTTTGCCATGGCCAGCCCTTTGAATGCAGAAAAAGCGCTGGACCGGAATGGACAGCGCCGACTCATTATTCCCTTTCAGGATTGGCGGTGGCTGGTAACACGTCCAGCGGCCGATGAAAAGCTGATCGTTGCTTGCACAACAGGATCACTCGAGCCCAGGCGACGCGACCCCTGGTTGCGATCGCACAAAAGTGACAGCATTTAACACGACATCGATGTCCGGCCATGATAACCGCCCTGCGTGCCGGCGAGGTCGGCAACATCTGGAATCAAACCCGGACGCGTTCGTTGAACCGCACCATCCCGCTTATCCTTGCGGTCGCTCTTTTCATGGAAAACATGGATTCGACCGTCATCGCGACATCGCTGCCGGCGATCGCCATCGACATTCATACCAGCCCTATCGCGCTGAAACTGGCGCTGACAGCCTATCTGGTGTCGCTGGCGATCTTCATTCCGATCAGCGGCTGGATGGCCGATCGCTTCGGCGCCAAGAACATCTTTCGTGCCGCGATCGCGGTGTTCATTGCCGGTTCGGTCGCCTGTGCCCTCTCCGGTTCCCTGCCGGCGTTCGTGGTGTCTCGCTTCCTGCAAGGCATCGGCGGCGCCATGATGACCCCGGTCGGACGCCTGGTTCTGGTTCGTGCCACGCCCAAAAGCGAACTGGTAGCGGCCATGTCCTGGCTGACCGTTCCCGCACTGGTCGGGCCGCTGGTGGGCCCGCCGATCGGCGGCTTCATCACCACCTACTTCACCTGGCACTGGATTTTCCTGATCAACGTGCCGATCGGCCTGATCGGCATCTGGCTGGCCACCCGCTTCCTGCCGGAAACTGAATCGATGGAGACGCCGCCGCTCGATTTCGTCGGCTTCGTGCTGAGCGGACTGGCCGCATCCGGCGTCGTCTTCGGCCTGTCGGTGGTCAGCCTGCCTTATCTGCCGCCGGCGACCGGCTTCATCACGATCGCCGTGGGGCTGCTGTCGGGCGCGCTCTACCTGATGCATGCGCGCCGCGCCAGGAATCCGCTGCTCGCACTTGAGTTGTTCCGCAACCAGGTGTTCCGCTCGTCGGTGCTCGGCGGCAGCCTGTTCCGCATCGGCATCGGCGCGGTGCCGTTCCTATTGCCGCTGATGTTCCAGATCGGCTTCGGGCTGACCCCGTTCCAGTCCGGCATGATCACCTTCGTCTCGGCGATCGGCGCCATCGGCATGAAATTCGTCACCGCGCTGATCTTCCGCGTTGTCGGCTTCCGCCGCGTGCTGATCCTGGGCTCGCTTGTCGCCGCCGCATCGATCGCCATCTATGGTCTCTTCACCCCAGAGACGCCCTATGCGTTGATGCTGGCCATATTGCTGGTCGGCGGCTTCATCCGCTCGATGTTCTTCACCGGTGTCAACGCACTCTCCTATGCCGAGGTGTCGGCCGAGGACACCAGCAAGGCGACACCGATCACGGCGGTGTTCCAGCAATTGTCAATCGCGCTCGGCGTGGCGCTCGCCGGCGGCGTTCTGGAAGTCTCGACCTCGATCCATGGCGGCCCGCTGACGCTGGGCGACTTCCATATCGCCTTCTTCCTCGTGGCGGCGGTATCGGCGGCGGCATCGCTGTCGTTCATGCGGCTGGCACCCGATGCCGGCAATGCCGTCTCCGGCCATGGCCCGCTGACAACGCCCAAGACGCTGGAACAGGTGAGATCGCCGGGAGAGTGAGGCTCTCTCCCTTCTCCCCTTGTGCAAGAGGAGAAGGGAGAGCGTTACTCCCTGCTCGGCTCTCGCCCCTTGAAGTCCTTGGCCAACAGATAAAGCTCCACCGACTCATCGCGCGATGCCGGTGGCTTGACGTGGTGGACGGAGCGGAAATTCTTCTTGAGCATGGAGAGCAGCTCGTTCTCGGCGCCACCCTGAAAAGTCTTGGCCAGGAAATGGCCGCCGGGCTTCAAGACCGACAGCGCGAAATCGGCCGCCACCTCGCACAGATGCATGGTGCGGATATGGTCGGTCCGCTTGTGGCCGGTGGTCGGTGCGGCCATGTCGGACAGCACGACATCCGGATCCCCGCCCAGCGCTTCGGAGAGCTTTTGCGGAGCCTGCGGATCGAGAAAATCCAGCAGCAGCACCGGCGCGCCAGGCACGGCGTCCATTTCGAGATAATCGATGCCGACGACATACGGATGCTCGGCCGTCGATTTCGTGCGCGCGGCCGCGACCTGACACCAGCCGCCGGGGGCGGCACCGAGGTCGATCACCTTCATGCCGGGTTTCAAGAGGTTGTGCTTGTCGTCAATCTCGATCAGCTTGTAGGCCGCGCGCGAGCGATAGCCGTCGGCTTTGGAGCGCTGGACATAGGGATCGTTGATGTGGCGCTGCAGCCAGCGGCGCGACGATTCCTTCAGGCCGCTTTTCTTCTTGATCCGCGTTTTCAACACGCGAATGCTGGCGGACCCTGGTTTTTCCGGTTTCTTGGTCATTGCCTGATTTCTTGTTTGAGCATGATCATGCCCTAGCACGTCCATCGTTGCGCCAGACGCCGTCATCGGCCATCAGCTCGCTCAATATGCCCTCGCGCAGGCCCCGGTCGGCGACGCGAAGCCGCTCCGAGGGCCAGACGGCGCGGATTGCCTCGAGGATAGCACAGCCGGCGAGCACGAGATCGGCGCGGTCAGCACCGATGCAGGGGTTGGCGCAGCGCTGCTGGAAATCCCAGCCGACCAGCCTCTCCACCATGCGGTCGACGCTGTCGCGGTCCATCCACAGGCCGTCGACCCGGCGGCGGTCGTAGCGTTCGAGGTCGAGATGGACGCCGGCCAGCGTCGTCACCGTCCCCGAAGTGCCCAACAGATGGAAATTCGGGCTGGCCTTGAGATGGCTCAACCGATCGCGGCCGTCGAAAGCGGCCAGCCTGCCGGCGACGTCGTCGACCATGGCGGTGAAGATCTCGCGCGTTACGGTGCGGCCGCCAAAGCGTTCCGCCAATGACACGACGCCGACCGGCAGCGATGTCCACGAAACGATATGGTTGGCGAGGCGTGGCGAACGGCGGCCGGTGAGATCGATCAGCGCTATCTCGGAGGAGCCGCCGCCGATGTCGAACAGGACGACGCCTTGCGTGTCGCGCTCGACCAGCGAACCGCAGCCGGAAACCGCAAGGCGGGCTTCGGTCTGGCGGTCGATGATCTCGAGCTTCAGGCCGGCTTCGCGTTCGACACGATCGAGGAACTCGACGCCGTTTTCGGCGGTGCGGCAGGCTTCGGTGGCGATCAGCCTTGCCTTCCTGATCTTGCGGCCGCGCAGTTTGTCACCGCAGACCTTCAGCGCCTCAACCGCGCGGTCCATCGCCGGCTGGCCGAGCCGGCCATTGGCGGTGAGCCCCTCGCCCAGCCTGACGATGCGTGAGAAGGCATCGATGACGCGGAACTGGCCGTGACGCGTGGGGACGGCGACCAGCAGCCGACAATTGTTGGTGCCGAGGTCCAGCGCCGCAAAGACCGGAAGCTCGTGCACCGGTGGCCTGCGGTGTCCTTGCTCGGGGCGTGGGATTGGAACGACGGGCGAGATCGCCGCAGCGGCAACAGGCTTCAGCTCCACTGCCGCGACAGCGGCCTTGCCTTGTGCCGGCGATCGATTGTCCCCGGGGCGCGCATCGTCGCGCGCAAAAACCTTGCGCCCACGCCTTCGCTTGCGCCGTTTCTTGGGCTTGCCCTTCTGGCTGTGGGTCGCGTCGCCTGCCTGCCCGTTCACGGAGCGAGGCTCCGTCGGGCGGCGTTGCTGCCAACCGGCTGTGCCCGGACCTGACGATCCCGGGGAAGCGCTGGACGCGCCCACCTCCGGCGCGCCTGCGCCGGTGTCGCGGTCTTCCACTGTCGTTCCTTCCGGCGCCGCGCGAACCGGTGACGGACGCAGCAGGCGCTTTGGCATGTTTCAAGTTGCGGCCAGATTAACAGTGCTGTGGGCGATCACCAAGGGCCGCATGCTGAATTTTGCCGGCAGGGGCGCGAACCGCCTTTTTCGCTGCACCGCCGTAATGTACCCGCAAGGCTGGATTGATAACGCGGCGCCAGCGAAGACCGCGCCCGTCGAAGCCGATGCCCTCGCCGCTTGTCAGCGTTTTGCGCCCTGTCCAGTGCAGGCAGGTCTTGCCGGCATCAGGCGCGACAAGTGTTCGCGGTTGAATAGCCGGCTTCAATGAGGCATTTCTGAAATGAATGGGGAATGCGGGGCGGTTGGCCTCTCGACAGAAAGGAAGCGGATACACAACGCATGGCAGTCGGGCAATGAACTGGAAACGCTATTTCTGGCCGGTCGTCGGCATCGGCGCGGTGATCTTCTCGCTGCTGCTGCTCTGGCATGAATTGCGCGGCATCTCTCTGGATGACGTCTGGGACGGGCTGGCGGCCATTCCGACTCGCGACTGGATACTGGCAGGCTTGAGTTCGGTCGTTGCCTATGCCGCGCTCGCCGGCTACGATCACATCGCGCTGCTGCATATCGGGAGACGAGTGTCGTGGCTGTTCGTCACGCTCTGCTCCTTCACCACCTATGCGCTGTCGCACAATATCGGCGGTTCGGTGTTTTCCGGCGCCGTCATCCGCTACCGCGCATACGGCACCAGGGGCCTGACCGGCCAGGAAGTCGGCGTGCTGGTGGCGGTCTGCTGGATAACCTTCGTGCTGTCGACGATACTCGCCTCGGGCCTTGTGCTGGTGTTCGAGCCGCAGATTATCGACCGATTCTCCGGCATCGCCCATCACGGCCTGTCGGAGGCCGCAGGCATCGCGATGCTGATCCTCATCGCAGCCTATATATTCGGTAGTTGGCTGCATCTGCGCCCGTTGACGATCGGCAGCTTCCAATTGCACTATCCGGCGCTGCCAATCGTCGCACGGCAATTGCTGATCGGCCCGATCGAACTGATCGCCGCCGCGGCGATCATTTTCTTCGCCCTGCCCGGCGTGCACAATCCCGGCTATTTCGTCGTGCTGGGCGTCTTCCTCGTCTCCTTCTCGGTCGCCCAGATCTCGCATGCGCCGGGTGGCCTCGGCGTGTTCGAGGTGGTGTTCCTGGCCGGGCTTTCCGACATGGAACCGGTCGGCGTGCTGGCGGCGCTGCTGGTGTTCCGGCTGTTTTATCTGATCATCCCGCTGTTTCTGGGCCTGGGCATCGTGCTGTTCTTCGAACGCTCGCAATTCAGCCGCAAGGAGAGCTGAGGCATCGGATCGGACTTTGCACCCGCGTTGTGCGCGCCATATGAACTCGGCGCCTGATACCAGCGGCCGAAACGTTGCGATTGAACCGCAGAGCAGGCTTGACTATTTTCCGCTGGCGGCTACAAGGCAGCGCTCAAGCGGCTCAGCCGTTCGGCCCGCGCGGTCCATGACCGCGCCTGCTGGGGAATAGGTTAACGGTAGACCCACGGACTCTGACTCCGTTAGTCCTGGTTCGAATCCAGGTTCCCCAGCCACTTCTCTTTTTCACAACAAAATCAAGCAGTTTAGGCGCGTTAGGAAACGCTAGGAGTTACATGCTGGTTGACTAATTTTGCTATGCTGATGCGGCCGCCGTTTCCGCAGGTCAATCAAACGGTTGCCTGAAGGCGGCACAGACTTCGCCTCGGTTCCATTCGCAGCACCAGATGTAGGAGCTTCTCGTTAGGAAGCTGCCCGACGAACGGTCGGCTGGCTTCGCGACCCAGTCCAGGAGCCAAACGCCGTCGTCCATGGATGATTCTTCACGTTGCCCATAAACGTCGGCCGCACTGATCGTGACAGACGCACATGCGCCGGCCCTTGCAATCAGCGGTGCCATCACCAGTTCGGGCCGATGGCGGCGACACCACTATCGGTGCGATCGCAGAAGTGATCAAACGACGAACACGTCGTGATAGGTCAGGGCCGCCCCGGGCTCCAGATGGGCGATTTCCACCTGCGGGGCCGATTTCGAGCCGTCGGGATCATAGGACAGAACGCCGGTGGTCCGGTCGTAGAGCAGGTAATCGTTGCTGTGGGCGGCGTGTTCTCGCAACTCGAAATACGACGAGTTCACCTGTGTCGGGCTGGACAAGGAACCGGGGCCGAGCTTGGTGAAGACAGCACTGTCGAGATAAAGCGCGTCATGTTCTGCGTCGAAGTCGGTGATTGTGTCGACATTGCCGGGGCCATAGGCCGTGTCAAACACGAAGGTGTCCTCGCCCTTGCCACCAGTCAGCACGTCGTTGCCACCGAGGCCCCGCAGTGTATCGTTGCCAGCCTGGGCATCAAAGGTATTGGCCGCGCCGGTGCCGACAAATGTATCGTTCCCGGTCGTTCCGTGCGTCGGGTCGGTCGGAGGCGGCGGTGTCGGGTCGGTCGGCGGGGTCGGAGGTGACGGTGTCGGGTCGGTCCCGTCATGGGCTGCATGCCAGGCCGCCTTGGCGTGGTCCCAATAGTCGCGGGCCGCCTGACCTTGAAGGATCGTCCAGCCGGCGGGCGGCTTTGGATAATCCGCCGGCAGCGGCGTGTCGGAGAGGTTGAGATAGTAATTGCCGTGCGACTCGACCGTCTTGTCCCAGGCCCGCTGCAGCCGCTCCAAGCCGTTGTGGTGAACGTCGGAGATCGCCACAACGCAGTCGATAAAGTGCAAGCTGGGTACAATATCGTTGGCGCCTGTGCCCTTGTCGAGTTTGAATGGCGAACCGTGGGTCATCACGCCTTTGCGAAGGTACTCTCCCATGCCCAGAAGCATGCCATCCATGGTGACCGAGTTGCCAGACCCATTCACCTCACCGTCGCCAAGGCTCACTCCGGAAAACACGTGGTCGAACAAGGAATCGCGGATGGTGCCGCCGATGACGTCGTCGTCCTCGACCGCGTCGTCTCGTGAGTTGCCGACATAGCTATCCTCGATAAGGAAGGTGCCAGTGCCGCCGACACGGATGCCATCCCAGGGCTGGGTGATCGTAAAGTCGTCGATGACAAAGCTGTGGGCTGAATTCACACGGACTGCGGCGGAGTTGACGTAGATGTTCTCCCAGTCGCCGGTTTGGGAGACCGTGCCGTTGATCGTGCCGCCGAAAGCCGTGAGGTTGTCGCCGGGGTTGACGACCGCGAAGGGATAGAGGTTGGTGGGGCTTCCCTGATTGGCAACGATCCACGAGGCGTTGGTGGCATCGATTGTGGTGTCGGCGGGCAGGTTTGATGCCTTGTACTGGCGGTAGCCATAGTCGTCGCTCAAGACAATGGTGTTCGTATTGGCCATGTTCGGCCACCTTTCACACCCCGCCCTTTTTTCTGCCCAAACGCCTGAAGCCAGAAAGGCCTGCACCTACCAGAGCCCTGTTAACCATATCGTGCAAATCACAAAATGTAAAAATAATGGACGTCCCTCGCAAAAAAAGCTGTCGCGCAGCGATTTCAGCGGGGCCCGACGTCCTATATGCCTATATGCTTGGCGCATTAGCACGGGAGAAAGGTGTGTCCCGAGAGCGTGACGCGCATATGTGGCGCGAAGCCGGGAAGCTTGCGGCGTCTGGCGACTATGAAGGATGGCTTGCCATTGAATGGGAGCTTCGTAGCAGAGGATTCTCACGCGCCAAGCTGCTGTTTGATAACGACCGGGTCCGCGAAAAATTGGATGACATCTGTAAGAAGGCACAGGAGCAACGCGCCCACGCCAACCGGACCTAAAGGCCAGAAGCGCGGCGATCTTGCCCTTCACCGATCGCATGTGGGCTGCCATTCCCGTATAAGGCCGCCTGATGGTCACTGACACGGAGTTCATCCGCGAAAGCATCAGCCAAGGCTGCGTGATGCTGGCCGATAGCGAGTTCTTCATCGACAGGTTGGTGAAGTATGTCGGCAACGGGAGGGTCCGGTGGCAGGTCGAATTTCGTGGACATCGAATCGAACTGACGACCGGCCAGCTCAAGAAGCAGCCTACGTTCCGAAGGAAGATGCTCGAACAGGCCGGCGTGCTGCCGTCTCAGCGTACCGGGGCCAATTACAGGCGATGGGCTATCGATCTGAGGAAGAACGCTATCGAGCTTCCTTGGCGCGATAGACCGGTCGATGCCGGATTCGCCGTCGACAGGCTTGTCAGCCATGGGAGCGTCCGGTGGATAGTTGAATACCAAGGCAAGGCAATCAAATTCACGACCACCAAACTGCGCAGGCAAACCAGTTTCCGCAAGAGGATGCTGCTCAAGGCCAAGGTGCTGCCGCCCCAACTTGACCCGGTTGCCTATCGGAAGTGGGTGGACTGGCTGATTCAAAACGCCACGGAGGCGGCACCGCAGACCAGCGATGCCTTGATGACCGAGAAAAGTTGGCTTGACGACCTGCCGGAGCTAGCCGGCTGGCAAAAAGAAGCGCCACCCGAAAGCGACTAAGCCGACCTTCCCAGGCGGTTAATTTCCGATCATGGAATGCTGAAGGGCACCGATTCCGCAACCGTTCCATCAATGGCCAAATCAACACGATAGGTGCCCTCCGGCCATCCCGCCGTAGGTTTGGTGAGTTGTGAATCAGCCTCGTTGTTCGCTCCGACGTCGAGGTCGACCTTGTCGATAGTATAGTTTTCCGGTGCGGCGCCGTGGGAATCGACCGAGACCCAGGAGAATGTGATTTTCGATGTGGGCGCGATATCCACCAAATCGGCCGACACATAAATCACCGGTGTGTCGACAGGGAAGCTGCTCTGAGGCGTTCCCCCGTCCTTCGTCGCGGAAAGGACAATGTTATCAAAGCCGGCCGCATGGGCCGGCAAGCTGAGGGCCGCCAAGGCGGCAACGGCAACTAGAACTGATTTCAAGACTTACTCCTCGGACTTGGTTACCGGCCCGCAAATCTGGGGGCGAATTGGCGCTAAGGGCGGATGCATTCAGCCCAGCCATTTGTCATAGTCGGCCACCAGCAAGTGCAGTGGCTGCGTGTCTTCCTCGATATCGGCGAAACGGCCGATCGGCTCGCGGAAGACATTGTCGGTGCGATCGTCATTGACGGTCGATACCTCGCCGATCAGGACGTCCTTGCCTTCGGCCCAGAAGGCGTGCCAGACGCCGGGCAAAAGCGTGACGCTCTGGCCCGGATCGAGCTTCAACAGCCCGCCCGCCGGCAACCTGTGGATGGTTCCGTCGACCGGCACCGACACCTCGGCCTTGGGGTCGATACCGCCATCGCGGTCATGCATGAACAGTTCAAGCACCAGCTTGCCGCCGCCGCGGTTGATGATGTCCTCGGCCTTGATGTTGTGGCGGTGCATCGGCGACATCTGCTCCTTGCGCGAGATCATGATCTTCTCGGCATAGAGCATGCCCATGCCCTTCTTCATGTCCTCGTAGCGACCGTTGCGAACGGTGAACAGGAACAGGCCGAGATCGTCGAACTTGCCCTGGCCGTAGTCGGTGATGTCCCAGCCGAGCCGTGAGGTGAAGATAGCCGAGGAATCGACCTGACGCGCCTTCATCTCTTCCGGCGACCAATAGGCGAAGGGCGGCATGATGTAGCCGAACGAGCGGATGAAAGCGTCGGCTTCGCGGATGATATCGTTGATTGCGGAGCGTTTCATGATCATGACCCCTGGTCTCGGTTTTTCCGATAGATCGCATAGCCGAACGCCGGTGCGGTGTCGATCCATTCTGCTTATTCGAGCCTTGCGCGTTCCCGACCATGGCCCACCGATCGGGTTCGCCTGCGGCGTGACATCGCTTGCTTTCAGGCCCATAAACCCTGCGAATTTTCACAGAGATAGCCGATGCCGACCATCCATGACCTCGATACGCCGTCGATCCTCATCGACGCCGCACGCGCCGAAGCCAACATCGCCAGAGCGCAAGCCCATGCCGACAAGAACGGACTGAAGCTCAGGCCGCACATCAAGACGCACAAGCTGCCTTATTGGGCGAAGAAACAGGTGGCGGCTGGCGCCGTAGGCATTACTTGCCAGAAGATCGGCGAGGCCGAGGTGATGGCCGATGCCGGGCTGACGGATATCTTTCTCCCCTACAACATCCTTGGGCGCGCCAAGCTCGAACGGCTGAAGGCGCTGCATGGTCGCGTGAAGCTGTCGGTGACGGCCGACAGCGCGCAGACGCTGGAAGGGCTCGCCGCCACCTTCATCGATGCCGGGCACCCGCTATCGGTAATGGTCGAATGCGACACCGGCATGGGACGCTGCGGCGTGCAGACTGCCAATGAAGCGGTTGCGCTGGCGAGGTTGATGGACAAGGCCGGCGGCCTTGCCTTCGGCGGACTGATGACCTATCCGGCCGCCGGCCGGGCAGTGGAGGCCGAAGCCTGGCTTGCCGACGCCAAACAGGCGCTGGCCGCCTCGGGTCTCGCTTGCGAGCGCATCTCCAGCGGCGGCACGCCTGACATGTGGCGTTCCGCCGATGCCTCCGTCGTTACCGAATACCGGCCCGGCACCTATATCTATCTCGACCGTTACCAGGTCGCCAAAGGCGTCGGCGGCCTAGACGATTGCGCGCTGACGGTGCTGGCAACCGTGGTCAGCCATCCGACAGCGTCACGCGCCATTCTCGATGCCGGCAGCAAGGCCTTGTCCAGCGACACGCTGGGGCTAAAGGATTTCGGAGAGTTGATGGGCGTGCCGGGAGCGCTGGTGACGGGCCTGAGCGAGGAGCACGGTACGGTCACGCTGTCGGGCGATGGCAAGCTGCGCATTGGCGAACGCGTGCGTGTGGTGCCGGACCATTGCTGCGTCGTCACCAACCTGTTCAACGAGGTCAATCTGATCGACGGTGAGAAGGTGCTGGGAACGCTGCCGGTGGCGGCACGCGGACTTATGGGGTGAATTTCTAGGCCGGACGCTCCGCCTGCCGCGCCGCCACCCGCCGCATGGCAATGACGCGGCGGCGCCGGATTTCGGTGCGCATGGCCATCAGATGCAGCGTGAAGAAGAGCGCGGTGAAGCCGACGGCCATCACCAGCAGCGGCCAGAGCAGGCTGGGATCGATGGTCGGGCCGCCGAGCCTGAACACGGAAGCCGGCTGGTGCAGCGTGTTCCACCAGTCGACCGAGAATTTGATGATCGGGATGTTGATGAAGCCGACCAGCGTGATGATGGCGGCGACCCAGGCGGCGCGGCTGGCATCATCCAGCGCACGGGTCAGCGCGATGATGCCAAGATACATCAGGAACAGCACGAACACCGAGGTCAGCCTTGCGTCCCAGACCCACCAGGTGCCCCACATCGGCTTGCCCCAGATCGAACCCGTGATCAGCGCCAGCGCGGTGAAGACCGCACCGATGGGGGCCGCTGATTTGAGCGCGACATCGGCTAGCGGATGGCGCCAGACCAGCGTGCCGAGGGCAGACAGCGCCATCAGCGTGTAGCACATCATGGCGAGCCAGGCGAAAGGCACATGGATGTACATGATGCGAACGGTGATGCCTTGCTGGAAATCCTCGGGCGCGGTGAAGCTCATATAGAGGCCGACGGCGAGGACGAGCGCGGCGAGCGCCGCCAACCACGGTACAAGCTTGTCGGCCATCCCGACGAACCGCGTCGGATTGGCAAGATCGGCCCAGCCGCTCAGGCGTGAGGTGGTGTCACTCATGCGACTTTACATAGACCGCCGATGCGTTTGGGGCAATCGAGCGGTGGTGTCGCAGGCGCAGAAGCGTTTTCCTTCCCTCTTGTGGGGGAAGGAAGAACCGGCTCAGGCGGCCTCACCCTGTACGGAGCGGCTGAGGCGGCGGACTTCCTCGTCATTGAGCAGGCCGCCGGCGCGCAGCAGGCTGGCGAAGCGGCCGTTGCGCAGCGACAGTTCGGCGAAGCCACCCATCTCCACCACCTTGCCCTTGTCCATGAACACGACCAGATCGGCGTCGCGGACGGTGGTCAGGCGGTGGGCGATGATGAAGGTGGTGCGGTCGCGGCGCAATTCGTCGATCGCTTCCTTGACGCGATCCTCGGTCTCGACGTCGAGTGCGCTGGTCGCCTCGTCGAGCACCAGGATCGGAGCATCCTTCAGCACGGCACGGGCAATGGCGATCCGCTGGCGCTCGCCGCCAGACAACTGGCCGCCACGTTCGCCGACCACCGTGTCGTAGCCGTTGCTCTTGGCCAGGATGAAATCCTGCGCCGCGGCCGCGGAGGCGGCGGCATGGATTTCTTCGTTGGTCGCGTCGGCACGGCCGACCCGGATATTGTCCTCGATCGAGCGGTTGAGAAGCCCGGCATCCTGGAACACGGTGGCGATCGAATGGCGCAGCGACTTGCGGGTCACCGTGCGGGTATCGATGCCGTCGATCAGGATACGGCCGCTGGACGGCGAGAAGACGCGCTGCAGCAAGTTGATGAGCGTGGTCTTTCCCGCACCTGTCGGCCCGACAATGGCGACGGTCTGGCCCGCCTGGACCTCGAAGGACACATCGCTGACGCCCTGCCCCGAATTGGCGAACTCGAAGCTGACATCCTCGAAACGGACATGGCCGGTGACGTTGGCAAGGTCGCGCAGGCCATCCGGCTCGGCGGTATCGGCGGCCGAGTCCTCGAGCTTATAGAAATCCTCAAGCTTGGCGCGGGCTTCCGAAATCTGAGTGGTGAAGGCCGACATCTGGTCGAGACGGGCGATCAGCATTCCGGCAAAGCCGGTGAAGGCCACGACGTCGCCGACGCGGAGCTGGCCACGGGTGACGAGATACGCGCCGATCGACAGCACGATCATCATCGAAATGGTCGAGGACAGGCGGTTCAGCGCATTGGCAATCGCCCACCAGTCGAGCACAGGATTCTGCGCGTCGAGCAGGCCCTTGACGTAACGCTTCAACGCCGCGGTCTCGTGGCCGATGCGGTTGTAGCTCTGCAGCACGGCGACATTGCTGACGCTGTCGGTCACATGGGCAAACACGGTATGATAGTGACGCTCGACGGCGGTCTGCCCTGCCTTGGTGCGGCGCATGACGATACGGCCGATGCCCACGTAAAGGACGCCAAGGCCAAGCAGCACAATGGACATGCGGACGTCCATCGCAAGCGCGGTCGGCACCAGCAGCACCAGCGCAATGGCCGTCGAAAGATGCACGCGCATGAATTCGAGCCACAAGCTGAAAAGGGTTTCAACGGCGCGCAGCAGCGTGTGCAGCGAATTGGAAGTGCCGCGCTGGTGATGCCAGGCGAGCGGCATGGTGATTACGCGCTCGAAGGACTGGCACAACACTTCCGAACGACGGGCATGGGCGAAGCGATCGGCGCCACGCGCCACCAGCACGAAGGCCATGACATTGAAGAGACCGAGAGCTGCCCAAACCGCGAGCGTCGAAAACACCGGACCTTTTTCGGAAATAGCGCCGATCACCCGGCCTAAAAGGATCGGCTCAAGGATCGCGATGGCTGCAAGCGCGACGTTGGCCGCACAGATCAGCGCGACGCGCTTCTTGTCGGCAGCCAGATATCCCAGCGCTCTCCAATAGATCTGCAGAAGTGACACTTTAGCTACTCCGCCAACTTTCTATTGTGCCCAACACCAATATTGTGCACTGCACCATTTCGTAACACCTAACGGTTGATGCGTCGCAAAACAATGCCCGTCTATCGCTTCCGTTCCCGTTTAGCGAACAAAAGATGACGACGATACGAAATCTGACGTGATCACCTAACGGTTTGAGATAAAAGGTGAAATGTCAGCCTTGCGGCAAAATCGTGGCAGCAGCGGAGCACTGCCCCATTTTTAATCAACGCGAGCTTGCACGGTCGGTTTCGCGCGTCTTTGGCGGACGCCCCACAGATCGCGCGCAAGTAAACAGGGCGCGGCGGCGCGCGTCCGGAGGACGCGCGCGCTTCTGACATAAACTGCTGATTTTACGCTGGTATCTTGACCAGGACCTCGGTCTGGCCGCCGGCCTTGGGTTCAAAGGACGCCGCTTTTGTCTTCGATCCGTTGACTTCAAGCGAGATCGTCTTGGCCTTTTTGTCGCGAACGACCTGGACCTTGATGTCGGCGCCCAGCATCTTGAGCGAAGCCTGGTAGCCATCCCAGTGGCTGGGCAGCTTCGGCCGGAATGTGATCTGCTTGCCGCGCCGTTCGATGCCCAGGATGCCTTCGACCGCCGCCCGGTAGAGCCAGCCCGCCGAGCCGGTGTACCAAGTCCAGCCGCCGCGCCCACCCTTGTCGTCCCCGGCATAGATATCGGCCGCCACTACATAGGGTTCGACGCGGTAGTGCTCGGTCGACGCCTCGTCGAACGCGTGGTTGACCGGGTTCAGCATCGAGAAGCAGCGATAGGCTTCATCGGTCTGCCCCATCTCGGCGAGCGCAATGACGAACCAGGTGGCGGCATGGGTGTACTGGCCGCCATTCTCGCGCACGCCAGGCGGATAGCTCTTGATGTAGCCGGGATCCTTCTGCGTCTTCGAGAAGGGTGGAGTGAACAGTTTGACGATCTTGAGATGATCGTCGACGAGCAGCTTCGTCGCCTGCTGCATCGCGGTGGTCGACCGCGCCGGGTCGCCCTCGCCCGAAAGCACGCTCCAGGACTGGGCGATGGAGTCGATCTTGCACTCTTGCGATGTACGCGACCCCAAAGGCGTGCCGTCATCGAAACTGCCGCGCCGGTACCATTCGCCATCCCATGCCGTGCTTTCGAGCGCTCGCTTCAGCGCGTCGGCATGTTTTGTCCAGGCCTGTGCGCGCTTGGTGTCGCCCTCGGTCCTGGCGACCGCGGCGAAGTCGCCCAGCGTCTTCAGCAGGAACCAGCCCAACCACACGCTCTCGCCCTTGCCGTGCTCGCCGACACGGTTCATGCCGTCGTTCCAGTCGCCGCCGAGAATCAACGGCAGGCCGGCTGGACTGCTGCGCTTGATGGCGAGGTCGAGCGCACGCGCGCAGTGGTCGTACAGGGACACCGTCTTCTTCGAGATTTCCGGGGTGAAAAAGGCGTCGTGCTCGCCTTCGCCCAGCACCTGTCCGTCGAGGAAAGGCAGTTGCTCCTTCAGGATAGTGGCGTCGCCGGTCACCAAGAGATAGCGGGCCGTGGCGTGGGCGAGCCACACCACGTCGTCGGAGATCAGGGTACGCACGCCGGCGCCGGTGCGCGGCAACCACCAATGCTGCACGTCGCCTTCCGGGAACTGCCGCCGCGCGGCATTGAGGATCTGGTCGCGCGCCAGCGTGGGATCATGCGCCAGCAAGGCGAGTGTGTCCTGCAACTGGTCGCGGAAGCCGAAGGCGCCGCTTGCCTGATAGAAAGCCGAGCGGGCGCGGATGCGGCAGGCAAGGCTCTGATAAGGCAGCCAGTGATTGACCATGGCATCGAGCGCCTTGTCGGGCGTCTCGACCTGGATGGTGTCGAGGAAGGCGCGCCATTCGCGCTCATTGTCGGCCAGGCGCTGGTCGAAATCCTTGCCCCGGTGCTTCTGCACCAGCGCGCTCGCCTGCGCCGAAGACTCGGCATCGCCAAGCAGCCAGATGAGCGTGACGTCGCCGCCAGCCTGAATCTCGATGTCGCGGGCGATCGCCGCGCAAGGATCATCTCCGGCCTCGACGCGGCCTGACAGGGCCGCGCCGCTCAGCACCGCCTGCGGCAACTCGCTGGACCCGTGCCGGCCGAGGAACTCGGCTCGGTCTGATGTCACCGAGTGGACGCCGGTGTCGGCGGCGAGGAAGGCCACCCGCTCGCTGAAATCGAGCCCGTAGGGATTTTGCGCCAGCAGCGCGCCGGTAGCACCGTCGCGCGACGGCACTATAGTTGCCGCAGTGCGCGACCGATGCCCGCCAAGCACCCATTCGGCATAGGCGTAAACGCGCAGCCGGGCCGGTACCGGGCCGGAATTCTGGATGCGCAGCCGCGTGATCTTCACCGGATCGATGGGATCGACGACATGGGTCAGGTCCATCGACAACGATCCGCGCTTCGAGCGGAAGGTCGAGAAGCCCTGGCCATGCCACGCTTCGTAGGTCATCGAGGGATCGCGCACCACCGCAGCGATCGGCGAGAACGCCTTGCCGCTGGTCTGGTCGTAAATATAGACGCCCTCGCCCGGCCGGTTGGACACCGGGTCGTTCGACCATGGCGTCAACTGGTAATCGCGACTGTTGCGGCTCCAGGTGAAGGCAGCACCTTCGGCCGAGGTGTGGAAGCCGAACGAGGCGTTGGAGACGACGTTGATCCAGGGTTGCGGCGTGGTGCGCCCGCCAGTCAGGCGCACCACATAGTGCCGCCCGTCGCCGTCGAAGCCGCCAAAACCGTTCCACTGGCTGAGGCCGGAGCCATCGGCACTGACATCGGCCCCCGCCTGCGAGGCAAATGCATGCATCTGCGGTGCGGGCGCCGGAATTTCGCGCGGGCCTGGCAACCCTGCCGGCTGCTGGCCATCGCGTGCCTGCAGTGCGGCCGCTTCGGCCCGTTCGATCTGGTCGAAGATGGTGCCGTTGCGCGTATGCAGCACAACCCGGGCGACGGCGAGCAGCGTCTTATAGGTGGTTTCCTCCATCAGGTCGCGGCGCACCGCGAAAATGTGCTGGCGGGGTCCGAGTTCCTTGCCGCGCAAGCGGCTGTTTTCGCAAAGCGTTTCGACTGCCCGCTGCAGATCCTGGACATAGGAGGAAGCCTGCTCGTTGACGACGACGAAGTCGATCATCATGCCGCGGGTGCGCATATATTCCTGGAAGCGCAACGCCTGGGCAACGATCTCCAGATCGGCAACGTCGCCGATCCTGACCAGGAAGATCGGGTAATCGCCCGAAATGCTTGTCGGCCACAGGCTCGACTGCTTGCCCAATCCGGAAGCAACGGACTCGGCCGGCAGCCGCAGGAACGGGTCGGGATAGATCAGATAGCGCGCCAGTTTCTGCACATTGGCCGCATCGGTCAGGCTGAGGCCCATATGGCGGGTCTGCACCTGGCTGCGCGTCCAGGCAAGCATGGCCTGGCGAGCAAAGCTCTCCTGATGGTCGAGCCGGCTTATGGCCTCATCCAGCTCGGCGCGGTTGGCCCCGACGACTGTCCAGAAGGTCAGCGATACCTTCTTGTTGGCGGGCACGCGCACCTGACGGCGCAGCGAGGCGATGGGATCGAGCGTGAAGCCGGAATGGCCACCCAGCCTGGCGCCTGGATCGAAAGCGGCGGCATCGACGATGGTGCGGCCACGGCCGATGAAGGCGCGCCTGTCGGTCTCGGCCTCGGCATCACGCGCCGGTCCCGACGGATCGGTGACGAAATGCACCAGGGTGACATCGGGCTCGCTGGTTTCGCGCTTGCGGCGCGTGGCGAAGATCGCGCCATTGTTGGCGGCGATCTCGGTTTCCACGAACATCTTCGAGAAAGCCGGATGCGCGTTGTCGGAAGCCTCCGAGCCCAGCACCAGCTCGGCAAAGGACGTCACTTCGATGTGACGGTCTGACGTGCTCTCATTGTAGAGCGTGATCCGGCGGCCCTCGCCATTGCCCTCGGAAACAACGATGCATTCCACCTCGGAGCGCAGCGTGCCGGCGGTTTTGACAAAGCTCGCCTTGTCGTCGGAAAACAAGGTTTGGGTCTTTTCCTCGGCGGCGCGTCTGGGCTCCGATGTCGCCGACCACCAGTCGCCGGTGGCAGCGTCGCGCAGGAAGATGTAGGAGCCAAGCCGGTCCTCGACGGGGTCGGGCTGCCAGCGGGTGACGGAAAGATCGCCCCAGCGGCTGTAGCCGGAGCCGGTCGCGGTCACCATCACCGAATAGCGGCCGTTGGACATCACATTGGTCGAACGCAGCGCCCGCACGGGATCGAGCACGATGCGGGTATCGGGGCTCTCGGTTTCGGTCTCGTCCTTGGAGCGCTCGTCGGCCTCGGTGCGGACGGTGGCGGTCGGAATATCGCGCGGCGCCCTCTCCTGCAGCAGCAGTTCGGCCGATTCAATGACCGGATCGCTGTGGAAGCGATCGCGCAGGCGACCTTCGAAGATGGCGTCGGCGACGGCGGCGATCGACATGCCCGAATGGTGGGCATAGTAGTTCAGCACGACCGCTTGGTTGGTGCCTTCCGGCACGCGCTGCGGCGTGAAGTCGACCGCGTCATAATAGCCATGACGGCCAAGCGCGCCGATCTCGCGCAGCCGGGCCAGATTCTGCACCGCTTCGCGCGGGTTGAACTGCGCCGCCATGATAGTCGCGTAAGGCGCAATTACCGTGTTCTGGCCAAGGCCGCGCTTGAGCCCAAGCCCCGGCACGCCGAAATTGGTGTACTGATAGGTCAGTTCGCGGTCGCGGGCGTTGTAGGCCGCTTCCGAGATGCCCCACGGCACGTTCTTCTGGCGGCCGTACTGCATCTGGCGCTTGATGATCAGCTTGCTGGTCTGGTTGAGGATGGAGCCTTGCGGCTCCTTCATCACCAGCGGCGGCATCAGGTACTCGAACATCGAGCCGGACCACGACATCAGCGCGCCCTGGAAGCCGATCTCGACGATGGGGCGGCCGAGCCTGAACCAGTGTTCGGTTGGCAGATCGCCCTTGGCGATGGCAAACAGGCTGGTCAGCCGCGCCTCGGAAGCCAGAAGATCGTAGCAGCTTTCGTCGAGCTGATGTTCCTCGACCCGGTAGCCGATCGACAAAAGCTTGCGCTCCGGCCGCATCAGGAAGGCGAATTCCATCTCGAAGGCGAAACGACGGGTGCGCTCGCGCAAGGTGAGCAGCTTGGCACGCAGAGCCTCGACAGCGTTTTCGTCGCTGTGGGCGTCGTGGACGTGCGCCTCGCAGGTGGCTTCGAGCCTTGCCGCCCAGTCGACGATGACGTCACTCTGCGGTGATGCGGCCTCGGTGTGAATGGCGGTGGCGAGCTTGCGGATTTCGCCGGCCAGCACCGCCAGGTTGATGGTGCGGATCGACGCCATTTCCGGCTGGGCCTTGATCGTGTCGACGGCGCGCCGCATGCCGTCGAGGCGATCGACAAGCCGTTGGCGCAACGGGCGCAACTGACGGCGGTCGTCGGGCAGTTCATCGAGGCTTTCGCTCAGGATGGTCACCGTGTCGAGAATGCCTTCGAAATCACCCTGCAGGTGGACGGAAGGCGCTTCCGCCCATTCGGCGCAGGCCGCCGCCACCGCCACCAGGTGACCGGCGAGATTGCCGCTGTCGACAGCCGAGATATAGAGCGGATAGAGCGGCTTGAGCGTCGTGGTGTCGTACCAGTTGAAGAGATGGCCGCGGCTGCGCGGCATGCTCTCGATGGTCGTCATGGTTGCATCGATGCGGGTGATGGCATCGGAAAGGCTGATCCAGCCGAAATCGCGCGCCGAAACGACCGAGAGCAGGTAGACGCCGATATTGGTCGGCGAGGTGCGCGGCGCCACGACGGGCGCCGGGCTCTCCTGGAAATTATCCGGCGGCAGATTGTGATGTTCTGCCGTGACGAAGGTTTCGAAATAGTGCCAGGTGCGCCGCGCCACGGTGCGCAGCGTGTGGATGTCGGCTTGCGATATGCGCAGCCGGTCCTCGGTTTCGGCGGAGCGGCTGATCCAGCTGGCGATCGCCGGCGAGCCGATCCAGAACAAGGCAAAGAAGAAGGCGACGAAGGCACCGGTGGAATCGGCCAGCACCGGAATGGCGAGGCCGACAAAGCCGATGATCACGGCGCCATACATCATGCCGTAATAGGAGCCGACATCATTGTCGCCCGCCTTGTGCGCCTGCGAGGCGGTGCGCCACTCCAGGAGGTTCTGCCGGCTGACGAACAGCCGGTAGAGCGTGCGCACAATGGCATCGCCCATCATCCAGGCGTTATGTGCCATCAGCACGATCTTCAGCGCCACCATGGCGGTGCCGAAGGCGACGTCGCGCGCCAGCGCGGAGAAATGGCCGCGCGGCGTCTGGTCGCCGCTTTTGGGCAGGATGGCGTTGACCACGTCGAAGGTCGGCGCCATGAACAGGCTGAGGATCAGCAAGGCCTGCCACTGCGCGGCCTGCGTGAACGGCAGCAAGGTCCAGCCGGCGATCGCCGCCATCACCCAAAAGATCGGCGTCAGCGAGCGGCGCAGATTGTCGACCATCTTCCAGCGCGACAAGGCCGGAACGCCGGAACGAGGATTAAAGATGTAGCCCAAAAGCTGCCAGTCGCCGCGCGCCCAGCGATGGTGGCGCGAGGCATCGACCGAGTAGCGGGTCGGGTAATCCTCGACCAGTTCGACGTCGGTGACCAGTGCGGCGCGCGCCAGGGCGCCTTCGAGCAGATCGTGGCTGAGGATGGTGTTTTCCTCGATGCGGCCCTGCAAGGCGGCCTCGAAGGCATCGACATGATAGAGGCCCTTGCCGGTGAAGGATCCGTCACTGAAGACGTCCTGATAGAGGTCCGAAACAGCGAAGACATAGGGATCAAGGCCGCGATTGGCCGAGAAGACGCGCTGGAAGAACGAGGCTTCGTCGCCGCTGGTGAGTGAAGCGGTGATGCGCGGCTGCAGGATGGTGTAACCGGCGGTCACGACGCGCCTCGTGGCGTCGAAATGCGGACGGTTGAGCGGATGGCAAAGCTTGCCGACCAGGCTCGATACCGCATCGCGGGTGGTGCGGGTATCGGCGTCGAGCGTCATCACATGGACGACCTTTTCCGGCAGCGGGACTTCGAGCGGCAGGAAGGTGGTATCGCTGTCGCCGCGCAGCAAGAGGTCGAGTTCGTGCAGCTTGCCGCGCTTGCGTTCCCAGCCCATCCAGCACCCTTGACCGGCATTGTAGAGCCGGCGGCGGTGCAGGATATAGAAGCGCGGCGCGCCGTCGGAGGGATAGCGCGCGTTGAGACGGGCGATTTCGGCGCGGGCGAAGTCGAGGATCTCGGTATCCGCCGCATCGATCTCGATCTTGCTGTCGGGCCAATCCGAAAGCAGCGCGAAATGGATCTCGTCCGCCAGATTGGCGAGGTAATGCACTTCGATGTTGCGGATGTTTTCCTCGACATCGTCACGCGAGCCGATCAGCGACGGCACGACCACCAGGGTGCGCGCCTCGGGCGGCACACCGTGCCTGTAGTCGTAACCGATAAGGCGTGTCGGCTTAAGGAACAGCGAGACCACGGTGTTGAAGAACGCGAGCGCGCCTTCGCTGGCCGGCACGGCAAACAGAGCCAGCATCAGCACGATCGACGGCACCGACAGGCCGAGATTGGAAAGGGCGTTGCCGGACAGGACAAGCAGCAGGACGGTCAGCGCGAAGACGGGCAGGACGATGCCCAGCCAGCCGGTCTTAGCGAAGGTCCGCTTGATCGTCTGGCTGATCGTGGGCCGGTAACCGATCGCCTTTTCCAGTTCCAGCCGGCGCGGGCCAACGACGTAAAAACCGACATCGGTATGAGCGGATGCGACCTGGGCGTCCACTCCTTCACCGCTCTCCGGGACGGTTTCACCGACGGCGTGGCCGGCCAGTTCAATGGCTTTTTCGGCGACACGGTACTCCGAAAGGTTCGAGCGGCGAGCCAGTTCCTCGATCGCGGTGCGGTATTGATCGCGCGAGAAGAAGTCGAGCGCGGCAAAATCGGTGCGCTCGCGCAGCACGGTATCGATGCGGCTGACGCCTTCGAACCACACCGTCCAGTCGACGTCGTTGATGAGGCGCAGGCCGCGGACGATATTGCCGGTGGTCACATTGCCGCTGGACAGCGTCTGGTGCTCGGAAATGATGATTTCCTCGGCATCCGAGCCGGTCTTCTCGAGTTCGCCTTCCAGCCACTCCAGCGCCTTGCCGGCGTTCTGCGACCCGTCACGCAAGCGATAGAGAAGCTGAGTGGCAAAGGTGGTGTCCTGCGCATGCGCGCTGAAATTGACTAGGATCGTCTGCCGATCCGGATTGTCGTCGGTCGCCAGCACCTTGTCGGCCACGTCATTGGCGATCTGGCGCATCTGGCGGGTGCGGTTGACCCTGACCGCCAGGCGACGGAGGTTCTCGATCAGCACGAAACGCAGAAGGGACGGCAGTGCCCAGAGTTCACCAATCTTCAACGGTTCGACCGACTGAAAGCCCTGGACGATAGACTTGAACATGGTCGCCGAGACGGAACTGTCGGAATGCGCGACATAAGTCCAGGCCAGCGCCAATGCGCGCGGCACGGTGCCGCCATCGGGCAGTTTCAGGGTCGGCAATTGCCGGTAAAAGCGGCGCGGCAGGTCGCGTTTGACCTGGAAAATGGTTTCCTCGATCAGATAGTTGTTGTCGAGCAGCCACTGCGCGGCCGGCGTGATGGTTTCGCCCCTCGCCTGCGCGGCATTGGTAGACCGGTAGACTTCGAGGATCTTCTTGGCGCTGTCACGGATACGGGCTTGAAAGTCGAACGGTATCAGGCCGAACAGATCCGTCAGATCGCCCTTGGCCAGGCTTTCTCCGAGCAGCCGGAGCCGTTCCTCCGGCAGGAATGTGGATCTTATCGGCTCTTCCGTGATGACTGGGAAGCTCGCGCTTGTCTTCTCGATCTGGGCTAGGTTCGTCTGAATATTCATTGAAAATTCCGTAAACGGGCACTCAGTGGCGTCACCGCCACGGCAATGGCCCTAAAACCGGTTCGAATGCAATCGGTTGCATCAACCCTAAGCCGAAAGTTTATTTCCGCACCACGACGGAGCGTCATCTTTCGACCAATCCAAAGACAAGGGCCTCTCGCTCCCGTCGGGATCGATCGACGGAGAGGATTCGGGCTTTTTCGTGATGCCAGTGCCAGCTTACGCTATATTTCGCCAGCGTCGCGATCATGTTTGGAAACAGGCGGTAACCGTTGGGCGAAGCGCGTCAGGCGGCAGCGATTATCCGGATCACGAAAAGGGTCGCATCCGGCGCGGGCTGAACCCGCAAGACAGAGGCGTCCGGCCCGAGCAGCAGGGTGTCGAGCGGTCCGAGACGAACGGGCGCGGCGCCGGGGAAAATGGCATGGCCTCCGTGACAAAGGATGAGGGTGGGACCGGCCTCGGCCGGGATTTCCGCAGGCGTCGAAATCGCCAGACGCTCGACCGAATGCAACATGCGGCCGCGACGGGTCATAACGTTGAGATCGGTGATCGGGCCGGCGATCAGCGCGGCACTCGTCGGCTGGTCGGCTGGAAAGGAAAATGGCTGGGAAGCCGCTGTCACCCGCTGCGGCGGACGGCCCGCGACATCAAGCACGATCCCCTCGCCTTCCAGCACCGACAGCGTGCGGTCGATGCCGGCAAAATTGGAGAACGGCCCGCTGCGTTCGACCCGGGCCATCGAGACGCGCCAGTCGAAATCGTCGAGCCCGGCACCATCGGGCGAGACGGCGATCTCGGTCGTCGTACCGCCGCCGTTCTTCCACGGCATGACGCGGTAATCGGTGGCACGAAGGACACGCATCACGTCAGCCGCTATCCGAGAATGCCTGGCAGATTGAGCTGGTGCTCCTTGGCGCATTCGATCGCGATGTCATAGCCGGCGTCGGCATGGCGCATGACGCCCGTCGCCGGATCGTTCCATAACACCCGTTCCAGGCGCCTTGCGGCATCCGGCGTGCCGTCGGCGACGATGACCATGCCGGCATGCTGCGAGAAACCCATGCCGACGCCGCCGCCATGATGCAGCGATACCCAGGTCGCGCCCGAAGCTGTGTTGAGCAGCGCGTTGAGCAGCGGCCAGTCGGACACTGCGTCGGAACCGTCCTTCATCGATTCCGTCTCGCGGTTCGGCGAAGCGACCGAACCCGAATCGAGGTGATCGCGACCGATGACGACCGGCGCCTTGAGTTCGCCCTTGGCCACCATTTCGTTGAAGGCGAGGCCCAATCGGTGGCGATCGCCAAGGCCGACCCAGCAGATGCGCGCCGGCAACCCTTGAAAGGAAATCCGCTCGCGGGCCATGTCCAGCCAATTGTGCAGATGGGTGTTGCCGGGGGTGAGTTCACGCACCTTGGCGTCGGTCTTGTAGATATCCTCTGGATCGCCGGAGAGTGCTGCCCAGCGGAAAGGGCCAATGCCGCGGCAGAAGAGCGGACGGATGTAGGCCGGCACGAAGCCGGGGAACGCAAAGGCGTTTTCAAACCCTTCGTCCTTGGCGACCTGGCGGATGTTGTTGCCATAGTCGAGTGTCGGCACGCCGGCGTTCCAGAACGCGACCATCGCCTCGACATGCTCGCGCATGGAGGCGCGCGCCGCCTTCTCGACCGCCCGGGGGTCGCTGACGCGCTTTTCGCGCCACTCGGCCATAGTCCAGCCCTTCGGCAGATAACCATTGATGGGGTCGTGCGCCGAGGTCTGGTCGGTGACCATATCGGGGCGAATGCCGCGCTTGAACATCTCGGGCACGATCTCGGCGGCGTTGCCGAGCAGGGCGACGGATTTCGCCTCGCCGGCCTTGGTCCAGCGCTCGATCATTTCCATGGCCTCGTCGAGCGTCTCGGCCCTCTCGTCGACATAGCGGGTGCGCAAGCGGAAGTCGATCGAATCCGGATTGCATTCGATCGCCAGGCAGCAGGCGCCAGCCATGACGGCGGCCAATGGCTGGGCGCCGCCCATGCCGCCCAGGCCGCCGGTCAGGATCCATTTTCCCTTGAGATTGCCGCCATAATGCTGGCGGCCGGCTTCGACGAAGGTCTCGTAGGTGCCCTGCACGATGCCTTGCGTGCCGATGTAGATCCAGGAGCCGGCCGTCATCTGGCCGTACATCATCAGGCCCTTCTTATCGAGCTCGTTGAATTTCTCCCAGGTCGCCCAGTGCGGCACCAGGTTGGAGTTGGCGATCAGCACGCGCGGCGCATCGGGGTGAGTGCGGAACACGCCGACCGGCTTGCCGGACTGCACCAGCAGCGTCTCGTCCTCGCCAAGCGTCTTCAGCGACGCAACGATCTGATCGAAATCGTTCCAGGTACGCGCCGCCCGGCCGATGCCGCCATAGACGACCAGTTCATTGGGGTTCTCGGCGACATCAGGGTCAAGATTGTTCATCAGCATGCGCAACGGCGCTTCAGTCGTCCAATACCGGGCGTTGAGCTTGTCGCCGCGGGGGCTGCGCACTTCGCGGATGTTGTGACGGGGGTCGGTCATCATTGTCCCTTTCGGATCAGGCGGCGCGTCAGCGCCCGGCCCAGTCAATGGCAGTTTGGAGAATCTGCGTCAGCGTGGCGCGGATGGGCGCGGCGAACGCGGCATCGTAGGGCGCGGGCCAATTGTCCGGTGTGCCCTTCCCGTCCGGCTCGCGCATGTAGCCGCGGTTGGAGAGCTCCATCTGCAGCGCATGCACGCCCTGGTGCGGCTGGCCGAAATGGCGCGTGATCCAGCCGCCCTTGAAGCGTCCGTTGACGACAAAGGTCTCACCGGTTTCTGCCATGATCTGGTTGACCATCGCCTGCAACGCCGGATCAGCGCTCCTGCCGTCGTTCGTGCCGAGGTTGAACACCGGCAGCGTGCCTTCGAAGAGGCGTGGCAGCACCGAGCGGATCGAATGGCAGTCGTAGAGGACAATCTTGCCATGCAAGGTCCGCAACCTGTCGATCTCGGCCTGCAAGGCGGCGTGATAGGGTGCAAAGAATTTCTCGCGGCGCTCGTCGATCTCCGACGGTCCCGGCTCTTCGCCCTCGCGATAGAGCGGATCGCCGTCGAAGGTTTCGGTTGGGCATAGGCCGGTGGTTGCCTGGCCGGGATAGAGCGAGGCGCCGGATGGATCGCGGTTGACGTCGATGACTGTGCGCGAGATCGCGGTTTGCACGACCGTAGCGCCGAGACCGCCGGCGAAATCATAGAGATTGTCGATCCACCAGTCGCAATCGCGGCGACCAAGCCATGGCGAGATAAGCCGGTTTTCGAGGCCGGCGAGGTCGACACCGGTGTGCGGGATCGACACCAGAAGCGGTGCCGTGCCTCGTTTTATTGTCAGCCAAGAAGGTGTCATAGCGCAATCCCCGGCAGCGCCACCGCGCTCGCGGCCTTCGCGACTGCACCGCTACGTACCATGGCGATCGCCTTTTCCATGTCGGGGTGGAAGTGCCGGTCATTGTCGAGATGCGGCACCTCGGCGCGAACCAGCTTGCGCACGGCTTCAAGCGCCGCACTCGAGGCGAGTGGTGCATGGAAATCGCACCCTTGCGCGGCGGCTAGCAATTCAATGCCGATAACAGCCGTCGCATTCTCGATCATGCCGATCAGCCGGCGCGCGCCATGCGCGGCCATCGAGACATGGTCTTCCTGGTTGGCCGAGGTCGGGATGGAATCGACGCTGGCCGGATAGGCTTTCTGCTTGTTTTCCGAGACAAGTGCGGCCGCCGTCACCTGTGGGATCATGAAGCCGGAGTTCAGGCCGGGCTTGGGCGTCAGGAAGGCGGGCATGCCTGACAGCGCGGGATCGACCAGCATGGCGATGCGGCGTTCTGACAGCGAGCCGATCTCACAGACGGCAAGTGCGATCATGTCGGCGGCGAAGGCGACCGGCTCGGCGTGGAAATTGCCGCCGGAGAGCGCCGTGTCGTCCTCGGCGAAGACCAGCGGATTGTCGGTAACGCCATTGGCCTCGGTTTCGAGCGTATCGGCGGCCTTGCGCAGGACATCGAGCGCGGCGCCCATGACTTGCGGCTGGCAACGCAGGCAATAGGGATCCTGCACACGCTCGTCGCCGAGCCGGTGCGACTCGCGGATGGCGCTGCCGGCCATCAGATTGCGCAACGCATCCGCGGTCTCGATCTGGCCGCGATGCTTTCTCAACATATGGATGCGCGGGTCGAAGGGGGCATCGGAACCCTTTGCCGCGTCGGTCGAGAGCGCGCCGGCGACAAGCGCCGACTGGTAGAGCACTTCGGCCTCGAACAGGGCGGCCAGCGCATAGGCCGTCGAAAACTGCGTGCCGTTGAGCAGCGCCAGACCTTCCTTGGCGCCCAATGTGACGGGCTCCAGCCCATGCGAGACGAACGCGACCTTGGCGGGGAAGCGGCCATGCGGGGTAAAGCATTCGCCGACACCGATCATCACCGCCGTCATGTGCGACAATGGGGCAAGGTCGCCGGAGGCGCCAACTGAACCTTGCGCCGGCACCACCGGGATGACGTCATTGGCCAGCATCGCTTCGAGCAACTCGATGGTTTGCGGGCGCACACCGGAGGCACCCTGCGCAAGGCTCGCAAGTTTCAGCGCCATCATCAGCCGGGCAATGGCAACAGGCATCGGCTCGCCCACGCCCGCGGCATGCGAAAGCACGATGTTGCGCTGCAGGGTCTCGAGATCCTCGGCGGGAATGCGCATGCTGGCCAGCTTGCCGAAACCGGTATTGATCCCATAGACCGGCTCACCCTTGGCGACGATGCGCGCGACAGCTTCGGCGCTTGCCTTGATTTTCGGGCGACAGGCACCGTCCAGTTTCGGCATGGCGCCACGGTACATGGCGCGCCAGTCGGCCAGCGTCGCATCGCCGGGCTTCAGCGTCAGTTCTGTCATTGTCCTCTCCAGATGCGGGCATGCAGCGGGTTGAAGCCCATACGGTAGACGAGTTCGGCGGGGCGCTCGATGTCCCAGATCGCCAGGTCGGCGGATTTGCCCAGTTCCAGCGTGCCGGTCTCTTCGAGCAGGCCCAGCGCACGCGCGGCTTCGCGGGTGACGCCGGCAAGACATTCGTCGACCGTCATGCCGAACAGGGTCGCCGCCATGTTCATGGTCAGAAGCAGCGAGGTCAGCGGCGAAGTGCCGGGATTGTTGTCGGTGGCAACCGACATTTTGACGCCAAGCTGGCGAAACAGGCCGATCGGCGGCTTCTTGGTCTCGCGGATGAAGTAATAGGCGCCGGGCAGGATCGTCGCCACTGTCCCCGCCTTGGCCATCGCCATGGCGCCCGCCTCGTCGGTGTATTCGAGATGATCGGCTGACAATGCACCATAGCGGGCGGCGAATTCAGCGCCATGCAGGTTGGACAGCTGGTCGGCGTGGAGTTTTACGGGCAAGCCGAGCGCCTTGGCCTTGTCGAACACGCGAGACATCTGCTCGGGCGAAAAGGCGATGCCTTCACAGAACCCGTCGACGGCATCGGCCAAGCCTTCCGCGGCGACGCCGGGAAGGATCGTTTTGGCGACGAGATCGATGAAAGCGTCCTTGTCGCCCTTGGCTTCGGGCGGCAGCGCGTGGGCTGCGAGACATGTGGTGCGAACCATCACCGGGCGTACACTGCCCAGTTGCCGCGCGGCGCGCAGCGATTTCTTCTCGTTTTCAAGATCGAGACCATAGCCCGACTTTATTTCAACGATGGTGACGCCTTCGGCCATCAGCGCATCGAGGCGCGGCAGCGTCTGGGCAACCAGGTCGTCCTCGCTGGCGGCACGCAAGGATTTGACCGAGGAAACGATGCCACCGCCGGCCCTGGCGACCTCTTCATACGTGGCCCCGGCCAGCCGCATCTCGAACTCGTTGGCGCGGTTCCCGGCGTGGACGAGATGGGTGTGGCAGTCGATCAGGCCGGGCGTGATCCAGCGGCCCTCGCAATCGATGATCTCGCCCTGGGCAAACGCCGACGGCATCTCGGATTGCGAACCCGCATAGACAATGCGGCCATCGCGCGCGGCGAGCGCGCCTTGCTCGACGATACCCAGTCCGGCAGAATTTTCAGCCATGGTTGCCAGACGCGCGTTGCGCCACAGGCGAAGCCCCCCTGCCGGGTTTTTGCTCTCTACGGCCATCATCTTTTCCGTTTCAATCGGTGGCGATTATGTATATACATATTCAGACGCACTGCAAGTGTCATCATCGCACACGAGACCGGGAAGCGGAGAGAAAAGTGACCGATATCTTTGCGGAACAGGCGCTTCTTCCCAACGGCTGGCACGACAATGTGCGGATCACTTTCGCCAATGGGCGCATTGCGGCCGTAGAGCCTGGGAGCACCGCGTCTCCTGGTGACGAACGCCATGCCATTCTCCTTCCCGGCATGGCCAATCTGCACAGCCACGCCTTCCAACGCGGCATGGCAGGGCTCGCCGAGTTGCGCGGCCACTCCGCCGACAGTTTCTGGAGCTGGCGCGAGGTGATGTACCGCTTCGCGCTGTGGATGACTCCCGACCAGGTCGAGGCGGTGGCGGCGCAGCTCTACGTCGAAATGCTAGAGGCCGGTTTTTCGCGCGTCGGCGAATTTCATTATCTGCACCATGACCGTGATGGACAACCTTATGCCAACCCAGCCGAGATGGCCGAGCGCATCGCTGCCGCGGCCGGCGAAACGGGTATCGGCCTGACGCTGTTGCCTGTGTTTTACGCACATTCCTCCTTCGGTGGTGCCGCGCCAAACGAGGGCCAGCGCCGATTCATCAACGATGTGAATCGGTTCGCCCGGCTTGTTGAGAAAAGCCGGGAATCTGTTCGCTCTTTGAATCAAGCGATTGTCGGCGTTGCCCCGCACAGTCTACGGGCCGCGACGCCTGAAGAACTCACGGCGATTGCGGCCGTGGCGCCAAACGGACCAATCCACATCCATGTCGCCGAGCAGGTGAAAGAAGTCGAAGACTGCCTTGCCTGGTCCGGCGCGCGTCCGGTCGAATTTCTGCTTGGGGCTGCCGATATCGACCAGCGCTGGTGCCTGATCCATGCCACCCACATGACCGATGCTGAAACCATCGGCATGGCCAGGAGCGGCGCCATTGCCGGCCTTTGCCCGATCACGGAGGCCAATCTCGGCGACGGCATCTTTGCCGCGCCTTTGTTCAGGGAGCATGGCGGCCGCTTCGGTGTCGGCTCCGATTCCAACGTGCTGATCGGCCTGCCCGACGAATTGCGCCAGCTCGAATATTCGCAGCGCCTCGCGCACCGCGCCCGCAATGTGCTGGCCGTGGCTGGCGGCTCGACCGGCCGCGCGCTGTACGACGCAGCGCTTGACGGCGGCAGCGTCGCGCTTGGCGCCGGCGCATCGCAAATCGCGCCTGGTGCGTCCGCCGATCTCGTCTCGCTCGACGCCGGCAACCCCTCGCTGGCCGGCAAAACCGGCGATGCAATCCTCGACGCCTGGATTTTCGCCAATGGCAGCAAGGTCGATTGTGTCTGGGTGCATGGCAAGAAACAGGTCAGTGATGGCAGACATGCCAAGCGCGAGGCCATCGCCGAACGGTTTCGCAGCGTGATGACAGCGCTTTCCGAGGGTTCACCCAGATGAGCATGGCTGAACCGACCGAGATAGACGACAGCGAGACCGTCTCGCTGCATCAGCGCATCCTTTCCGATATCCGGGAAAGAATTCTTTCCGGCACCTGGGTGCCCGGCCACCGTATCCCGTTCGAACATGAGCTGACCGCCGAATACAAATGCTCACGCATGACGGTGAACAAGGCTCTGTCCCAGTTGGCCAAGGCAGGTTTGATCGAACGCCGCCGCCGGTCAGGCAGCTTTGTCCGCCAGCCGCAATCGCAGGCAGCCGTGCTGGAACTTCACGACATCAGGATCGAAGTCGAGGCGCTCGGCCTGCCCTATCGCTACAAGCGGCTGGAACGCCTGAAGCGGCGCAGCAATGGGGAGGACAGGACGTTGCTCGAACTGTCCGCCGCAGGTCCAGTGCTATGGCTCGAAGGTCTTCATTTTGCCGGCGAACGGCCATTCGCGCTCGAGCAACGTCTGATCAATCTTTCGGCGGTTTCGGAAGCCGGGGACGAAGAGTTTCTGGAAATCGCTGCCGGGCCTTGGCTGATCGACCGCGTGCCGTGGAGCGAGGCCGAGCATCGGATACGCGCCATGAGCGCTGACGACGCCATCGCCGATGCGCTCGACATCGATCCCGGGGCACCTTGCCTGGTGGTCGAACGCCGCACCTGGAGTGCCGAGCACCCGGTCACCCACGTGCGCTTCATCTATCCGGCGGAAAGCCATACGCTGGTGGCAAGGTTCACGCCGTCGCAGGGGTGAGTGATCTCCCCTCGTCGTGGGGGGAGATCGGCAGTTCTGACGTCGCGCCTTTACAGCGCCGCGGTGATAATAATCTCGACCAGATATTCCGGGCCAGCGAGCTTTGCTTCGCCGGTGGCGCGGGCGGGCGTGTGGCCCTGCGGCACCCACTTGTCCCATTCGGTATTCATCTCGGCGAAGGTGCCCATGTCGGCCAGCCAGATGATCGCCTGGACGATCTTGGTCTTCTCGGTGCCGGCCTTGGCCAGCAATTCATCGATGGTCGCCAGAATATCGCGGGTCTGCGCGGCGACATTGCCGCCGGGTTCGCCGACCTGGCCGGCCAGGTAGACGGTGTTGCCGTGGATAACGATCTGGCTCATGCGCGGGCCAACATCGATGCGACGAATGCTCATTGCGAGTTCCTTCCGTTGTGGTCGCGCCTCTTTAGAGTCGCCGTCCGCTTCGGGCAAGGCCGGCTGAACCGAAACCGCTTGAGCCAATTGCTCCCTCCAGGGCCAGGCGCCTACACGGCGAGTTGACCACCGCGACGCAATTCCGCCGGATTGGCTTGTTGACTAATGTAATAACATCACATACCCAAACGGCCGCACCTTAGCCGGATTTGGTTTCCCACGGAACGATATGACCCAGACCTGCCTGACATTCCGTGACCTGACGTTGGGCTACAACAGCCATCCCGCGATCCATCACCTCGATGGCGCGATCCGCAAGGGCTCGCTGACGGCCGTGGTTGGGGCCAACGGCTCTGGCAAGTCGACGCTGATGAAGGGTATTGTCGGGGTGCTGAAGCCGATGGCAGGCGAGGTCATTCGCGCGCCGGGCGTGCGGGCGGCCTACCTGCCGCAGCAATCGGAACTCGATCGCTCCTTTCCCGCCCGCGTCGTCGATCTGGTCTCGCTCGGCCTGTGGCCGAAGCGCGGAATGCTTGGCCGCTATACCGGGGAAGATCGTGAGGCCGTCAGCCAGGCTTTGATGGCCGTCGGCCTCGGCGGCTTCGAGAAGCGGCCGATCGACACGCTGTCGGGTGGCCAGTTGCAGCGCACGCTGTTTGCCCGCGTGCTGTTGCAGGATGCCGACCTGATCCTGCTCGACGAACCGTTCAACGCCGTCGACGCCAAGACGGTCGGTGACCTCATTGCCTTGATCAAGCGTTGGCACGGCGAAGAGCGCACCATCATGGTGGTGGTCCATGATCTCGATCTGGTGCGCCAGAATTTTCCCGAAACACTGCTGCTTGCCCGTCAGCCGGTTGCCTGGGGCGAGACCCGGGAGACGCTGAAACCGGAGAACCTGCTGCGCGCGCGCCGCTTCCACGAAGCCTGGGAAGAGAACGCGCCCTGGTGCGAGCCTGACGAGCACGCTCATGACCATGACCATGACCATGGTCATCATGGCCACGACCACGATCATCACCACGGCGCCGGACCGAGGGCTGCCTGATGGACGCGCTCTACAGTCTTTTCATCGCCCCTTTCGCCGATTTCGGCTTCATGCAGCGGGCGCTGTTCGGCTCGCTGATGCTGTCGCTCGGCGCCTGCCCGATCGGCGTTTTTCTGATGCTGCGGCGCATGAGCCTGTCGGGCGACGCGATGGCGCATGCCATCCTGCCGGGCGCGGCCGCGGGTTTCCTGTTCTACGGGCTGGAAATCCTGCCGATGACCATTGGCGGCCTGATCGCCGGCATCATCGTGGCGCTCGGCGCCGGTGCCGTGTCGCGCTTCACCGTCCAGCGCGAGGACGCCTCGATGGCGGCCTTCTACCTGATTTCGCTCGCCATCGGCGTGCTGATGGTGTCGATCCGCGGCTCCAGCGTCGACCTCATGCATGTGCTGTTCGGCACGGTGCTGGCGCTCAACAACGAGGCTTTGACGCTGATTGGCGGCATCGTCGCGGTGACGCTGGTCAGCCTTGCCATCTTCTGGCGGGCGCTGGTCGCCGAATGCCTCGACCCGCTGTTCCTGCGTTCGGTCAGCCGCATGGGCAGCCCGGTGCATTTCATCTTCCTCGGCCTCGTCGTGCTCAACCTCGTCGGCGGCTTCCAGGCGCTCGGCACTTTGCTATCCGTCGGATTGATGATGCTGCCGGCGGCAGCCGCGCGATTCTGGACCGCACGCGTCGAGCCGATGTGCGTGCTGGCCGTGCTGATCGGCTTTGCCTCCTGCATCGCCGGATTGCTCTTCTCCTATCATGCGTCGCTGCCCTCCGGCCCGGCCATCATCCTGTCGGCCGGTGTCGTCTATTTCGCCTCGATCCTGTTTGGCACGCGCGGCATCCTGCGCGCCCGCATCATCCATCACCGTCACAGAACGGCCTGATCCCCCGCCCTAAAAGGAGACCCGCTTATGCTCAAATCGATCCGTGCCGCCCTGACGATGAGCGTTATAACATTTGCCGCCTTCAGCGCGTCATCGGCTTTCGCCGCACCGCTGAAAGTGGTCGCCAGCTTCACAGTCATTGCGGATTTCGCCAAGAATGTCGGCGGCGGCCGTGTCGCGATCACCACGATCGTCGGGCCGGATGGCGACGCCCATGTCTACGAGCCGAGCCCTGCCGACGCGGTGGCCATGGCCAAGGCCGATATCGTGCTGGTCAACGGCCTGCACTTCGAAGGTTTCCTGCAGCGCCTGGTCGATGCCAGCGCCACCAAGGCCTCCATTGTCACCTTGACCAAGGGCGTGACGCCGATCGACTTCAAACCTGAATTCGCCGACGCCGATGCGGCCGAGGGTGCCGGCACCGGCGGCGGCAAGACCTTCGCCGATCCGCACGCCTTCCAGTCGATCGCCAATGCCAAGATTTATGTGAAGAACATCGCCGAGGCCTTCTGCGCGGCCGACAGCGACGGCTGTGTCAGCTACCAGACCAATGCCGCCGCCTACACCAGGAAGCTCGATGCTCTGGAAGGCGAAGTGAAGGCGGCGATCCAGTCGATCCCCGAGGCAAAGCGCGTCGTCATCACCTCGCATGACGCCTTCGGCTATTTCGAACACGAATACGGCCTGACCTTCCTCGCTCCGCAAGGCATCTCGACTGATTCCGAACCGTCGGCCGCCGATGTCGCCAAGCTGGTCGAGCAGGTGAAGCAGGACAAGGCCGCGGCCATCTTCGTCGAGAACATCACCAACCCGCGCCTGATCGAGCAGATCGCCAGCGAGACCGGTATCAAGGTCGGCGGTACGCTCTACTCGGACGCGCTGTCGCAGCCCGAAGGCCCGGGCTCGACCTATATCGACATGATGCGCAACAACATCCGTCAGATCAAAGGCGCCATTCTAGGCAGCTGAATTTGATCCGCACCCAACCGGGCCGTATCGGCCTGGTTGGATTTTCTGGCGCGCGATGTCTATTTGGCAGAGAATTCCGTCGATGCGGATTGCCGTGCCCACCGGGCAATGGCAAGACTGCCGCCAAACCAGATTGCGAGGATATGAGCCATGGAATATCGCCAGATCAGCGAGGACTATTCGGTCTCGGGTCAGATCCAGCCCGAAGATGTCGCCACCATCAAGGAAGCCGGCTTCAAGAGCGTGATCTGCAACCGGCCGGACGATGAGCAGCCCGGCCAACCTTCGGCGGACACGCTCAAGGCAACGGTCGAAGCCGCTGGCCTCGCCTTCCGCTACATCCCGGTGATCAGCGGCCAGATGACCGCCGAGAATGTCGAGGACCAGGCAGAGGCGCTCGACGAGCTCCAAGGCCCGGTGTTTGCTTATTGCCGGTCCGGCGCGCGCTGCACCAATCTGTTCCTGGCGATACAGCAGTCGAAGGGTTAGATCGGCAGCGCCCCGGTTTCCTTCAGCGTCTCCAGCACGATCGCGGTCTTCACATGCTGCACGGATTCATGCGGCAGGAGTACGCCGTTGACGAACTCCGACAACGATTTGAGATCGGGCGTCACCACCTTCAGGATGTAATCCATCTCGCCGGTCAGCGCGTGCGCCTCCTGCACTTCCGGCAGGCGCGCCACCAATTCGCCGAAGCGCCGCGCATTGTCGCGGTTGTGGGTGGCCAGCGTCACTGAAATGACATTGACCAGCGAGAAGCCGAGCCTGTCGCGGTCGAGCACGGCGCGATAGCCCTTGATATAGCCATCCTCCTCCAGCCGCTGCCGGCGGCGCGAGCATTGCGACGCCGACAGGTTCACCCTTTCGGAAAGGTCGTTGTTGGTGAGCCGCGCGTCGCCCTGCAAGAGCGCCATTATCTTGCGGTCAAACTGATCAATGCGCCCATTGTCCATGGTTTCCTCCCATATTATGCATGCTTCACGCATGTCATCACCATTTCAAGCGTTTGAATGCAAGCACCATGCACAGACCCCGCGCTATGATGGCGTTAGGAGGCCTTTTTAGGCCAAGCAGCTTCCGGAGGAATTATCATGGGTCCCTTCCCACACGACGCCCCGCCCGCCACGATCAGCAAGGACAACCCTGCCGGCACCGATGGCTTCGAGTTCGTCGAATTCGCGCATCCGGAGCCCAAGAAGCTAGCCGAACTGTTCACCCGCATGGGTTATATGGCGGTAGCCAGGCATCGCACGAAGGACATCACCGTCTGGCGCCAGGGCGACATCAACTATGTCGTCAATGCCGAGCCCGGCTCGCACGCGATGAAGTTCGCCGACAAGCACGGCCCTTGCGCGGCCTCGATGGCCTGGCGGGTGGTTGATGCCAAACATGCTTTCGAGCATGCGGTGTCGAAGGGCGCCACGCCTTATGAAGGCGACGACAAGGCACTCGACGTGCCGGCCATATCAGGCATCGGCGGTTCGCTGCTCTATTTCATCGAGGCCTATGGCAAAAAGGGCTCGGCCTATGACGCCGAGTTCGAATGGCTGGGCGAACGCGACCCGCGACCGCAGGGCGTCGGCTTCTATTACCTCGACCACCTGACCCACAATGTCTATCGCGGCCAGATGGACAAATGGTGGGACTTCTATCGCAATCTGTTCGGCTTCAAGCAGATCCATTTCTTCGACATCGACGGCAGGATTACCGGCCTGGTCAGCCGCGCCATCACCTCGCCCTGCGGCAAGATCCGCATTCCATTGAATGAGTCCAAGGACGAGACCAGCCAGATCGCCGAATACCTGAAGAAGTATAATGGCGAAGGCATCCAGCACGTCGCTGTCGGCACGGACGACATCTACGACGCCACCGACAAGCTCGCCGAGAACGGGCTGAAATTCATGCCCGGCCCGCCTGAGACCTATTACGACATGTCTTATGACCGCGTGAACGGCCATGACGAGCCGATCGAGCGGATGAAGAAACACGGCATCCTGATCGACGGCGAAGGCGTGGTCGATGGCGGCACGACCAAGATCCTTCTGCAAATCTTCTCGAAGACCGTTATCGGGCCGATCTTTTTCGAGTTCATCCAGCGCAAGGGCGACGAAGGCTTTGGCGAAGGCAATTTCCGCGCGCTATTCGAATCGATCGAGCAGGACCAGATCAAGCGCGGCGTCATCAAGGTTGACGGCAAGGCGGCGTAAAAGTGAAAGCTCGTTAGCGGTTCGATCAGCGTTGACCTAAGTTCCGGCCATAAGAGGCCGATCTGTGAACGTCTGCACAACTGCAGCCAGAGCCAAACTGTCGGAACTAGTGAGACGCGCGAAAGCTGGCGAGGAGATCGTGCTCACGCGGCGCGGGAAGGCCGTGGCGCGTCTCTTGCCACCGCCGGTGAAGGAAGACCTTTTGCCACGCATCGGCGCTTTGAAGGGCAAATTCGTATCGCCGACGATTTTGACGCCCTCGGCCCGGAATGGGCCGAGTATTCGAGATGACGGCTAGAGCCCCAGCCGCCCGACCTCTTTCTCCCTCAGCTTCATATCATAATCGAGCAGAAACTCGTCCAACTGGGGCGGCGCGACCGAGCTACCCGAGAGCATGGCGTGGACCTGGCCGCGATGATGGATGTCGTGCAGGAAGACGTGCGCCAGGATATCGCCAATGCGTTCTGGGATCATGCCGTCCTCGCGCCGGTCGGTGATGACGCGGCGATCGAGATCGGTCTCCGACAGGCCATCGCAGAAGGCGATCAGCCGCCGGTCGGCCGCCAGCTGAGCCACGCAAAGCTCCGGCGCAGCAGCGAAAGGCGCGAAGTCATCGTAGGCAGCGGCACCGACGCCGCCTTCTTCGAGAAAATCGAGATAGAGCTGATCGACCGCGAGGACATGGTTGAGCGTCGCCTTGATCGACGGGAAAAAGCTGGTGCGCTCGGCCTCGAACTCACCGGACTTCAGCGCAAGCACGGCGCGATAGAGCCGGTCGTTCGACCACAAATTGTTGCGCGCCATGCGGCGAAGATGCTCGAGCAGGGTCATTCTTCCTCCTTGCGTTCACCGCTCGTATTTCTCCACCGTCTGCTCGATGGCGCCGAAAATCGAGGCTCCAGTCTTTGACTTCATCTCGATGCGCACCGTGTCGCCGAAGCGCAGGAACGGCGTCTTTGGTTCGCCTGACGCAATCGTCTCGATCATGCGCAGTTCGGCGATGCAGGAATAGCCGGCGCCGCCCGCCGAGACTGGCTTGCCCGGGCCGCCGTCGAGTTTGTTGGATACCGTACCCGAACCAATGATGGTGCCTGATACCAGTGGCCTTGTGCGGGCGGCATGAGCGATCAGGGCCGGGAAATCGAAGGTCATGTCGGTACCGGCATTGGCGCGGCCGAACGGCTTGCCGTTGATGTCGGCGAGCAGCGGCAGGCTGACCTTGCCGCCATCCCAGGCGTCGCCCAGCTCATCCGGCGTCACCGCGACCGGAGAGAAGGCGGAGGACGGTTTCGATTGGAAGAAGCCGAACCCCTTGGCGAGTTCCGACCCGGTGAGCGCGCGTAGCGTGACATCGTTGACCAGCATGACCAGCCGGATCGCGGCGCGTGCCTGATCGAGGCTGGCGCCCATCGGCACGTCGTCGATGATGACGGCAATTTCGGCCTCCATGTCGATGCCGAAGGCTTCATCCGCCATGCGGATCGGATCACGTGGCGCAACAAAGGAGTCCGAGCCGCCCTGGTAGATCAGCGGGTCGGTCCAGAAACTCGCCGGCATTTCGACGCCACGCGCTTTCCGCACCAGTTCGACATGATTCACATAGGCGGAGCCGTCGGCCCATTGATAGGCGCGCGGCAGCGGCGAATGCGCATCGTGTTCGTGGAAGCGAGCTGCCGGCATCGCATTGTTCTCCAGCGATTCCGCGATTGTCGCGAGATGCGGCGAGATCCTGCTCCAGTCGTCGAGTGCCGCCTGCAGCGTGCGTGCCAGGAACGAGGCGTCGGTGTATTGCGTCAGGTCGCGCGAAACGACGACGAGTTTCCCGTCGCGCGTTCCGTCCTTCAGCGTGGCAAGCTTCATGTGGTTCCCTCTCCTTGCGCAGCTTTCTCGCTGCTTAGCTCCACAACAAGGCCGTCACGGGCAATCGTCAAGTCGCCGGCCCATGTTTTCCTGACGGCGGCAACCCAGTCCTCCTCGCCGATCCCGACATCATCGGCCGGAATGAGGTGGTTGAGCACCAGCCTTTTGACGCCGGCATCGCTGGCGATACGGCCTGCCTCCTCGGCAAAGCTGTGGCTGGCGAGCAGATGTTCCCTGAGCCGAGCGCCATTGCCGGTCCTGGCAACCAGCCGCTCGATGCCCTCCTCCAGCATGGCTTCATGGACGAGGATATCGGCACTTTCCGCGAAATCGGCGAGCGGTGGGAAGAAGGCCGTGTCGGCCGAGAAGACCACGCTTTTTGCGCCATGCTCGAAGCGGAGGGCAAAGCAGTCGGTCACTGGTGGGTGGTCGACGCGCAGCGCCGTCACCTTCAGGCCGCGTTGCTCGACCACAGGGCCCTCGCCGAATTCGTCGATCGAAACCAACTCGCGAATATCGGGCCGGCCCTCATCGACGATGCGGATCTCGATGTCGAATTCCATCGCCTGACAAAAGCGCCGCCAATAGTACCCGACCCCAGGCGGGCCGAACACGGTGACCGGCGTCGCCAAGCCAGCCGTCCAGGCGGTGTGGATCAGCGGCCCCAGCTCCAACACATGGTCGGAATGCAGGTGCGTGATGAAGATCAGGTCGAGCGCCTTCAGGCTGATGCCGGCATCGACCAGGCCGCGCGTCACGCCAAGCCCGCAGTCGACGACGATCGCTCGCCCGCCGATCTCGAGCAGCGAGGAACTCGGCCACGGTCCGCCCGGCCGCAGCGCCGGACCGCCTTTCGAGCCCAACAACACCAACCGATCCGGCATTGACTTGCCGCTCAAGACCAGTCGCCCTCGGGCGTGCCATTGAAGCGTTTCTTCAGGTCAGCCCAGCAGTCGATGTAGTTGTCCTGCCGGGTTTCGAGTTCGGCGCCGTAGCGGGTCAGCATCTGCGGAAAGCGGGTCTCGAACATGAAAGCCATGGTGTTGTCGAGCTTGAGCGGTTTCAGGTCGGCGCGCGAGGCTTTTTCGAAGCCAGGCGCATCCGGGCCATGGGCCAGCATCAGATTGTGCAGGCTGATGCCGCCGGGCACGAAGCCTTCTTCCTTGGCATCGTACTGGCCGTGGATCAGCCCCATGAACTCGCTCATGATGTTCCGGTGATACCAGGGCGGCCGAAACGTATTCTCGGCCACCAGCCAGCGCGGCGGGAAGATGACGAAATCGATATTGGCGGTCCCTTCCTCGCCGCTCGGCGCGGTGAGCACGGTGAAGATCGACGGGTCGGGATGGTCGAACAGCAGCGCGCCGACCGGCGAAAAGGTCGCCAGATCATATTTGTAGGGGGCGTAGTTGCCGTGCCATGCCACCACGTCGAGCGGCGAATGGCCGATCTCGGTGACGTGGAAATTGCCGCACCATTTCACGATCAGCCGGCACGGCGTTTCCTTCTCCTCGAACCAAGCGCATGGCGTCTTGAAATCGCGCGGATTGGCCAGGCAATTGGCGCCGATCGGGCCGCGGTCAGGCAGCGTCAGCTTGGCGCCGTAGTTCTCGCAGACATAGCCGCGCACTTCGGTGTCGACCAATTCGACCTTGAAGACGAGGCCGCGCGGCAGCACGCAGATTTCGCCCGGCCGAAGCTCGATGACACCCATCTCGGTGACCAAGCGCAAGCTGCCCACCTGCGGCACGACAAGCAGTTCACCGTCGGCGTTGAAGAGATGGTCGTCGACCATCGAGCGATTGGCGACATAGACATGGGCTGCCATGCCGGTCTGCCCGAGCACGTCACCGGCTGTGGTGATGGTGCGCATGCCCTGGATGAAATCGGTCGGCTCGTTCGGCATCGGCACCGGATTCCAGCGGTACTGGCCAAGCGCCAGCTCGTGATCGCCGACATTGGGGGCAGTCTTCCACAGCGGATAGCTGGCGGCCTTGAACCGGCCCGTGTGCCTGACGCTCGGACGGATGCGATAGAGCCAGGAGCGCTCATTGGTGCCGCGCGGCGCGGTGAAGGGCGAACCGGAAAGCTGTTCGGCATAGAGGCCGTAGGCCGGCCGCTGCGGCGAGTTGCGTCCCTGCGGCAGCGAGCCGGGCAGTGTCTCGGTCTCAAAATCGTTTCCGAAGCCCGGCATGTAGGAAAAGGCCATCGCTTCCTCCCGGATTGACCAAACTTGTTTCGTTTGTAACCATTGAAAATGTAACTATCAATCTTCCGTTTTTCCGGATGCGGACAATGGACATTCTCGAACTCGAAAGCTTCCTGCCCTACCGGCTGTATCGCCTCGCCGATGCCGTCAGCCGCGAATTCTCGAAGGTCTATAAGGACCGCCATGGCCTGACCCGGCCCGAATGGCGCACGTTATCGGGGTTGGGACAGCGCGGCACGATGACCGCGACGGAACTTGGCGAACAATCGGCCATGCACAAGACCAAGGTTTCGCGGGCGGTAGCCGAGTTGGAACGCCGGCGCTGGCTGGTGCGGACGCCTGACGAGAACGACCGCCGCGTCGAGCACCTGACACTGACGAAGGCCGGGCTCGCTGCCTATCGCGAGATGGTGCCGCTGGCGAAGGCGTTTGAGAGAGAGTTGCTGGCGAAGTTTGGCGTGGACGCACGTGCGGCGATTATGAGCGGGATGGCGGCACTGGAGATGGCGTTGGAAGGAAAATAGAGTTGATAGGCTGGCAGGACAGAGGGGCGCGAAGGAACTCCACGTCTCTGTGGACGCGTCTCACCAGTCCATCACCACCTTGCCCGAACTGCCGCTCCTCATCGCATCGAACCCAACCTGGAAATCATCGACGCCGATGCGATGCGTGATTAGGCCGGTCACATCGAGCGGGCCCTGCACCAAGGCGATCATCTTGTACCAGGTCTCGAACATTTCGCGGCCATAGATGCCCTTCAAGTGCAGCATCTTGAAGATGACCTTGTTCCAGTCGATCTCGAAGCCGGTCGGCGCTATGCCGAGGATGGCGATCTTGCCGCCATTGTTCATGGTGTCGATCATGTCGCGGAAGGCGGGCGCGGCGCCCGACATTTCGAGACCGACGTCGAATCCCTCGGTCATGCCGAGCACCGGCATGACATCGCGCAGCTTTTCCTTCGAGGCATCGACGACATGCTGGACGCCGAGCTTCTTCGCCAGCGCCAGCCGCACCGGGTTGATGTCGGTGATGACGACCTTGCGCGCGCCGACGCACTGCGCGACCAGTGCGCCCATGATGCCGATCGGTCCGGCGCCGGTGACCAACACATCCTCGCCGACCAGATCGAAGGACAGCGCCGTGTGGACGGCATTGCCCAAGGGGTCAAAGATCGCGGCAATCTCGTCCGGAACATCGTCGGGAATCGGCACGACATTGTGCTGCGGGATCGCCAGATATTCGCCGAAGGCGCCAGGACGGTTGACGCCGACGCCGAGCGTGTTGCGGCACAGATGTCCCCTGCCCGCACGACAGTTGCGGCAGTGGCCGCAGACAATGTGGCCCTCGCCCGACACGCGCTGGCCGACCTTGTATTCGGTAACCGCAGCACCAAAGTCGGCGACCGTGCCGACGAATTCATGGCCGGTGACCATCGGCACCGGCACGGTCTTCTGCGCCCACTGGTCCCAATTGTAGATATGCACGTCGGTGCCGCAGATCGCCGTCTTCTTGACCTTGATCAACACGTCGTTGGGGCCGATCTCCGGCACCGGCACCTCTTCCATCCAGATGCCCGGCTCGGCCTTGGCCTTCACCAGCGCCTTCATCATGTTCGACATTCTTTTGTCCCTTGAATCTCTTGATCCGGAATCGCTTTTCGGCGCCGGCCGTTCAGGAAATCACACCCAATTCCCTACCGACCGCACCGAATGCCTCCACCGCGCGGTCGATATCAGCGCTGGAATGCGCCGCTGACATTTGGGTGCGGATGCGCGCCTGGCCTTTCGGCACGACCGGGAACGAAAAGCCGATGACATAGATGCCACGCTTCAGCATGCGCGCGGCCATTTCCTGCGCCAGCGTCGCATCACCGAGCATCACCGGTATGATCGGATGATCGGCGCCTGCCAGCGTGAAGCCAAGCTTACCCATCTGGGACCGGAACCGCGCCGCATTGGCATATAGGCGCTCGCGCAAGGCATCGCCATTGCGGATCAGGTCGAACACCTTGATCGAGGCACCGGCGATCGCCGGCATCAGCGTGTTGGAAAAGAGATAGGGCCGCGAGCGCTGGCGCAGCCAGTCGACGACCTGGCTTTTGCCAGAGGTATATCCGCCGGAAGCGCCGCCGAGCGCCTTGCCGAGCGTGCCGGTGATAATGTCCACCCTACCCTCGACGCCGCAATGTTCGGCCGAGCCGCGGCCGTTTGCACCGACGAAACCAACTGCATGGCTGTCGTCGACCATCACCATCGCGTCGTATTTCTCGGCGAGATCGCAGACACCTCGGAGATTGGCGATGATGCCGTCCATGGAAAACACGCCGTCGGTGGCGATCAGCCGGAAGCGGCAATCCTTCGCTTCCTGCAATCGCGCCTCGAGATCGGCCATGTCGTTATTGGCGTAGCGGAAGCGTTTGGCCTTCGACAGCCTGACACCATCGATGATCGAGGCGTGGTTCAACGCATCCGAGATAACAGCATCCTCTTCGCCAAGCAGCGTCTCGAACAGGCCGCCATTGGCGTCGAAGCAGGAGCCGTAGAGGATGGTGTCCTCCAGGCTGAGGAAGGATGAAATTGTCGCCTCGAGTTGTTTATGTTCCTCTTGGGTGCCGCAGATGAATCGCACCGAGGCCATGCCGTAGCCGTAGCGATCGAGCGCCTGCGTGGCCGCCGCGCGCAGGTCCGCGCTGTCGGCAAGGCCGAGATAATTGTTGGCGCAGAAATTCAATACTTTCTCGCCGCCGACCTCGATTTCGGCCGACTGCATCGAGGAAATCACCCGCTCGGACTTGTAAAGGCCGGCGGATTTCAGCCCTGCAAGCTCGCTGTCGATATGGCAGAGAAATGCTGCGGTCATGATTAGGCCTCGTTTGACGTGGGCAGACTGTCGTCCCGCCGGCGCAAAAAATCCATCGCAAAAGCGACCGGATCAGGTGGCCGGGCAGCATCAGCCGGGATGCAATGGACATTGCCCAAGTGACAGCCCGGGAACGCATGGACTGACGAATGCTCAAATGCGGGCTTGCGGCGAAAGAGCCCGATAACCATTTCGCGATTTCTCCCCGCCTCCCCCTTGCCGGCCGGCCGTCGACTTCCGGTCCTGTTAACGTTTGCAGTTCAATGGTGCTCATACAGAAATCCGTTGGCGAGAGGACCGCCCCCGAACATGTCTCAGCAGCCGGTGCAAACCGTTTCAGGCAAGCTCATACTGCTGATCAAAGCTGGCTACTGGCTGGCGCTGCTGATCATTGCCGCCATGGTGGCAGCCTCCTTCGTCCTGCTGCAGCAGACGATGGCCACGCAGCAGCACAACAACACGCTGCTCGACATCGTCGGCACGCAAAAAACGTTATCGCAGCGCATCGTTTTCCTTGCCAGCGCAACGGGCGCCGCCTCGCGCGACAAGCAGCCAGCGCTGGTTAGCGCGCTGAAGCAGGCCACGGCTGAGTTCGAGACAAGTTATGATCTGCTGCTCAAGCAGACAGGCGCGGATCCGCAATCGCCTGCCAAGCTCGATCCGAAGTCGATCGAGAGCGTGCTTTTCGCCAAACCCTTCCATCTCGACTATTTCTCGGTTGGCCTGATCGCCAATGGCGATCGGCTGGTCTCGGCCTTTGAATCGCAACTCAACCAGCTCGACAATGGGGGCTACAAGGGCGGCGCCGAACGAGTCAACCTCGATGCCTCGGTCGCCAATGCCACGCTGTCGGGCTATGCCGCGCTCGGCCAGCGTATCAGTGCGGATGCCGACGAGCGCTCCGAGAAGCTGCTCACCCTCCATCGCACGCTGTTCTACGCCACCCTCGGTGTCATCCTGCTGGTGGCGCTGTTCATCTTCAGGCCGATGTCCAACGCGATCCTGCGCAAGACACGTGAACTGGTCGATGCGCGCAATTCGATGGCCTTCATCGCGGTGCATGACGGCCTCACTGGCCTGCACAACCGCACCTTCCTGACCGACCATTTCGAGACGCTGATCAAGGGCGCGCATCGCCGGCGCGAACGCCTGGCCGTGGTCCAGCTCGACCTCGACCGCTTCAAGCAGATCAACGATACGCTGGGCCACGCCGCCGGCGACTATGTCCTGGTGGTGACCGCACAGCGCATGCGCGATTCCTGCCGGGCGTCGGATCTGTGCGCGCGGCTTGGTGGCGACGAATTCGTGATGATCCTCAACGGAGCCGGCAACACCGAGGACATCAACATGCTGGCACGGCGCATCCTGGTGCACATCAATGAGCCCATCGTGTTCCAGGGCACCACCATCCTGCCGGGCGCCAGCGGCGGCATCGCCGTCTATCCGATCGATGCCGACAATGCGCAAGACCTGCTCGTCCATGCCGATCTGGCGCTTTACTCCGCCAAAAAAATGGGTGGCGGCAACTTCTCGTTCTTCTCAGAGGAACTGCGTCGCGAGCTCGACTACCGCAAGCAGCTCGAACACGACATCAAGGTCGCCATTTCCGAAAAGGCGTTCCAGGTCTATTTCCAGCCGCAGGTCTCGCTGACCGACGGCACCATCAGCGGCATCGAAGCGCTCGTGCGATGGAACCATGCCGAGCGCGGCATGATCTCGCCGGGCGAGTTCATTCCGGTCGCTGAGAAATGCGGCTTCATGCCGGATATCGGCCGCATCGTGATCAGCAAGGCGATCAACGAGGCCGCTGAATGGAACCGTGCCGGGATTGCCTTCGGGCGGCTTGCCGTCAATGTCTCGGGCACCGAGTTGCGCGAGCACGATTTCGATGCGTTTCTGTTCGAGACGTTGGAGAAGGCCGGACTACCGCCACAGAAACTGTCGCTGGAAATCGTCGAATCCGTCATTCTCGACGACGAGAAGACAGGCATCGCGGCGAAGCTGCGCCACATCAGGGCGGCCGGCGTCCATCTGGAGCTCGACGATTTCGGCACCGGCTATGCTTCGCTCAGCCACGTCAATCCCAACGAGATCGACCGGCTCAAGATCGACCGCCGCTTCGTCCAGAACATCCATGAGAATGGAGACAACTCCAAGATCGTGCGCGCCATCACGGAGCTTGCCCGGGGGTTGGGCATCTCCATCGTTGCCGAGGGCGCCGAAACCGAGGCGGAACTCGATTCGCTGATGGCAATCGGCTGCGACCAGGTGCAAGGCTATTCGATCGCTTTTCCGATGCCGCATGACAAGGCGCTTGAATGGCTGACCGCCCGCATGCCGAAGAAAGCCAGGCTGACGGTATTGCAGGGAAGCCTGGCGTAGGCGGAGCCCGGCCAGCCTTGACAAGTAGCCGCGAAAATGGCGGCCGGCCCTGATCGCAACGAGATAGCGGCCGCATGACATTCCTTTGGCTTGCCCTGGCAGCCATGTTGATGCCGGCGTTGCCGGCCTATTGCGCGAATCGCACCATCTATCTCACCTTCGACGACGGTCCGCTGAACGGCACGAGCAACATCCTCGACGTCTTGGAGGCGGCGCAGGTTCCGGCAACGCTGTTCATGGTCGGCATGCATGCCGAAGCCAGTGCGTCCAACAAGGCGTTGGTACGGCGCGCCAAGGCGATGCCGCTGGTGACGATCGGCAACCACAGCTACAGTCACGCCTACAATCACTACCGGCACTTCTATGGCGATACGGAAGGCGTGGTTGCCGACATGCTCATGGCCAATGCCGTATTGGGCCTGAAGCCGGCGGTGCACGCCCGCCTGCCGGGACGCGATGTGTTCCGGCTGCCTTCGATTCGAAGAACGACAATTCGCTTGGACAGGCGCAAGCCGGGCGTGAGGGTCCCGACTATGAGTTTGTCGCGGCGTCCGGCTTTTATCTCTATGGCTGGGATCGCGAGTGGTGCACAAGGACAGCGGCGAGCCGGTGCAGAGCGTCGACCATCTGGTCAGCGAGATCGATCATTTGTTCGGCTATGGCCATTTCGCCAAAACCGGGCAAGTTGATCCTGCTCATGCACGACGAGATGTTTCAGGACGGCTTTGACGGCAAGACGCAATTGACCAAGCTGATCACCGCATTGAAACTGCGCCACTATGCGTTTGGAATAATCCAGAGCTATGACGACTGAGCCATCAGGTCGGCACTGCTAGCTCCCCACATTCTCCCGCAACGCCGCGAGCACCTGTGCAAACTCAGCCAGACGCTCATCGGACAGTCCGGTGCGAAGCCGCTTGTCGAAGACGAGCGCGGCTTGCCGCAACGTCTCGAACAGCGCTTCTCCCGCCTCCGTCAATTCGACCATGTGAACCCGTCGGTTGACGGGGTCGCGCCGCCGCGTCAGCAGGCCCTGCACCTCCATCGCATTGAGATGATGGGTCAGCGTCGCACCCTGGATGCCGATCATGCCGGCAAGTTCGCGTTGATTGGCAAGCTCGCTCGACTTGACCGACAGCAGCGTGAGCCAGACCGGCAAGGTCCCCCCCGCTTCAACCAAGGCAGCGTCGAAGGCCTGGGCAACAAGCTTGGCGGTGCGGCCGAGATTCATGCCGACCGGCGGGCGTTCAAACGGTGTCATGATCTGACAGTAGAGCAAGCAATGGAAACGTGAAACTCGGCTTCATGATTGACATCTAACCGTTAGATATCTAACTTTGTCTTATTGATGGCATCGCGACATGGTTGCGGCGCGCAGGCGGCGGGCGAATGAGAGGAATGCGGTCATGCAATATGTTTATATCGTCGTCATCGGCCTGCACGTCATGGCCGGCGTCTTCTGGGCCGGCACGACCATCGCGGTTGCCCGCGATCCGGACATCCGGGCAGAGCGGTTCTTCCGGCCGCAAATGGGCGCGGCCGGTTTGGCTTTCCTGACCGGTTTGCTGCTCTGGTATTTCTTTCATGAGGGTGCTTTCGGCTCGATGGAGAAGGTACTGGCGCTCGGCATTTTGACGGCGCTGATCGCCGCTGGCGTGCAAGGCGCGCTTGTGGGCTCCTCCAGCAGGCAGCTAGCCGGCGCCGATGCCGCAACCCAAACAGAGCTGCGCGCAAAGATGACCAGGGGCGAACGCATCGCCGGCGGGCTGCTGGTCATCACCGTGCTTTGCATGGCGACCGCCAAGATGTTTTAGAATCGCACGGCCGGTGAAAGCCGACCATGCGCGGCGCGCAAAGGACCAGAGCGGTAGGTGGCTCTCCTTGCAAAGGCCGTTGCGCGCCATCTGGTCGTGATCAAATCCTGATCCCGAACCTTATGCCGTCATAGATGGCGGCGTGGATGTTGCGCGAGGCGACCGCATCCCCGATGCGGAACACGACGAAACCACCTTCCGAATTGCGTGATGGGAAGATATCGCCGCCGCTCACCAGCCGCTCATAATCGATCGCGCCGCCATTCCTCGACAGCGGCTTTAGCGACAGATAGAGGTCGTCAAGCGGCGCCGTGCCGTGCTCGACCACCACCTGGTCGACCCTGCGCTCCCCGCGCCAGCCATCGGCAAAATCCGAAGCGAGTTCCGCGACCAATTGATTGCCCTCGCGCCGCACAGAGCGCAGGCGTGTGTTGATGGTGATGGTGACGCCCCTTTCCTGGAAGGCGCGCATGTACGGCACGTGGTTCATGCCGCCCATTTCGGGGGCGAAGAACCGCTCTGGCGAAACCAGTTCCAATTTCGAGCCGCCGTTGGCAATCAGTTCGGCCGCGCCCATGCCCTGATGGCCGCCATTATCGTCAAAGAGAAGAACATTCTCGGCCGGCTTGACGCTGCCGGCCATGATATCCCAGCTCGAGATGACGAGATTGTCGCCGGAGGCCAGCGGCGGGTTCTGCGGCAGGCCGCCGGTGGCGACGACCACCACGTCAGGGCCCAGGGCCAGGACGTCGTCCTGCTCGGCCCAGGTGTCGTAGCGGATCTCGACGCCGAGCCGTTCGAGCTCGGCCAGACGCCAGTCGATGATGCCGATCAACTCCTTGCGGCGTGGGTTCTGGGTCGCCAGGCGGACCTGGCCACCCGCTTGTGATGATGCTTCCAGGATCGTGACCTGATGGCCGCGCTCGGCCGCGACGCGCGCCGCCTCCAGTCCGCCGGCGCCGGCGCCGACGACCACGACTTTCCGCCTAGGCCCTTCCGTCTTGGCGATGATATGTGGGATATCCGCCTCGCGGCCGGTCGCCGCATTGTGGACGCACAGCGCCTCGCCGCCTTCGTAGATGCGATCCAGACAATAGGTGGCGCCGACACAGGGACGGATCTCGTGCTCGCGGCCCTCCATCACCTTCCTGATGATGTGCGGATCGGCGATGTGGGCGCGGGTCATGCCGACCATGTCGAGCTTGCCGGTGGCGATCGCATGGCGCGCGGTGGCGACATCGGAAATGCGCGCCGCGTGGAAGGTCGGGAATTTCGTCGCCGCCCTCACCTCGCCGGCGAAATCGAGATGCGGCGAAGACCGCATGCCGGTCACCGGGATCACCTTTGTGAGCGCCGCATCGGTCTCGATCGAACCACGGATGATGTTGAGGAAATCGACCTTGCCGGAGCCGGCCAGCCACCTGGCGATCTCGACGCCCTCCTCCTTCGACAGGCCTTTCTCGAAATCCTCGTCGGCGACCATGCGGATGCCGACGACGAATTTCTCGCCGACCGCCGCTCGCACCGCATCAAGCACCATGTTGGTGAAGCGCAGGCGATTGTCGAGCGAACCGCCATATTCGTCACCGCGATGATTGGTGGCAGGCGACCAGAAGCCGTCCATCAGATGGCCGTAAGATTCGAACTCGATGCCGTCGAGCCCGGCTGCCTGGCAGCGCTGGGCCGCCGATGCATAGTCGGCGACGATGCGCTCGATATCCCACTCCTCGATGCTCTTGGGGAAAGCACGATGCGCCGGCTCGCGCACCGGCGAGGCTGACAGCACCGGCAGCCAGTCGGCCTTGTTCCAGCCGGTGCGGCGGCCAAGATGGGTGATCTGGATCATCACCTTGCAATCGTGCTCGTGGCAGGCGTCAGCGAGTTCGGCCAGCCACGGCACGATGCGGTCGTCATAGACATGCAAATTGCCGAAGGCGGCTGGGCTGTCGCGCGAAACGATGGCCGAGCCTGCGGTCATGGTCAGCGCCATGCCGCCCTTGGCCTTTTCGGCATGGTAGAGCCGATAGCGCTGCTTCGGCATGCCGTCCTCCGAGTAGGCCGGCTCGTGGCTGGTCGACATCACCCGATTCTTCAGCGTCAAATGCTTGAGCTGGTAAGGTTGGAGAAGCGGGTCGTTGCTGATCATCGTCTTCCTGCCGTTTTAATTTGTGCTAATGAGCGGCAAATCCAAGGAAACCGCTTATGATCGATACCAAAACCCTCACCCAGCTCGGCACGCACGTCGAGACGCCACAGAGCCCCGAAGCTGCGGTCCTGGAAACCGTGCCGTTTTCTCGCGGCGACGGACCGCCGGCGATCGTGCGCTTCACCTGCCCGGAATTCACCTCGCTCTGCCCGGTGACCGGACAGCCGGATTTCGCTCATATCGTCATCGACTACGCACCCGATGCCGCCCTGGTGGAATCGAAGTCGCTGAAGCTGTTCATGACCTCGTTTCGCAACCATGGCGCTTTCCATGAAGACTGTACGGTGATGATCGGACGTCGCATCGTGGCCGCGACCAAGCCGCTCTGGTTGCGCATAGGCGGCTATTGGTATCCACGCGGCGGCATTCCGATCGACGTGTTCTGGCAAACCGGCTCTCCGCCGGAAGGCGCCTGGCTGCCGGACACCGGCGTCGCCCCCTATCGCGGGCGCGGCTAGTTCGGCCATCATTCGCACTGGTACTGGCTTAACGCCCATTCGCCAGTCACCGACAAAAGGTCCGATATCTTCCATTCGCCGCCGACCTTCTTAAACTTCCATTCGAGGCGGTGCGGGTTGCCGCCGACGACGAAGGCGACGATGACCTTGGCCTGATCGCCATTGATCGCTTCGAGCGTCTTCAGGCTTTTGTCGATCTCGGCCTTGTCGTAGTCCGCATTGTCGAGCGCCATGTTGGGGTCCAGGCACTCGCCCTGCCCGGATTTGCGCAAGGCATCGCTCTTGTCGAGCACGGTTTTAGCCGGGTCGGTGAAATGGCCGCGCTGGGCCGGATCGACCTCCAGGCCGACCTGATCGTAAAACGGCCGCACCACCGCTGTCGGCGATCCCGGCTGGATGGGGGCGGCAGGCTCGCTCGGCGGCCATGCGACGGGCGGCGTCGCCGGCTCCGCGGCTCCGCCAGGCGCGGTTGCCGGCGGTGTCCGGCCGTCATCAGGCGCGGTCCCGGCAGGCGCATTTGCCGGCGGCGCGCCCAACAGGCCCTGAGCGGATGCGCCGTTCAAGCCAGCCGCCAGCAGGCACATGGCCGACAATGACAGGAGCGCGCGACCGGCCATTGCTTCACTCCGGATCTTGGCCCGCCATGCATTCGAGCTGGCTCAGCGTCCAGTCGCTGGTCTTCGATGCAATGTCCGATATCTTCCATTTGCCGTCGACCTTCTTCAGCGACCAGTGCATTTCGCGCTGCGCATCGTCTCCTTCCGGAAAAAGACTGAAGTTCGCCACCACTTGCGCCGTGTCGCCATCCACCGTCTCGGACAGCTTCAGTGTCTTGGAAAGGGTCTTTTGGTCGAAATCCTGCGCATCGAGGCCGGGGTCGAAGTCGATACAGGCGACCTGGTCCGGATTCTTCTTGGTCGCCTGGTCGTTGAGGTCGAACAGTTTCGTCACCGGCTCGGTGAAGCGATCGCGGTATTGTGCGTCGGCCTCGAACTTGACCTGCGGGACATAGAAGAACTTCACGGCGTCGGAAGCCGGACCGGCCACGGCGGCGGCGGGCAAGGCTATCGAAAGGGCGGCAAGGAGCACTGTCAGTCTCATGCAGAATCTCCGGCTTTTCATGGCTTGAAGCAACCAATACCACGCATCCTGCATATCGGCTTTTTTGCGGTTCATGAAGCCCGCCTGCGCACGCATCACGGCTGAAGCGGGTCATCTCGACGGGACGTGCAGGCGAAGCTTGCATTCAGAGGCCGAGCGCTGCCTTGCGTCCGTCATGGATGGCGAATGCCACCTGCCTGGAAGCGGTACAATCACCGATCGAAGTGTGGGCAATCTTGCGCCTTTCGAGTTCAATGGAAAGCATGTTGGCGGCCATATTCGTCGTGGCGAAGACCAGCGCATCGGCTTCGATCTCCTGCTCCGTTTCATCGAGCAGCGAAGCGACCCTGGCCATCCTGCCATCCCAGTGAACGACGGCGCTCTCGGTCACAAACCGCACCTTCAGCTTGGCGAGCGCCCGCCGCAGCGGCGCGTCGACGGCCATTCGCTGAAGCTCTTTGCCAACCAGGGCGTCCGGTGTCACAAGCGTCACATTGTGACCGTCCTCGGCGAGTTTCCAGGCGGTGCCGCAGCCTTTCCAATTGCCGCCATCGTCCAGCAACAGAACATTTTTTCCCGGCCTCGCCTCACGGGCCATCACCGCTTCGGCCGAGAGCACCGGCCCGCCGCCTGGAATGCTGTCCCACTGTGGCAAGGCCCGCTGGAAAGCGCCGTCTGGCGGCATCGAGCCGGTCGCGACGATGACGTGATCCGCGCCTTCGCGCTCGACATCGTCGGCTTCGACATACTGTCCGTAGCGGATGTCGACCTGAAGCTGGCCGAGCTGGCGCTCGTACCAGTCGATCAGATCCACAATCTGGGCACGGCGCGGCTGCAGTCCCGCAAGACGGAACTGCCCCCCAAGGCGGTCGGACGCCTCGGCCAGTGTCACCCGGTGTCCGCGCTCGGCCGCGGCGCGCGCCACTTCGAGCCCGGCCGGGCCGCCGCCGACGACCAGCACGCGCTTCGGCTGGGCGGCCGGAGCGAAGCGATCTCCGCCCCACTCCCATTCCCGCCCCGCGGATGGATTGATGACGCAGCTGATCCAGTAATCACGGCTGCGCCGGCCCCAGCACATCTGGTTGCACGACAGGCAGCCGCGAATGTCCTGCGGCCGTCCGGCGGCGGCCTTTGCCGCAAGGTGCGGATCGGCGATCTGCCCGCGCACGATGGAAACGAGATCGGCGCGGCCTTCGCTCAACACGCTCTCGGCGTTCTCGGCGGTGCGGATATGGCTCTCGGCGGTGATCAGCGCATGACGCACGGTGGATTTGAGCACGGACGCCAGGTCGGCACCGAGCTTTTCGGGATAAACAAAGGTCGGCATGATCTTGTAGAAGTCGAAGTAGGAACCCGTTCCGCAAGTCACATAGTCGATCAAGGTATCGCGGTCGTGGAGGTCGATTATTTCGGCCAGCGCTTCGCGCTTCAGCGCCACTTCGACTTCCGGCTCATCACTGATCGCAAGACCGATGATGAAATCATCGCCGCATTCCCGGCGAATCCTGGTCATCACCTCACGGCTCATCCGGGTGCGGTTTTCAAGGCTGCCGCCCCATCGGTCGTCGCGGCGGTTCGACCAGGGTGTCCAGAACTGGTCCAGCATCGAATGGTACGCCGCCCAGACCTCGACGCCGTCGAAGCCGGCCTCGCGGCAACGGCGCGCCGCCTGGACAAAGCCGTCGATCGTTTCTTCAATCTCGGCTTCGTACATCCGATGCGAACCGTCGGAATCGTGGTAGCTCGGCAGGCCGGAAGGCGACCAACCGGGGTGAAACGAGTTGTCCGCGTCCGCGTGCTGGCCGACGTGGTAGAGCTGCTGGATGGCGACGGCGCCGTTGCCGCGAATTGCCTCCGTCACCTTGCGAAAATGCGGGATGACGCGGTCATCGGACGGGCTGAAGTTGCCACGGGTAAGCACGGCGGCCTGATGCACGGGCATTGGCTCGACCACGATCATGCCGGCGCCGCCGATGGCGCGCTCCGCGTAATAGCCGACATGCCGCGCGGTCGGCAGCCCCTCCACCGCCATGTTGGCGGTATGGGCTCCGAATACGATCCTGTTGCGTAACGTCTTGCCGCGCAGAGTGGCCGACGTGAACAGCCGGTTGAAGACCCGCCCAGACATGCACCGCTCCTTCAAAGCTTTGGCGGCGGCACCCAGGCGCCAGCGCTCGCAACCAAAGTCGATTCTTGCCGGAAAGCCGGCACCTCGGGGGTGCCGGCTTTGCCGCGATCCTTGAAGCTAGGCGTCCAGCCAGACGTTCTGGAGATCCATTTCGAAGGTCTGGTGGACGCCGTAGTTCTTCACCTTCTTGTTCGTATGGCTGTAGAGCTTCTGCCAGAACGGCTGGATGATGACGCCGGAGTCCTGCAGGATCTGCTCGACATCCTTCATCACCTCCTTGCGCTTGGCGACGTCGATCAGCGAGAGCGCCTGCTTGAGCTTGGCGTCGAAATCGGGATTGGAATAAGCCGATTCATTCCACGCCTCGCCGGTGCGATAGCCCAGCGCCAGCACCTGGACGCCGAGCGGGCGCATGTACCAGATGGTCATCGAATAGGGATATTTCGTCCAGTCATTCCAGAAGGTCGAGCCAGGCAGCACGGTGCGCTTGACCTTGATACCGGCGTCGCGCAGCTGGCCGGCGATCGCATCGCCGGTGTTCTTCTGCCAGTCGTCCTCGATGGTGATCAGCTCGTGCTCGAAGTCGGCTTGGCCGGCGTCCGCCATCAGCTTCTTGGCGCCCGCGGCATCGCGCTCCTTCTTGGGCAGGGCATAATATTCGGGATGGATCGGGCTGACATGGTGGTTCTCGCCGACCGTGCCCCGGCCATTATAGCCGAGTTGCAGCACCGCGTTGTTGTCGACCGCCATCTGCAGGGCATTGCGAACGCGCTGGTCGTCATAAGGCTTGTGCGTGATGTTGGTGCGGGCAACCAGCGTGGTGGCGGTCGCGACCTCCGATTTCTGCAGCCCCATCTTGTCGAGTATGTCGATGAAGTCGGCGGGCGACTCGAAGTTGAGGTCGATTTCACCGGAATCGAATGCATTGACCGTGGCGTTGAAGTCGGTGCCGTAATCGATGAACTCGACGCTGTCGAGCGGGGCTTCGCCACCCCACCACTTGCCGTTCTCGCGGCGCTTGACCACCGCCTTCTGGCCGACGTCGTAAGAGACCAGCTCGAACGCTCCCGTGCCGATCGGCTTCTTGATCGGATCGGCGCCATCGGCATCGAAATTCCGGTGCACGATAAGGGCGGGGTAATCGGTGAAGTTCGGAATGAGCGAAATGTCGGGCTCGCTGAGCTTCAGCTTGACCGTATTGTCGTCGACCTTGGTGATGGCACCGTCCCTGGCCTTGCCGGTCTTGGCATCGATCAGCGCACCGACGCGCGCCGCCATCGAGTTGCCGGCGACGCCCTTCTCGCACCAGCGCGTCACATTGTGCACCACGTCATCGGCGTTGAAGGCATCGCCATTGTTCCAGGTGACGCCCTTGCGCACATGCAGCGTGTATTCGGTGGCGTCGTCGTTGATGTCCCAGCTTTCGAGCAGCACCGGCTCGAAGGTGAATTGTCTGGTGTAGCGAACCAACGGCTCCAGCCAGCTGCGCGAGATGTTGGCCAGTTCCACCCAGTCGTAAGTGCGCGGATCCTTCTGCGCCTTCACCGCCATCGAGACGTGCAGCGTCCCGCCCTTCTTCGGCTCCTCGGCCAGAGCTTGCGTCGGCGCGGCGAGGCCGATCATGCCATAGGCAAACGCCGTCGATGCACCAAGCGCGCTGGCCAGCGCCAGGAACTCGCGCCGGTCCAGGCGACCCGCCCGCGCCTCCGTTGCCATCGCTTCGATAGCCTGCGGCACACGATCGCCATTACTTTTGAAAACCGTCATGTCACTCTCCCCTTGTTGTTCCCGTCAGGTCTTTGTCTGTTGTTTTTCAACTAACGCTGTCGGGCAATTTTTCCTCGCGCCGCGCGATCATATCCTTGAGACCGTCGGCGATGCCTTCGTCGAGTTTCGGCTCCTCATAATCGGCGAGCATGTTGCGCGCCTTCTCGCGGCCGCGCGTATCGTGGTCCTTCGCCCCTTCCGCCTTCCATTGTTCGTAGGAGTTGAAGTCCATGATGCTCGGCATGAAGAAAGCCTTCTCGAAATGCTCGAGCGTGTGCTGGGTGCCGAGGAAATGGCCTTGCGGCCCGACCTCGCGGATCGCCGCCATCGCCTCCTTGAAATCGTCGAAAGGCAGGCCGCCCGCGTATTTGTACCAGCCGACGAGCTGTTCGCAGTCGGTGGCGAATTTCGAGTAACCGCAGGTGAGACCTGCTTCCAGCCAGCCGGCCGAATGCCAGATGTAGTTGGCGCCGGCAAGGATGGCGGCATGCATCAGCATGTTCGCCTCGTAGCCGGCCTGGGCATCGTTGAGCTTCGAGCCGACATGGAAGCCTGACGTGCGCCAGGGCAGTTTGTATTTCCGCGCCAGCGCACCCATCAGATACATCATCTGGGCGGCCTCCGGCGTGCCGCCCATCGGAGCGCCGGTCTTCATGTCGACCGTGACCATGAACTGGCCGTAGATCTGGGGTGAACCCGGGCGGATGAGCTGGGTGAAGGCCACCCCGGCAAGCGCCTCGGCGTTGACCTGCGCAACCGCGCCGACGGCCGACGCCGAGGTCGAGGCGCCGCAGAGCGCGAAGGGCGCCAGGATCAGCGGCTGATTGTGGCGCGCATACACCCTCATGGCGTCCAGCATGGTGGCGTCCCAGACCAGCGGCGAATTGCAGTTGGTGATTGCAACCAGCACCGGATTGTCGCGGACGAACTCCTCGCCGAACACGATGCCGGCCATCGCCATCGTATCTTCCGCCCGCTCCTTGGACGTCACAATGCCCATGAACGGTTTGTCGGAATATTTCAGCGCCGAATGGATGATGTGCAGGTGCCGCTTGGGCACGGCAATTTCCATTGGCTCGCAGATGATCGAACTCGACGAGTGCAGCGCCGGCGCCATGTAGGCGAGCTTGTGGAAATTGTTCAGGTCGGCAAGCGTGCCGTAGCGCCTGTTGTTGTCGAGGTCGCGCACATAGGGCGCGCCATACATCGGCACGAAGATCGAGTTCTTGCCGCCGACGCGCACCGTGCGCTGGGGATTGCGCGCGTTGAGCGTGAACTCGGAGGGAACCTTGGAGACGAGTTCCATCAGCAGCGCGCGATCGATGCGGACCCGCGTTTCCCGGACATCGGCACCGGCCGCCTTCCACAAGGCGATGGCCTCGTCGTCGCGGAATTCGCAGCCGACCTCTTCCAGGATCGAAAGCGACTCCTCGTGGATCAGTTCCACCGCCTCATCCGGAACCATCTGGTACACCGGGATCTGACGAACCAGGGTTGGGAACGAGGCGACCGGTGCCCCACGGAGCGCCTTGCGCCCGAGACGGCCACCGCCACGGCGATGGGTCGGTTCGGTCAATTCAGCGGCGGGTGCGTTCATGAGACCTCCTGGCGTCCGTTCCAGCCAAGTTAGCGAGGCGAAACATGGCTGTGACGCTGGAAAATCCTGATCTCTTGTATAAGCTGTGCTTATGCGAAGCCTGCGCCACCTCCTGCCGTCCGCCGGCAGCCTGATCGTCTTCGAGGCGGCGGGCCGGCTGTCGAGCTTCACCGCCGCCGGGCGGGAGCTTGGCATGACGCAGGCGGCCGTCTCCTATGCGGTGCGCGGGCTGGAAGAACAGCTCGGCGCCAAGCTGTTCCAGCGCCGCCACCGGCAAGTCAGCCTGACGGAAGCCGGCGAGCGGTTCCATGCCGACGTCTCGCTGGGCTTGTCGCATATCCGCAAATCCGCCGAGGATCTGCGCCTGCAGGCGACCGGTGGCCATGTGACGCTTGCCGCCTCGACCGCTTTTGGCTCCTTCTGGATGATGCCGCGCCTGCAGCAGTTCCGCGACGAATTGCCGGGCATCGACCTGCGCATCCAGACCGCCGACCGTGATCTCGACATCATCGCCGAAGGTATCCCGCTGGCGGTGCGCGGCGGCGAGCCCAGGGAATGGCCGGACTACCACTCGCTGCCGCTCGCCGATGAGGAGATCTTCCCCGTCGCCGGAACCAGCTACTTGGCCAAGTTCGGCATGCCGGGAACCGTCGAGGAACTGGCCACGCACCGTCTCATTCACCTCGAGGAGCCGTATCGTGAAGCGGCAAGCTGGGACGAATGGTTTCAGTCGGCCGGCGGCAGCCTCAGCAATACCGCGCGAGGCCTGCGCATCAATGATTATGGCCTGGTGATCCAGGGGGTCATGGAGGGGCAAGGCATTGCGCTGGGCTGGCGGCACCTTGCCGAGCGGCTGCTGGCGACGGGCCTGCTGGTACCGGTGACGAACCACGTGCTCAAGACCGGCAAGGCCTTCTATGTCGTGTGGCCGAAGAACCGCGAGCTCTCGGACAATGCCCGCAAGGTAAGAGACTGGCTGGTCGCGCAGGCGTAAAGTAGCCTCGCACGCACCGACCGAATCCGTGTAAGATCTGATCATGCCCATCCGACAGCTTTCCGAAACGATGATCAACCAGATCGCCGCCGGCGAAGTCATCGAGCGTCCGGCGAGCGTGGTCAAGGAACTGGTCGAGAACGCGCTCGACGCCGGTGCGAGCAAGGTAGAGGTCGTCACATCGGGCGGCGGGCTGAACCTTATCCGCGTCACCGACGACGGCTCCGGCATTCCGGAGCAGGAGTTGGCGCTGGCGATCGCGCGTCACTGCACGTCCAAGCTTGCCGAGGACATCCACGACATCCGCTCGCTTGGTTTTCGCGGCGAGGCGTTGCCGTCGATCGGCTCGGTGTCGCGGCTGTCGATCCGCTCGCGTACGGCTTCGGGCGACAGCGCCGCCGAGATCGGCATCGAGGGCGGCCGCGTCCTGCCCATCAGGCCGGCTGCAGCCAATCGCGGCACCACCGTCGAGGTGCGCGACCTGTTCTTCGCCACGCCGGCACGGCTGAAATTCATGAAAGGCGAACGCGCCGAAAGCTCGGCCATCAGCGACGTGGTCAAGCGCATCGCCATCGCCTTCCCCACAGTGCGTTTCACCCTGGCCGGGTCCGACCGCACGACGCTGGAACTGCCGGCGACCGAGGACAGCGCGGAAGGCAGCCTGCGCCGGATCGCGCAGGTGATGGGCGCCGACTTTCCCGACAATTCCATTGCAATCGACGCGATGCGCGAAGGCGTGCATCTGACCGGCCATGTGTCGATCCCGTCCTTCACCCGCGCCAACGCGCTGCAGCAATACGCCTATGTCAATGGCAGGCCGGTGCGCGACAAGCTGATCGCCGGCGCCATTCGCGGCGCCTTCGCCGATGTCCTGCCGCGCGACCGCCACGCCGTGACCGTGCTGTTCCTTTCGCTCGATCCGACCATCGTCGACGTCAACGTCCATCCGGCCAAAGCCGATGTCCGCTTCCGTGATCCGGGCCTCGTGCGCGGCCTGATCGTCGGCGCGATCCGGCAGGCGTTGGCCGATGCCGGCATCCGCTCCGCCACCACGGGTGCCGCAGGCATGATGGCTGCGTTCCGTCCGGGCGCCGCGCCCTATGACCACGGCGGCCCGACAAATGGCCATCGCAGCTACGAAGCAGCTTTCCGCGCGTCCGGCCCCGCGGGTTTCGATCCTTCTCGCTCACCGCAGCGGCCGCTCGACATGCAATTCGCAGGAGCAGCTTTTGAACGCGGCAACGCAAGAACCGGCGGCTTCGGTGAACCCGACCAGGGGGCATTCGATGCCGGCCCGCTCGCCAGCGCCGATGCGCGCGCCGGGCAGAATGAGGCAACCGAGACGCTGCTCGGCGCGGTGCTGGGTGCCGCGCGCGCCCAGGTGCACGAGAACTACATCGTCGCCCAGACCAGGGATTCGCTCGTCATCGTCGACCAGCACGCGGCCCATGAGCGGCTGGTCTATGAAGCGCTGAAGAACGCCCTCCACTCGCGGCCAGTGCCCTCGCAGATGCTGCTTCTGCCCGAGATCATCGACTTGCCGGAAGAGGACGCCGAGAGGCTCGCCATGCATTCCGAAACGCTCGCCCGCTTCGGCCTCGGCATCGAGCGTTTCGGCCCGGGCGCGGTTGCCGTGCGCGAGACGCCGTCGATGCTGGGCGAGACCAATGTCCAGCAATTGGTGCGCGACCTCGCCGACGAGATCGCCGACAACGACACGGTCGAGACGCTCAAAGGTCGGCTGGACAAGATCGCGGCGACCATGGCCTGCCACGGCTCCGTGCGCTCCGGCCGGCTGCTCAAGGCCGAGGAGATGAACGCGCTGCTGCGCCAGATGGAGGCGACGCCGGGCTCAGGCACCTGCAATCATGGCCGCCCCACCTATATCGAGCTGAAGCTGGCGGATATCGAAAGGCTGTTCGGGCGGCGGTGAACCGGCCCCAACGGGCCAGCTCTCATTTCCTCTGCTGATATTTCCTTGTCCGTGAATTGAAGACGTAATCGACCGCGGTTCCGGCGCCGCCGCCTTGAAAATTCACGGAAATGATGTCCTTGCCTTGTTCCACCCATTTCTGGACGTTCATGTAGATGGTCGTCATCAGCATACCGGCACTGCAAACGTCGTCATCGGCGAAGGTAATTTCCTGGACAACCTTGCGGCTGCTCTTTTTGATGACCTGCACTTTTTCCATGCAAAGACCGGCGCTGGTATTCGTGTAGATTCCCGAAAACCTGTCGGTGGCTGTCTGCGCCCAAAAGGGAATCTCGACAGTGCCGTCGATCTTTGCCTCGCCGGTGTCATCCAGGCTCGCTATTTTCTTGAGGGTGACGGGATATCTGTCCGTGCCTTTGCTCCAGCTTCCTGTCACAGCGTTTCCCTTGAGATCGAGGGAGAATGGGCACCTTGCAGCGTTGATGGGGGGACTCTGATAAAATTCCTCGTCGTTTGAAAACTCGCAAAGCACGAACCTGGTGCCGCTGACCGTGCCATACAGCGCAATCGGGATTTGCTTCGCGTCGTAGAAATAGCTTCCATCGACCTTCGGCGCGCTGCCTAAGCTGTCATATGTCTGGATGGAGAAATGGATAGGAGATGCCCCGAGGAAACCCTCGTAGTTTTCCACGTGGTACCAACCCGCAACGGCTTTTGCGTTGAGCAGCAACAAGCAAACGACCGTTGAGATAAAACGTCTTCCCATCCCAACCCCGCTGCGCTCCGCGACGGCAATCCGCCAAGACTGCGTGACAGTTGCCTGCGTCGCGGCAGCCGTCAACTGAAATCCGTGGTTCCTGATAAGTCAGGGAAAGATCGCAACCTTTTGAATTAGCGTTTCAAATTCACCACGATAACGCCGCCGAGCGCCAGCGCGCCGCCGAGAATGCCGAGCAGCGTCGGCACCTCGCCCAGCCAGAAGAAGCCGATCAGTGCCGACATCGGCGAGACGAGATACAAGAAGTTCGAGGCACGCGCCGCCGGCAGACGCGACAGCGCAGTCGCCCAGGCCGCATAAGCGATCAGGCTCGGCACGATGCCGAGATAGATGACGGCGCCGAGGCCGGCGGTGTCCGCGACCGCGGCCTGCTGCAGAGCAGCGGGCAGGAAGGGCGCCAGGCAGAGCGCGCCGAGCACCATGTTGGACGCCGCGATGGTCAGGGGATTGTGGCGGGCAAACAGCGGCTTCTGGACGATGGTGTTGACGGCCGAGCAGAGTGCCGAGCCAAGCACCAGCAGCGCGCCGGCATTGAAATGAAGGCCATGCCCGTCGGCGATGGCGATGATACCGATGCCGGCGAAGGAAATGACGGTACCGATCCAGGCCAGGCCTGAGAAGCGCTCGCCAAGCAGGGCCATCGCCATGATGGCGGTGAAGATGGGACTGACATTGATGATGAAGCCGGCTGCTCCGGCCGAGACGGTCTGCTCGCCAAAATTGAGCATCGCCGTGTAGAGCGCGACGAAAATGGCGCCGCCGAAGGCGAAGCGCCAGAAATCGCCGATCCTGGGCAGCGCCGGACGCTTGACGGCAAGGAAGATGGCAGCCGGCACGGCGGCTATGGCAAAGCGCAGGGCGCCAAGCTCCAACGGCTGGAAAGCGGCGAGCCCGGCCCGGATCGCCGGGAAGGCAGAGGCCCAGCCGATCACCGTCAGCGCCACGGCGATGGCGGCCGTGGTGTCCATCCGCTGTGTCGAATTCAACGTGCCTGTGGTTGCGCTCATCTCATTGCCCTCGGATACTTCGGTCTCGGCAGCAGAAAACGCCCTTTCAGGTCAATTGACAAACGACCAAATCAAGGGTCACCTGTGAGCATGGATCACATCTCGAACAGTATGCTGCCGCTGGAGACATTGCGCGCCTTCGACGCGGCGGCCCGGACGGGAAGCTTTTCGGCCGCCGCTGAAAAACTCAACCTCACCCATGGCGCCGTCAGCCGGCAGATCGCCAAGCTCGAGGACTGGCTTGGCCTGAAGGTTTTCGAACGCGGCGCGCGCGGCGTGTCGCTGACCAGCGAAGGCAATCGCCTGCATCTCAGGACCACCGAAGCCTTCGCGCTGATATCGGTCAATTCGGATCGGTGGGTGGAGCCGCGCGGCACCGCCGTGGTGCGCCTGGCCTCCATTCCATCGGTGAGCGGCTTGTGGCTGATGCCGCGCATGGCAACGCTGGAAAACGACCCTACCCGCCTGCGCATCGTGCTCGACGTCGACAACCGCCAGGCCGATCTCGCCGACGAAGGCATCGATCTGTCGGTCCGCTGCGGTCGCGGCCGCATTCCGGGCCGCGTCTCGGTGCAACTGTTCGAAGAACATCTCTTCCCGATCGCCTCGCCGGGCCTTGCAAGAGAGATCGGCGCTGGCGACCCGGCCCGGTTGCTCAAATTCCCGCTGATCAACGATTCCGACGCTTCGGGCTGGCGCGCCTGGTTCGCCGCGCAGGACATGGATTACCGGCCGCGCCCGCAAGACCGCCGCTTCGAAGACTACAATCTGGTGCTCGATGCCGCAGCCCATGGCCTCGGCATCGCGCTGGCGCGGCCGCCGCTCACCGAGCACCAGATAGAATCGGGGCGCCTCGTCGCCGTCGACGATCGCACCGCGCTCAATCCCGTTTCCTACTGGCTGGATCGTCCGGTCGGCCGACCGCGCGCGGCCGCCGCCGATCTCGCCAGGCGCATTGCCGAACAGGCCGGGCTTGCTTCGGCAAGGCTGGAAGCTTTCCTGCAGGATGACGATTAGGCTGCGACACGTCTCGGAGACAATGCGTGGCGGTCCCCTGTCGGAAATCGCGTGATACCTGCTTAACGGAACAGAAAAAGCACAATCATGGTAGTCACGGCCGAGACGATGGCCGTCACGATCGATATCGTCCACAGCGACGACGGAGCTGGCTCGGATCGTGGAGCATGGCCCGCCGGTCGGATGGAGGCGCCGCGCGGTTGCGGCGCGTTGGCGTTGGCCGCGACCAGCACCGCGGCGGAAGCGACCGCGGGCGAAAATGTGGACGAGGCCGAGGCCGGCGCCAGTTTGGGTGTGCTGTCGGTGACCGTTAGCTGCGGCGGGGCGAAGCCGCGCGAAGCCTGATCGGTGTCCGTCCCTGTCCCACCCGTCGAGGCTCGTGGCGGTGCATGGTGGGTGGCGGCGTCAAGTTCCATGACGGCCCGGTAAGCATCCTCGATCTCGGAGGATGACAGGCGTTGCGACGTCTGAGCGGCCGGTCGCGGCAGCGAGCCTTGCAGCGCCTGGGCGGCGAACTGCGCCGATTGCACCATCGCGGGCGCCGGCGGCTGGACGAGCGCCTTGACCAGCGCCGCGGTCGTCGGGTCGGCCTTGAGGGAAGGCACCGGCTGGGGCGTGAGTGCTTCTTTCAGCAAAGACGGCATGCTTGCATTGGCGATGTCCATGGCGCTTCCTGACAACCATTGTGCCGAAGGGCAATATTACATGAGCATTGCGCCAAGCTTGACCTTGCCCACGATTTATGGCGATTGAATCCCAATGAACTCAAGTACCACCGCATGATGAACCGTTTCGAAGGCCCGGGCGGCAAGGAAGCCCGCATCCGCTATCTCGATGGCGATTTCCAGGTCACCAGCCCCGGCTCGTTCGTGCGCTGCGCCGTGACGGGCGAAAACATCCCACTGGACGAGCTGAAATACTGGAGCGTTGCCAGGCAGGAGCCCTACGTGAACGCGAGCGCATCGCTGCGCCGCGAAATCGAGGTGCATCCGGAACTGCGCAAGCGGGGTTAGCCTCTCAGCTTACGCTGGCGCCAGGCATCGAGCGTTTCCTCGATAATGCGCTCGGGAACGTGATCAAGCTCGAAAATCGTGTCGATTTCCAGCACGTCGAGACGGTCGAGAAAATCCTGCGGGGCGCCATGGCGCAACCGGGCGGCGTCCTTGGCGGTGGTGATCAGGCCAAGGCCTTCGGCCCGCGCCGTCGCGGCCAGTTCGGCGAGCTCGTCCTCGGCGTAGAAGTGATGGTCCGGAAAGGGCCTGGACAGGATCACTTCGCCGCCGGCCTCGCGCACCGTGTCGAAGAACTTTTCGGGATGACCGATGCCGGCAAAGGCCAGAAACCGCTTTCCGGCAAGCCCCGCCTCGCTGCTCGGCTCCGTGTGGGCCTCGAAGATCGGCCGGCCGGCACGCGCTGCCCGGCGGACCACGGCATCGGCGGCGGTGCCCTCGCCCATCTTCAGCAGCCCGCTGGTGAAGACCAGTTGGTCGACGATTTTGGCCCTGAGCGGACCGCCCGGGATGACGCGGCCATTGCCGATCCCATAACGGGCATCGACCACGACCAGCGCATAATCGATGTGAATGCGCGCGCTCTGGAAGCCGTCGTCCATGATCAGGAAATCACAGCTGTGCTTTTCCAGCAGCAGCCGGGCGCCGGCGGCACGGTTCGGCGTCACTGCAACCGGGGCATGTTCAGCCAACAGAAGCGGCTCGTCGCCGACGTGCTTGGCGCTGTCATGACTGATATCGACGACATGCGGTTCGGCGAAGGAACCGCCATGGCCGCGCGACAGGAAACCGGGCTTCAGCCGCATGCGCTTGGCCTGTTGGGCGAGCGCGATCGCCACCGGCGTCTTGCCGGTGCCGCCAACGGTGAAATTGCCGACGCACAGAACCGGCGCCTGGATCTTCTCGCGTCGGGCCCGCCGCATGCCGCGACCGGCGACCAGCGCATAGACAGCCGACAGCGGCGATAGCGCCAAGACTTTCCAGTCCGGCTCTTCCCACCAGAATGGTGGTGCTTCCGAGGCCACGCTAACGCCCGTTCGCGCCCTTCAGGCGCGCCTTGACCACCAGCGGCTGGATATAGGGTTCGAGCGATTTGAGTGTGCGTGCCAGTGCGCCGCGCATCTCATCGACAGTCGCGATTCCCGCCGCCATCATCTCGTGGCGAGCCACTTCGTTAGTCAGGAGGAAATTGACGGCGCCAGCCAGCATGTCGCGGTCGCGCACCAGCTTGGCGCCGCCGCTGTCGAGCAGGCGTTGATAGGCCTCGCGAAAATTCTGCACGTTGCGACCGGCGAGAACCGCCGTGTCGAGCATGGCCGGCTCGAGCGGGTTCTGGCCGCCTTCGGAGGTCAGCGAACGGCCGACGAAAGCGATTTCGGTCAGGCGGAGATAAAGCCCCATTTCGCCGATCGTATCGCCAAGCAGGATATCGGTGTCGGGACCGATACGGTCACCCTTGCTGCGCCGCGCGACCTTCAGTCCCATGCCGGAAATCTGCGCGGCAAGGGCTTCGGCCCGATCGGGATGGCGCGGGACGACGATTGTCAAAAGGCCGTGGTGACGCTTGTGCAGCGTCGCGTGGACTTCCGCGGCGACCACTTCCTCGCCATCATGGGTCGAGATCGCCGCCCAGGTCGGGCGACCGCCGATCTGCCGCTGCAAAGTGGCAAGCGCCCGTTGGTCGACCGGCGGCGGGTTGGTGTCGACCTTGAGATTGCCCGACACCGTGACCGGCCGGGCGCCGAGCGCTCGAAAACGCTCGCCGTCGACGTCGGACTGGGCAACGACATGGGCCAGATTCTCGAACAACGCCTCGGCGATGTTGGCCCGCTTCTTCCACGAGGTGAACGAGCGATCGGAAAGCCGGCCATTGACCAGCACCTGCGGCACGTGGCGCGCACCGAGTTCGAGGATGGTCATCGGCCAGATCTCGGATTCGGCGATGATCGCCAGATCAGGTTTCCAGTGATCGAGGAAGCGGCTGACCGCCGGCTTCAGATCGAGCGGCACATATTGGTGGATGATGCGGTCGCCGAGCCGCTCGTCCACGACCTGGGCGGAGGTCACCGTGCCGGTCGTCAGCACGATGTTGACGCCATAGTCGAGGATGCTTTCGACCAGCGGCACGACGGCCAAGGTCTCGCCGACGCTCGCGGCATGGATCCAGATCACCGGCCCCTCGGGGCGCGGGCGGCCGGCGACGCCATAGCGCTCGCGCCTTCGGTTGCGGTCTTCCTTGCCGCGCGAGGTGCGCCAGGCGACGTAAGGCCCGACCAGGGGATAGGCGGCTGCGCCGGCAAAACGGTATGCCGACAGCATGGTACGTGCCCAGCGGCCGCTCACCGCGGACCATCCACGAGACGGTAGGCCTCGGCGGTCGCGGCGTTGAGAGCGGCCGTCACTTCCTGGCGCTTGCGCTCCATTTCGGCATCGTCGGCATCCGCCGCCACAAAGATCGGCGTGCCGATGGTCACGGCAGAGCGGCCGAAGGGCAGGTTGATGGTGGTTTTGTCCCAGCTCTTTTCCAGCACCTTGCGGCGGCTGGTGGCGATGGCGACGGGCAGCAGTGGCCGGCCGGAGAGGCGAGCCAAAAGAACGATACCGAGCCCTGCATCGCGAGGGGTACCGTGGGGAATGTCTGCGATCATGGCGACGTTCTTGCCTGCGGTGAGCGACTTTTTGAGGGCGATGAGGGCCTTGGCCCCGCCCTTGTCGAGATGCCTGGCATTCTCGCGCCCGCCCGAACCGCGCACTGCCTCGATGCCGAATTTCTCCAGCATCAGGGCGTTGAGTTCGGCATCGGCGCTGCGCGACACCATGGCGACCAGCGGCTTGCGCTTGGGGTAATAGGCCGGCGTCAAAAGATGCTGGCCATGCCACAGAGCAATGATCCCCGGCTCGAACTCGGCATAGGCGCCGCCCGCAAAGCGGGCCGATCCGGCGACCAGGGGGCTGGTCAGGCGAACCAGCCGCACGAACTGCGCGAGCAGGCTGGCAATGGCGTTCTTGACGAATCGGGATTGCGCGAGCGGCTCGCGAATCCTGCGCCAGAAGGCCTTGGTCGTGCGGTTGCCGCCCCTGCCCGTGGGCGCGGCCTCGCTGGCTGGCTCTTTCGCCAGATCACGCTCCATCGAAGTCAACCGGCGGCCTTGCTATCGGGATCCAGCAGACGGTGCAGATGAACGACGAAATAACGCATATGGGCATTGTCCACGCTGGCTTGTGCCTTGGCTTTCCACGCGGTGTGCGCGGATTGATAGTCGGGATAGACACCAACGATGTCGAGCGCGTCGAGATCGCGGAACTCGGTGCCGCCAAGCTTCTTGAGTTCGCCGCCGAACACCAGATGCAAAAGCTGTTTCTTTCCGTCTTCCGCGGCCATGTCGGTCCTTCACATATCGTGAGTTTGTCACAGGTCTAGACCAAAGCCGCCGACTTTGGAACCTTCGAAAATGCTTTCAGCCATCCAGCCCGGCGATGACATCGACAAGCACCGCCAGCAGGTCCCCGCTGCCGGCGGCGAGCGCGCCGTGACGGATCACCTCGCCGGCATAGAGCGGCGCCCGGCCATTCGGGTCGAGCAGCTGGCCGCCCGCTTCGCGCAGGATGAGATCGGCGGCGGCAATGTCCCAGTCATGCGCGTTCGGCTTGACGAACGTTGCGTCGAGCGTCCCGTTGGCGATCATCGCCAGGCGGTAGGCGAGCGAGGGGATGTAGGGTGCCCGCTGCAGCCGCTTCTGCCAGCCGGCAGGCACCATGTCGATCAACTGCTTCAACCCTGAAATTTCAGCCTTGTCCTCAGGCTTGCGTACCGCGATGCGCTTGTCGTTGCGGAAGGCGCCCTGGCCGGGTAGCGCCCAGTAAGTCTCATCCATCGCCGGACATTCGAGCACGCCGGCGAGCGTGCGGCCAAGCTCAACGACGGCAACGCTGACGCACCAAGTGGGCTGGCCTTCGAGGAAGCCGCGCGTCCCGTCGATCGGGTCGACAACGAAGGTGCGGCGCGCCGAAAGCCGTGCCGGATCGTCGGTCGTCTCTTCCGACAGCCAGCCATAATCCGGCCGTGCCGCAAGCAGCGTCTGGCGCAGATACGCATCGGCGGCATGATCGGCTTCACTGACCGGCGAGGTACCGCCCTTCATCCAGACCTGCGGACTGTTGCCGAAGTAGCGCATGGCGATAAGACCGGCCTCGCGGGCGGCGTCGAGCAGCAGCGGCAGGTCCTGATCGGCACCGGCAGTGGTCAGGTCATGCTCCGGCAAGGGTCATGCCTTCGATCAGGAGTGTCGGGGCGGCAGTACCGAAATTGCGGTCGAGGTCATTCGCCGGCACCATGTTGAGGAACATCGTCTTCAGGTTCGAGGCGATGGTGACTTCGGCGACCGGATAGGCTAGAGCGCCATTTTCGATCCAGAAGCCGGAGGCGCCGCGGCTGTATTCGCCGGTGAGCATGTCGACGCCCTGGCCAAACACTTCGGTGACGTAGAAGCCGGTCTTGAGCGAGCCGATCAGGTCTTCCGGCGAGCGCTCGCCCGCCTCGATGGCAAGGTTCGTCGACGACGGCGAGACGGAGGAGCCGCCGCGTGCGCCACGACCGTTGGTGACGAGGCCGAGTTCCCGGGCCACCGATGTCGACAGGAACCAGTGGTTGAGGACACCCTTTTCTATCATCAGGAGCTTCTCGCCCTCAATGCCTTCGCCATCGAATGGGCGCGAGGCCTGGCCACGGCGCCGCAACGGGTCGTCGGTGACGGTGATGGCGGCAGCGGCCACCTGCTTGCCCATCATGTCGCGCAGGAACGAGGTCTTGCGGGCGACGGAAGCGCCGTTGATGGCGCCGGCGATATGGCCGGCAATGCCGCGCGCGACGCGCGGGTCGAACACCACGTCGACCGGTCCGGTCGCCGCCTTGCGCGCGCCAAGGCGGCGCACCGCCCGTTCACCGGCCTTGCGGCCGATGTCCTCGGGTGAGTCGAGATCGGCAAAATGCTGGCGCGAGGAGAATTCATAGTCGCGCTCCATGCCGGTGCCCTCGCCGGCGATCACGCTGGCCGAGCGCGCAAAGCGCGAGCCGACATAGTGGCCGAGAAAACCGTGCGAGGTGGCCAGAACCAGCCCGCCAAGCCCGGCGCTGGCATTGCTGCCGGACGAATTGGTCACGCCCTTGACGGCGAGAGCCGCCGCTTCGGCCGCAAGCGCGGCTTCTTTCAACTGGTCGGCCGACACTTCGGTCGCGTCGAACAGGTCCAGATCGCGCGTCTGCCTGGCGAGCAGCGCAGGGTCGGCAAGACCCTGGTAGGGATCCTCGGGAGACACCTTGGCCATGGCGACGGCACGCTCGGCAAGCGCCTTCGGATCGGACGCGGCGGTCGCCGATACGCTGGCCACACGCTGGCCGACGAAGACCCGCAGCGAAACATCGTCGCCCTCGGAAGCCTCGGTGTTTTCGACTTTGCCAAGCCGCACCGAGACGCCGGTCGAGCGGCCACGCACCGCGACGGCGTCCGCGGCATCGGCGCCGGCGCGTTTGGCGGCCTCGACCAGGGCCGCGACGCGGTCCGTCAATTTCGCGGCGTCCAGCTTGTCGGTCATGCACTTGATCCTGTTTCTTCAGCCTGTCCGGAAGGCAGGTGCTGCCGCACCATCTATTGTTCCAATGCCGCTTGTGCAATGGCAGAAGGGCAATCAGGATGTCGCGACCAACCGCCATCGAAGCGCCCGCAAAGAGCGGACGGCGCGGTTTTTGCCTATCTGGAGCCTTCGCCATGACGCCTTTCCATCTTGCCTTTCCAGTTCGCGATCTCGATGAAACCCGAACTTTCTATGGCGAGGTGCTGGGGTGCGCGATCGGCCGCTCGTCAGCGACCTGGGTCGATTTCGACCTTTACGGTCACCAGATGTCAGCGCATCTGCGCCCCGCGCAAGCCGCCAGTGACGGCAAGGTCGACGGTATCACCGTGCCGATCCCGCATTTTGGCGCTGTGCTCTTGATGGACGACTGGCAGCGCCTTGCCACTCGGCTGGAAGCGCGCGACGACATAGACTGGCTGGAGCGGCCAATGGTGCGTTTCAAGGGGGAGCCCGGCGAACAGGCGACATTGTTTATCCGCGACCCCTCTGGCAACGCCTTGGAATTCAAGGGCTTTCGCTCGCTCGAGCAGGTTTTCGCGCATTGAAGTCAGAGGGGCAGCAGCCTGTCGCTCAAGATGCCGCGACCGGCGTCCAGATCACGTCCTCGATCTTGTGAGCGCCGGTCGCCAGCATCACCAGCCGGTCGAAGCCGAGCGCAATGCCGCTGGCCTGCGGCATGATGGCAAGGGCGGCGAGAAAATCCTCGTCCAGCGGGTAGCGCTCGCCATAGACGCGCTCTTTCTCGTCCATCTCGATGATGAAGCGCCGGCGCTGCTCGGCCGCGTCGGTCAACTCGCCAAAGCCGTTGGCGAGCTCGACGCCGCAGCAATAGAGCTCGAAACGTTCGGCGACGCGTGGATCTCCGGGGCCCGGCCGGGCGAGTGCCGCCTCGGCGACCGGATATTCGCACAGGATGGTCGCCCGCCCCTGCCCGAGAAGCGGCTCGATCTTTTCCACCATCACGCGGCTGAACAAATCCGCCCAACTGTCGTCGGGCGCGGTGCGCAAGCCGGCCTGGATCAGTGCGGCATGAAGCGCGTCCCGGTCCGTGCCGCCATCGACGGCGACCGTGGCCAGCAGATCGATGCCGGCATGGCGGCTGAAGGCATCCGCCACGGTCAACCGCTCCGGTTCGGCAAACGGATCGCAGTCGCGGCCCCGGAAAGAAAAGCGCGCGGCTCCTGCCCTCGTCGCGGCCAACGCCAGCAGCGCGGCGCAATCGCGCATCAGCCTCTCATAGGTCTCGCCCACCCGGTACCATTCGAGCATGGTGAATTCGGGATGATGCAAGGGGCCGCGCTCACGGTTGCGATAGACCGGACCCAGGCTGAAAATGCGCTGTTCGCCTGCGGCGAGCAGCTTCTTGCAGGCGAATTCCGGCGAGGTGTGGAGATAAAGCGGCGATCGGGCGCCATTCGGCCCGACCGCCTCCGTCGCGAAAGCCGCCAGATGCGCCTCGTTGCCGGGCGAGACCTGCAGCGCGGCCGTCTCCACCTCGATGAAGTCGTTGCGGGCGAACCAGTCGCGCAAGGCAGCCGTCAGCCCGTTGCGCAGCATCAGGCGCGGACGGCGGTCGGCATGGACATGCGGCGTCCACCAGGGCGACGCGGCGGTCATGAGCGGATTGAAGGCATGCAGGTGCCCCCCATGTCAGTTCGCCCCATGTAAGTTCGCCCCAGGCCAGTTCGCCCGGGCCAGTTCGCATTGGGGGGCTGGCGGTTCGCGCCAAGATGCGCTAGGCCCCCATCCAGCGCCGCACAAACCGGCAAACGCCAGTCAAACCTCGCAGGATTTAAAACCGTGGTGAAAGTCATCGCCAGTTCGCTCCGCAAAGGCAATGTCGTCGACAAGGACGGCAAGCTTTATGTGATCCTCTTTGCCGAAAACATCCACCCAGGCAAGGGGACGCCGGTGACGCAGCTCGACATGCGCCGCATCGGCGACGGGGTGAAGGTTTCGGAGCGCTACCGCACCACCGAACAGGTGGAGCGCGCCTATGTCGAGGAGCGTGAGCACACCTTCCTCTACGCCGACGGCGAAGGCTATCACTTCATGAACCCGGAAACCTACGACCAGGTGGCGGTGTCGGAAGCCGTGGTCGGTGACGCGGCGCCCTATCTGAAGGAAGGCATGCCGGTGCAGGTGTCACAGTTCAACGGCATCGCGATCTCCCTGGTGCTACCGCAGCGCGCCACCTTCGAAGTGGTCGAGACCGAGCCGACGACCAAGGGCCAGACGGCATCGTCCTCCTACAAGCCGGCCGTGCTCTCCAACGGCGTGCGCACCACCGTGCCGCCCCACATCGCGCCCGGCACCCGCGTGGTGGTGATGACGGCCGATGGGTCCTATGTGGAGCGGGCGAAGGACTGAGGGGCAGTTTTTGGTCAGGTACGGGCGGCCGGCGTTTTCTCAGACCCCTTTTTGCGCCGATTGATTGCTTTGCTTGAAAGTATCTCTGTTGTTCTCGGAACGGGACGGCTGGGATGGATTTATTCCCTGCCGGTTATCAAGGTTTGGCGTTTGCCCTGCGGCCGTTTCTCAAAGACGACAATGCTGTCATAGACACAGATCGAGTCCGTTGAATTGGTGAACGCGTTCGCCGGCAACGCGCCGCGCGAGTGGTGTGCGTTTATCTCGTCGAGCTTCCCCTTGGCGAATTCCATGAACGAACCTGGCCTGCGGAGTCCACCGCCGTAGGCGTCCCAATAACTCGTATGCGTGTCCTCGACCAAGTAGACACCGTTCGGCTGCACGTGTTGGTAAAGATGCTCGAATGTCGCGATGACGTGATCCATCATATGACTGCCGTCATCGACCACAATGTCGATAGGTCCATATTTCTCGACTATGCGATCGAGGAGTTCAGGGTCGTCCTGGCTGCCAATGAAAACCTCAACCTGCTCCGACTCGTGCACCTTGCAGGCTGGGTCGATATCGATCCCGACAATTCGCGCGCCCTCGCCGAAATAGGCTCGCCACATTTCGAGCGATCCTCCTTTGTACACGCCGACTTCAACGACGACTGGCTTTCTATTTCTGAATCGCTCGAAGTGGCGTTCGTAAATGTCGAAATAGTGCAGCCATTTGTATATTTCCTTGCCGCTGTTGTTCAAAAAATACTGATGCAAGAACCCGCCCATCGTAGCCTCCTCAGCTTCGCAATCCGCCGGCTGTAGAAATTTTGATTGTGGTTGCCGTCTCCCTTTGTCGCCGAGGTTCGCCTTGAGCCGCGCAAACACCGGCTCCCATTCATTTGCAACAAGGCAAAGCGCTTCGCCAAAGTTTGCCTCGATCTCGGCAAACTCCATGTTTGCAAAACGTCTACCCGCTTCGATGATCCATGAACGATCGTATCCACCACTGCCAAAGCCGGATATTACGGTGAGCCCGGTCCAGGGCGTGGCAATGGTGAACACGTCGAGTTCTGGGCGCATCGCCTTGAGTGCCGGAACCAGCTTCCAGACATCGCCGGTGTGGAATTGCGTCGTCGGCGGAACCTTTTGCGTCGCTTCGTCCAGGGCGGCAGTGTCGTGCACGAGCAGAACCGAGCCGGCATCGCAGTAGCGCTCGAGGTTCGCAAAATCGCGCAACACCTGATCGAACGTGTGCAAGCCGTCGATGAACCCGACACCAACCGGACGGCCGGCGAGCAGCGCACCCGCTCCGCCGCGATCAAAAAAGGCGTCACTCGTCTCTGGAAAAATGTGCGTTTGCGCACTGAGCGCCACGGTGGCGCGTGGATTGGGATCGATGCCTATTGCAAGAGTTGGAGCCTTGACCTTAGAAAGCGATACGCCGTCATAGACCCCTATCTCCACCACGACAGCGGGCTTCAACTCTGCGTAAAGACGCTCCAGCCAGTCGTAGTAGAAAGGCCCCGACATCCGCATGCTGGCGAGGCCGATATGGGCGCCAGTGCTATTGGCGGCTTGCGCCAATGCGTTGCGGTATTGAACCTCAGCCGTTTCGTTCTCGCCGACGACACGGTGCGCATCGCCGATCGCCGTAAAATACGCGGCATCTCGATCCGGACTCCGCCGCGAAAGAATGCCGGCGGACGCAAGGAGGCGGGACCCTGCAAGCTCGGCGGGTGCATGGCTGCTTGCCATGCGGACGATGTCCGCCGCCGCGTTGTAATTCCCGATCTCGAACTGGGCCTTGGCCACGCCGACCAGTGCCGCAGCTGCCGGGTGCGTCGGCACGGGCTCCTCGGGTGGTTTCAATTGCGCTCTGAGGCCCGCGGCCACGGCAGGGCCGACGCCGTGTGGAGTTGCGATCATGGCGCGGGCAAGGTGCGGCACAAGTGCTGGAGGCAACGATCCCACGAACGCTGAGGGGATGTGAAAGATAAAGTCCCCTGCTCCCCGCAAGGCGTCCCTTTCAGCCTTCCAGATTGCCCAGTTCTTGGACTGTTGCTCGAGGGGCGCGTTGGTGGATATCCCTCCGTGCAACTGGTGAAATGTAGCCTCTCCGAGCGTGAGGATGAGTTGTGCCTGCGGCAGCGCCATCGCGCGTTCGAGCGTGTCGAGATTGACGAGGCCGCCTCCAGGATGGTTGAAGCGCTCGTCCATGCCATTGATGGCATGCCAATTCTCGCGATTCAAAAAGAGAGCATTCGCTTCGGCCAATGGCGAGAACCACGGATCGATCGACGACTCATCCATCGTCCCGACCTCGAACAGCCGATACCCATCTTCCGGCCACCGGATCGATTGCAAAAGCGAATCTTCGATGGCCTTTGTGTAGCCGTTCGTCGGCGCATTTGCCTGGATATCGCTTCCAAGATACCAGCCCGGCGCAGCCACGACCGCCGTTGGGGCCATGTCCAGGCCGATGCCGGCGAAACGCACAAATCCCGGCGTCACAATGCGCGCGCCGTCGATCATGACGCCGATCTTGTCACCCTTCGCCTCTCTTATCCCACGATTGACGGCAGCCGCGGGCGAGGGAGACGCGTCATCGATGCGCAGCACGCGAAAATTCGGCCCATATTCTCTGATCAGACTCTCACTCACGGCAGGTGAGGATCCGTTGTCGACGACGATGACCTCGTAATCGTTCGTGGTCACACCTTGCTGGTAGGGCGTAGCCAGCGAAAGTAAGGTTCTAGGCAGTTCAGTAGGGATGTTGAAGGCGACAACGACAATGGAGATGCAGTTCTGTTTCATCGCGTTTCCGTAGGCTGGTTGCCGGCAATTGGCTTCTGCCACCAACAACCGGTCCAATCTATGTCGTGTATCGTCGCTCCGATACGGTGACGCGCGCGGTAATCCTCAACCGCCTGCCGGCAAGGCGGAAGCGCAAAGTCGTCGATGATCGCGAAACCGCCCGGCGACAGCCTTGGATAAAGCGCCTCAAGGCTGTCCATGGTCGATTCATACATGTCGCCGTCCAGTCGAATCAGGGCGAATGGACCAGCTTCCAGGCCAGGCAAGGTGTCGCCGAACAAGCCTTTGACGAAGACCACCTGGTCATCCAGTAGATCGTAAGCAGCGAAGTTGGATTCCACCTGAGCCTGGTCGATCGCCAACTGGCGATATTCGTGCAGCGTGTCTCCCCTGTCGGCCGGATAGTTTTCGGCGTCCGGCTGTGGTAAACCGTCAAAGGAGTCGGCGACATAGACTTTCCTGTCGGTGACCTCGTTGGCGGCCAGCACCCCCTTCATGAGAATACAGCAGCCACCGCGCCAGACCCCGGTCTCAATGAAATCCCCAGGCACGTTCTCATCGATGACCCTTTGGACGAGGTCTCGCACATTCGACAAGCGCTTGATGCCTGCCATCGAATGAGCAACCGTCGGCCAATCGCGACCCTGGAGGCGATCCTCGCGATTGAAGGGGGTCGACTCTCCCATTTTCGCGGGATCGATCACCTGCGAACCGGAGCCATAAATTGTGTTGGCAATGATCTTGATCAGGAGATCTGTGTAGAGACGGTTCATGGTCGATCTTTCGAGGCGTCAAGGTTTTGAATCGAAACATGCTGTTGCGGATATCGATCCAAAGAGCAAGGGAACGACCGACATTGTGAGGCCACCCGACCAAACGGCGCTGGGCCACCTCAGGGTTTCCGTAGCTAGAGCCAGGTCACCGAAGCTCCCGGAACCAACTCACTCGGCCGCCGGTTTCCTGCTCTTGCGTTTGCCGGCTCGCTCTTCCACCGCCTTTTCCACCTCGCGCTTCAGCTTATCCTTGATGTCGGCCGTCTCGTTCATCAAGGCATCGATCTTCAGGAAATCGAGCACCCGGTATTTGGACACCGCCGGGCGGACCAGTATATCGGGCTGGCACTGTTTCAGCTTGTTGGCGATGATCGACTGCATCATCAGCTGCGTGGCGCCGAACATCAGGTCGACGGAGGTCGGCTGTTTTCGGTCGGCCTCTTCCGGCGCGCCGACCACGTCGACGCCGATGATGATGTCGGCATCCTTCTCGATCAGATCGAACGGCACGGGGTTGTAGATGCCGCCGTCGATCAGCAGTCTGCCGTCACGCATCACCGGGCGGAAGACGGCGGGGATGGCGGCCGAGGCGGCAAGGGCCGAGTGCAGGTCGCCATCGTCGAACACGGCGAGCTTGTGGCCGAAATAGTCCGTCGCTGTCACCTTCAGCGGGATTTTCAATTCGGCGAAGGTTTCGGGAATGGCTTCGGGCAAAAAGGCCTTGAGGATGCGCTCGACATTGAACTGGCTGACCCGGATGCCATTTTGCATGGCTTCCGCGATCGTGCCTGGCCGCGCCCGCCACATTCGGCTCGCCACCTGGGCGCGCCGACCGAGGATCGAGCGGGCGTAGTCGTGCATGTCCTTGCCGGTCATACCCGAGGCCATGCCGGCGCCCATGACGGCGCCGATCGAGGAGCCGGCTATCGCCACCGGCTTGATGCCGAGCTCGTTCAGAGCCTCGATGACATGGATATGCGCCAAGCCGCGCGCGCCGCCGCCACCGAAAGCTATGCCGAAAGTCGGGCTCACCCCTTGCCGGCTCCCGCCAGCGGCGGTCCGACCACCATGATGGTCGGCTCGGCGGTCAGCAGCTTCTTCGCCGCCGCCTTGACCTGATCGAGCGTCACCGCGTTGATATAGCCGGTACGGCGCTGCATGTAGTCGATGCCGAGATCGTCGAGCTGCAACTCGACCAGCGTCGCGGCGATGGCACTCGACGAATCCAGATTGCTGATGGCATAGGCGCCGATCAGATATTTCTTGGTCGCCGCCAGTTCGGCCTCCGTCGGGCCGTCCTGCGCTAACCGCTTGACGACGTCGCGTACGATGCCGAGCGTCTCGGCGGCGCGGTCGGAACGCGTTCCGGTGGTGACGATCAGCGCGTCGGCGTGGTCTTGGTTTACCAGCGAGGAATTGACGCTGTAGGCCAGCCCGCGCTTTTCGCGCACCTCCTGGAACAGGCGCGAGGTAAAAGTGCCGCCGCCAAGGATCTCATTCATCAGCGCGGTCGGGAAGAAGTCCGCCGACTTGCGCTTCACGCCGGGCCAGGCGAGCTGCAGCGAGGTCTGCGGCAGGTCGTAATTGACCTCGATATGCTGCGCCAGCCTGGGCTCGATATCGGCGACAGGGGCGAGCGTCTGGTTCTGCGGCAGATCGCCGAACACCATGTCGAGCTTCTTCTTCAGCGTCTCGGCGTCGATGGCGCCGACCACGGCAACATGCAGGCCGCCCCGCCCGAACACCGCCTTGTGCAGGGCCTCGAGATCGGCCTGGGTGATGGCGGCGATGCTCTGCCTGGTGCCCTGATCGGAGCGCGAATAGGGGTGGTCGCCATACACGGCGCGCGCCCATCGGTTCTGTGCCACCGTGTCCGGGTCGTTCTCGTTGGCGATGATGCCGGACAGGACCTGGGCGCGGATGCGGTCGATCGGCGCCTGGTCGAAGCGCGGCTCGTTGACCGCCAGCCGCAACAGGTCGAAGGCTTCGTCGCGCTGTTCGGCCAGCATACGCATGGAGCCGTAAATGCCATCGCGGGTCGCGTCGAAGCTCATTTCGGCGCCGGCATCGTCGAGCTTGATCTGGAAGGCTTCCGAATCGAGCGGGCCAGCGCCCTCGTCGAACAGGCCGGTCATCAGATTGGCCAGGCCTTCCTTCCCCACCGGATCCTGAGTCGAGCCGCCGCCGAAGGCGAAACGGACGGCGACGATCGGCACGGAATAGTCCTCCACCAGCCAGGCCGTGACGCCCTTCGGCGAGGTGACGGACTGGATCTCCATGGCGTGGGCGGCAAGCGCCGGCAGGATCAGGAAGAGGATGGAGAGGAATAGGGTGACAAGTGGCGCGAGGAAGCGAGCCTCCTTCCCTTCTCCCCTTGTTGTGGGAGAAGGTGGCCGAGCGAAGCTCGGTCGGATGAGGGGTGCTCCAGCTTGCCGCCCGCGCTCCGTCCAAGACCCCTCAACCGTCTCGGCGCTACGCGCCGATCCACCTTCTCCCACAGGGAGAGAAGGGAAGACATGGTGGTGCTGGCTCATCATCAATTCCCCGCCTGTTGCTGCGGCAAGAGATAACCGGTGGTCGAGCGGGCCAGCACCAGATAGCGCGCGGCAACGGCCTTGACCTCGTCGGTGGTGACCTTGCGGATGCGGTCCGGCCATTGCTGCACGTCCTGGACATTGCCGCCGGTGGCGAGTGTCGAACCATAGATGTTGGCCATGGAGTCCTGCTTGTCGCGGGCAAAGATCATTGACCTGACATAGCGGTCCTTGGCTTTTTCGAGCTCATCCGGGGTCACGCCGTCGCTGGCGATGCGCGCCACCTCGGCATCGACCGCGACTTCGACGTCGGCCAGCTTGGCGTCGCCGCGCGGCGAGCCGTAGACGGTGAAATTGGTGTCGTCGAGCATGGTGCCCTGGAAATACGCGCCGGCGCTGGAAGCGATGCCCTGCTTGATGACGAGCGCCTGATAAAGCCGGCTGCGGTTGCCGCCGCCAAGGATCTCGGCGAGCAGATCGAGCGCTTCGGCCTCGCCAGGCTTGGCGGTGTGATAGGAGGGCACGACCCATTGTGTCGAGAAACTCGGCACGCTGACGCGGGCGTCGGAGAGCGTCACGGTGCGCCTGGTGTTCTGCTCCGGCTCGACCGGGCGGACGCGCGGCGGCAGATCCGGCCCGCGGGCAACCTTGCCATAGGTCTTTTCGGCCAGCGCCTTCACCGTTTCCGGTTGGATGTCGCCGGCCACGATCAGCACGATGTTGTTGGGCCGGTAATATTTATTGTAGAAGGCGACGGCGTCGGTGCGGTTCAGCTGTTCCATCTCCTGCATCCAGCCAATAACCGGAATGCGATAGGGCTGGTTCTGCCACAGTGTGGCATCGACTTCCTCGTCGAGCACGGCCTGCGGATTGTTGTCGATGCGCGAGCGGCGCTCCTCCAGGATCACATCGCGCTCGGTCTTGATGACGTCGTCGGTGAGGATGAGGTTGCGCATGCGGTCAGCCTCGAAGCTCATCATCAGTTCGAGATCCGACGGCGCCACCGTCTCGTGGAAAGCGGTGTAGTCGTAGGAGGTGAAGGCGTTGTTGGAGCCGCCAATGTCGGAGACGGCGCGGTCGAACTCGCCGGCTTCGTGATGGGCCGTCGCCTTGAACATCAGATGCTCGAAGAAATGAGCGATGCCGGATTTGCCCGGCGGCTCGTCGGCGCTGCCGATCTTGTACCAGACCATATGGGTGACGATCGGCGCGCGATGGTCGGGAATCACGACCACTTCCATGCCGTTGTCGAGCAGGAAGTCCGTGACCTTGAACTCGGCCGGCACAGTGTCTGGCAATACGGCGTTGTCCGCCAGGACAGGGTCGGTCATGAACAAAGCCAGCGACGTCGCCAGCAGCGTTGGCCTCAGCCACTCAGTCCTGGATGTCATCGATGGCTCCGGTTTCATGCAGCGACGATAGGCAAGGCGCTGGCGACAAGCAAAGTGATTTGTTGGCCATGTTGCCGGCAAAGGCGGCGGCAAAGAGGCCACTGCTGAAAGAGGCCTGTCAGGCAGCCTCGATGAAGCGGATGACAGTCTCGCCGTAGTTGCGCTCATCAAGCACGGAAAAGCCCGGGCCTGGCTCGAAGGGAACCGACGCCGTCTCCTCGACCACGCAGAGCGCCCCGGGGCGCAGCCAGCCGCCGGCCATGGCCGACCGCAGAGCGCGCTCGCCAAGGCCCTTGCCATAGGGCGGATCGGCAAAGACGAGACCGAACGGCGCCAGCGTGCCCGCCTCGCCAAGGCCCGTTGCATCGCGGCGGAAGATCTTGGTGCGTCCGGTCAGGCCGAAGGCCTCGACGTTGTCGCGGATCAGGCCACGGCCTTCGGCCGATTCCTCGATGAAGACGCCATAGGATGCGCCGCGCGACAGGGCCTCCAGACCAAGCGCGCCGGTGCCGGCGAACAGGTCGAGCACGCGCGCGCTCTCCAGTTGCCCGGCAAAGCGATGCGCCAGAACGTTGAAGACGGCCTCGCGGGTACGGTCGGTCGTCGGGCGGATGGCGCCGCTGCGGGGCGTCGCCAACGGACGCCCGCGAAACTCACCGCCGACGATTCTCATCTTGTCCGAGGACCCTTGGGGCCGCGCGGCCGCTCACCGCCACCGGCGCCTCCTGGACGCTCGCCACGCGGCTTGCCGAATGGCCTTGCGTCGCCTGGTTTGCCGGCGGGCTTGCCGTAAGACGGCTTGAACGAGGCCTTGCGCGCCTTGGCCTCGGCCGCCTTGGCCGCATCGGCCTCCGCCCTGCCCTTGCCGATCGGCCGGGCTCCCGGTGCCATCCAGACATTAGCCTTGCGCTGGCCTGGCGGCTCGATCGGCCGCTGCTCGCGTTCGGATTTCTTGCCGCCGCCACGAGGCTTGTCACCGAAACCGCCGCGCGGCTTGTCGCCGAAGCCGCCACGCTCCGGTCGCGGACCGCGTTCGCCGAAGCTCTTTTCTGGCCTCTCGCCCCTGTCAGGACTTGTCGACAGTTTGCCGAGCGCCTCGTCGCGGCTGCCTTCCCGGCGTTTGCGGTTCTTGATCAGCCCGCCCTCGCCGATCGGCCGCCGCTCGCCGTCTCTCGTAAATTTCGGCCGTTCCGGCTCGGCCTCACGGACTTCGGTACGCCGGACCGGCTGGTTGGAAAACGGTTTTGTTATCTCGGCATCGAAATTGGCACCGGATTCCTCGACCAGGCGCTCGCCAAGCTGGTCGCGCAGCACCCGGCCCTTGATTTCCAGCACGTGACCTTCGGCGAGGTCCTCGAGCTGGAACGGACCATAGGAGATGCGGATCAGCCGCGTGACGTCGAGGCCGAGCGCGCCAAGAATGTTCTTGACCTCACGGTTTTTGCCCTCGCGCAGGCCGATCGTCAGCCAGGCATTGGAGCCCTGCTCGCGATCAAGGCTGGCTTCGATGGCGCCGTAGAAGACGCCGTCGACGGCAATGCCTTCGCGCAGGCCGGCAAGCGCGCTTTCCTCGACCTTGCCGTGGACACGCACACGGTAGCGGCGCAGCCAGCCGGTGGCCGGCAGTTCTAGTACGCGCGACAGGCCGCCATCATTGGTCAGCAGCAGCAGGCCTTCGGTGTTGATATCGAGCCGGCCGATGGTCATCAGCCGCGGCAGTTCGGCCGGCAGCACGTCGAAGACAGTCTTGCGGCCTTCGGGGTCGCGGTTGGTGGTGACGACGCCGGCCGGCTTGTGGAACAGGAACAGGCGCGTGCGTTCGATCGGCGGGATTTCCATTCCGTCGAGATGGATGATGTCATTGGGCATGACGTTGAACGCCGGCGAGGCCAGCACCCGACCATTGACTTTGACGCGGCCGGCGGCGATCAACTCCTCGGCGTCGCGGCGCGAGGCGAGCCCGGCACGTGCCAGACGCTTGGCGATGCGCTCGCCGGCTTCTTCCGTTGCTTCGGTTGTTCGCGGACGTGGCTTGAAGCCGCCGCCCGATGCGCCCTGTGGCCGGTCTCCGAAATCACGTTTGGGTCTGTCGCCTCCAAAGTCTCGCTTTGGACGGTCGGCAAAATCCCGCTTCGGACGATCTGCGAAATCACGCTTGGGACGGTCGAAGCGCTTTTCGCCGCCCTCCGCCGAGGCAGAAACCGGACGGTCGCCACGTGGCGCGTAGGGCTTGCGCGGCCCTTCGCGCTTTTCATACGGCTTGCGTTCGCCTTCCGCCGCCATCGGCCGGTCGCCGCGTGGCGCGTAGGGCTTGCGCGGCCGTTCGCGCTTTTCATACGGCTTGCGTTCGCCCTCGGCCGCCATCGGGCGGTCGCCACGTGGCGCGTAGGGCTTGCCTTCGGGGCGCGGTCCCTTGCGGAACGGCTTGTCGCCGCTCTTGAAGTCGCGCTTCGGGCGCTCGCCTTCAGCGGCGGCCGGCCGGTCGCCGCGTGGGGCATAGGGCTTTTTCGCACCAAAGGACGGCTTCCCGCCCTTGCTGGCGTCGTGGCCACGTGACCCTGCCGATTTCGGGCCACTCCTGCCTGGACCGCCTTTGCGCGGAGATTTCTTGTCGCTGTCGTCCATGTGGCCTTTGTCCGTTTGCGCTGCTACAGCGTGGCGCATCCGTTCGGCGCGCAACGAACGCTGTAGCATTTTTGATTTGGCGCATGATCATTCCCGAAAATCGAGTCCGATTTTCAGGTTGATGCGCTCCATAACAGGATCACCGCCGGGTGGCGAGGATATAATGGGAAGACAAACCGCTTGAAGAGGCCGGATTTCATGGCGCTGGCGCTAAAAGAGGCCGAAGCGGCAGCCTTGCGCGGCGAAGTGCCGGTCGGCGCGGTCATTGCCAATGGCGGCACGGTCATTGCCAGTGCCGGCAACCGCACGCGCGAGCTTGCCGACCCGACGGCGCACGCCGAAATTCTGGTCATCCGTGAAGCCTGCGGCAAACTCTCGAGCGAGCGGCTCACCGGCCACGATCTCTATGTGACGCTGGAGCCCTGCGCCATGTGCGCCGGGGCAATCTCATTCGCCAGGCTGCGCCGTCTCTATTTCGGTGCCGCAGACGAAAAGGGCGGCGCCGTGGTCAACGGTGTGCGCTTCTTCGCTGCACCGACCTGCCACCACACGCCCGACATCTATCCGGGCATGGCCGAGACCGAAGCAGGCCTGCTGCTGAAGGATTTTTTCAGGGGACGTCGAGACTGAGCCAAGGCCGCCGCAAGATCAGCGGCGCGACTGTTCCTACAGCGACGGCAACCAGTCGAACCAGCCGCCCTTCTTGCCCTCGGCCTTTGCCTTGAGGCGGCGCTCCTTCTTGTACTCGTCTTCGCCGAGTTCATTCTGCGGCGCGGCACCGGAGGCGGTGCGGTAGGCCAATGGCGGCTCGCTAAGGTATTTGCGCGTGTTCGGATCGCCCTGCTTGCTGTCGGCAAGGCGGCGTTGGATCTCCGCAGCGCGGCCCTTGTCGGAATCGGCGGGTTTCCACGCCGGCGGATGGCTTGAGCCGGACTCTTCCATTGCCTTCTTCACCGAAGCGGGATCCGTCTGCACATCATCGACGATCTCCGACTGGTAGGCCGGATCGTTCTGGTGGGCGGTGGCGTCGGCGCGCAGACGCGCGCGGCGCTGCTCGGGCGATTCGGGCCACCCGGCGTTTGCCGTCTGGATGCTTTCCTGGGGGGCAGGCAGCGCTTCCTTCTGGCCGGGTGCCGGCTTCACCAGGGTGGGACGCGGCTTGTAGTCGATCGGGTCCTTGCGCTTCGGCGCGAAGGAAACGGCGCCTGTAAGATCGCCGGCCAGCTGTTCGGCGGCGGTCTTGTCGGTGCCATAGGTCGGAGAGCCCATGCAGCCGGATAAAGCGAGGCCCGAAGCGACAAGCGGCGCCAACAGCGCAAGGCGCGCGTTATATCTCTCGGTCATGCCAAAAAGTCCCACTCTAGACAGCCTCTCGATCGCACCGGCTTTGTATCCGGTCCCCATCATGCAAGCACTTGCGACGGAAATCCGGCGACAATTTGTCTTCCGGAGTTTCGCGTGTTTACCTCAACCACTCGTTAAGGGCAACGCCGGGCGGATTTGTACCGCCCGGCGTTCTATTTGCGCACTTCTTTGATCTGATGCCGGTCGTTTAAACCGCCACGCACTTTCGGGCGACAGGAACTGGCTTGATCTGGTCCCTGTCGTTTGTCCCAAAACCGCTACGCACTTTTGGGCGACAGGAACTAAAGCCTTCCCAGCGCCTTCAACTCGTGCAGCACGGCTGCGTCACGTGCCGAAACATCCGGGAAGTCCGGATCCTGCCCGACATCGGCCGTGTAGCGCCAGGAACGCGCGCATTTGACCAGCCCTCGGTCCTCGGCTTTCTCGATCACCACGGCGACGCCCTTGACATCGTCGAGGGCAAAGGCGGTTTGCGGCGCCTGGCCATGGGCAATGACGAGATCACTGGTGATCGCCATTTCAGCCATGTCGACGTCCGATATCGCCGCCTCGAGCGCCGCGTCGTTGATTGTGACCACCGGTATAGCCTCCAGCGAGGAGCCGATCACCTTCTGGGCACGGGCGATCTCGAGTGCGCCGGTGACGACCCGGCGCACCTGCCTGACCTTGCGCCACTTCTCCGCCAGCGCCTCGTTCTTCCAATTCGCCGGGATTTGCGGGAACTGGTCGAGATGCACCGAGACCGCGTCGGGATGACGGTCGAGCCAGGCCTCTTCCATGGTGAAGGGCAGCATCGGCGCCAGCCATTTCACCAGGCAGTCGAAGAGATGGCGTACCACCTGGACCGAGGCCTTGCGCTTCGCGCTCGACGGGCCGTCGCAGTAGAGCGCGTCCTTGCGGATATCGAAATAGAAGGCCGACAGCTCGACCACCATGAAGTCGAGCAGAGCTCGCGTGATGCGCTTGAACTCGAAGGCGTCGTAGCCCTGGCGCACCACCTCGTCGAGCTCTGCCAACCGGTGCAGCATCAGCTGCTCCAGCTCCGGCATCGTCTCCAGGGGAACGACCTCACCATCGTCATGGGCGAGCGTGCCCAGCATCCAGCGGATGGTGTTGCGCAGCTTGCGATAGGCGTCGATGTTGGTCTGCAGCACGTTCTTGCCGAGCCGCTGGTCTTCCCAATAGTCCGTCGTCACCACCCAGAGCCGCAGGATGTCGGCACCGGACTGCTTGATCACATCCTGCGGCACGACCGTGTTGCCGAGCGATTTCGACATCTTGCGGCCATCCTCGTCCATGGTGAAGCCATGGGTGACGACGGTGTCGTAAGGCGCCCTGCCCCTGGTGCCGCAGCTTTCGAGCAGCGAGGAGTGGAACCAGCCGCGATGCTGGTCGGAGCCTTCGAGATAGACGTCGGCCGGCCACTTCAGGTCGGGCCGGTCCTCCAGGGTGAAGACATGTGTCGAGCCCGAATCGAACCAGACGTCGAGAATGTCCGTCACCTGCTTCCATTTGGAGGCATCGTGATTGCCGAGGAAGCGCTCGCTGGCACCGGGCGCGAACCAGGCGTCGGCGCCCTCCGCCTCGAAGGCGTCCATGATGCGCTGGTTGACCGCCTCGTCCTTCAGCACATTGCCATACTCGTCGGCAAAGACGGCGATCGGCACGCCCCAGGCACGCTGGCGCGACAGAACCCAGTCGGGGCGTTCCTCGATCATGGCGCGGATGCGGTTCTGGCCGGCGGCCGGGACAAAGCGAGTCTCGTCGATCGCCTTCAGAGCGCGGCCACGCAGCGTGGTGCCGTCGCCGAGATCCTTGTCCATGTAGACGAACCATTGCGGCGTGTTGCGGAAGATGACCGGCTTCTTCGAACGCCATGAATGCGGGTAGCTGTGCTTCAGCCGACCGCGCGCGAACAGCGCGTTGCGCTTGATCAGCTCGTCGATGACCGCCTGGTTGGCATTGCCCTTCTTGCCGTTGTCGTCGATGACGCGCGCCGGTCCGCCTTCGCGGTCCGGGCCGAAGCCCGGCGCGTCCTTGGTGAAGAAGCCGCCGTCGTCGACGGCAAACGGGATTTCAGTATCGATGCCGCGTTGACGCAGCGCGGGCGCGGCATCCATCCAGGCATCAAAGTCCTCCCGGCCATGACCGGGAGCCGTGTGCACGAAGCCCGTGCCGGCCTCGTCGGTGACATGGTCGCCGGCAATCATCGGAACCGGGAATTCGTAGCCGCCACCGAGACCCTTGAAGGGATGCGAAAGCACAAGATTTCCAAGCTGTTCGGCGCTGACGCCGTGAAGGCGCTTCAAGATGATCTTGGCTTTGGCCTGGCTTTCCTCGGCCAGCGCATCGGCAAAGATCAGCTTCTCGCCTGGCTGCGGGCCAAATGCGTTCTCGGCCGCCGTCACCTCGTAGAGGCCGTAGCCGACGCGCGGCGAATAGCTGACGGCGCGATTGCCAGGGATGGTCCATGGCGTCGTCGTCCAGATGACGACATGGGCATCCAGCAGGTCAAGCGACCGCCCGCTTAGGTCCGGATCGAGCTCCGCCGGCAGCCCGTCCACGACACTGGCGACGACGAGATTGGCCACCGGAAACTTCGCCCAGATCGTGTCGGACTCGTAATCCTGGTACTCGATCTCGGCCTCGGCGAGCGCCGTGCGCTCAACGACGCTCCACATCACCGGCTTCGAACCGCGGTAGAGCTGGCCGGACATGGCGAATTTCAGCAATTCGCCTGCGATGCGCGACTCGGCGTGGAAGGCCATCGTCGTATAAGGGTTCTTGAAATCGCCGACGACGCCAAGCCGCTGGAACTCGCCACCTTGCACGGAGATCCAGTGCGCGGCGAATTCACGGCATTCCTGGCGGAATTCGTTGACCGGCACCTCGTCCTTGTTCTTGCCCTTGGCGCGGTACTGCTCCTCGATCTTCCATTCGATGGGCAGACCGTGACAATCCCAGCCGGGCACATAGTTCGAGTCAAAGCCGCGCATCTGGAACGAGCGGGTGATGACATCCTTGAGGATCTTGTTCAGCGCGTGGCCGATGTGGATGTTGCCGTTGGCGTAGGGCGGACCGTCATGCAGCACGTATTTCGTGCGGCCCGCCGCGCTCTCGCGCAGCTTGCGGTAGAGGTCCATGTCCTGCCAGCGCTTGACCAGCACCGGCTCCTTCTCGGGCAAGCCGGCGCGCATCGGAAATTCCGTCTGCGGCAGGTAAAGGGTCTTCGAATAGTCGATCGTTGATTGGTTTTCGTCGTTCATTGGTCTGCCATGTGCATGCCGGGCCACGTGGCTTGCGGCGAATTCTACTTTAGACGCATGCCGTTTTCCCAAACCGGGCCACTTGTGGGCGACATGCTTTGATGATCTGGAAAAGCGCGAGAGGCCGCGCGCGATATTCCCGGCGGCTCCTACAGCCTTCAGGCTGCTGGGAACACCGGGCTGGTAATTCGTATCGTCGGCGCGTGAAGGCGCGAAAAGCTCGTCATTGCTGGGCTTTTAGCGGAGAAGAGCGCAGGAATAAAGCGTCTCCTTCGATTCACTTACATCTTGAAGTCGAAGCGATAGGTGGTCGACACGCCGACCATGAACTGGTTGCGGTCGCCGCGCTCCTTGACCAGGCTGGAATCGGCGGCCGGACCCTCGAGGCGCGAATATTCGCCAAACAGGCTGGCGGTCATCGGATCGGTCACCTTCCAGGTCACGGCGCCGCCGAGGCCGACGGATTTCAGGCCGCCGCCGGGATTGTACTGGCTCAGCCCCGAGGCCACGGCTTCCTGTGCGTTGACGCCATAATAGGCATCGAAATAGTTCGCCGAGGCAAAAGACACGCGCGGACCGCCCGAAATCCTGACGGTTGGCGTCACGTCGTAGAAAGCATCGGCGGCGATGTCGGCGACAAAGCCGTTATGGGCACGAATGCCATGCCGCAATTCGGCACGCGCCCGCATCCAGTCCGTCGGATAGAATTCGAAAAAGCCGCCGACCTCGCCGCCCCAGCGGACCGGGTCCAAGCCCCTGAGTTCGTCGGCATCGCCATCGTCGCGCGAGAACAGGAACTTGCCGGTCAGGCCTGCACGGACGCTGCCATCGTCGACAAGCGCCAGCGAAATATTGTCGTTGCGCGAGGTGAAGCGAGCAGCAGAGCCGGCCTTGCCCAGCGAAATGATGGGCTGGGCGCTCAGCATGTACTTCTTGCCGCCCTCGAAATTGGGCGCCACCAGGCCGGTCGCGCCGACCGTCAGATACCAGTCGCCGGACAGCCAGCCGAAAGCGCCATCACCGGCTTCGGCCGCGCCTGACGTCGCCAGCACGACGCTAGCCAAGGCTATAGAAATCTTCCCGACCTGACTCATGGTCACTCCACTAACACGTCAAAGCTGTCCTGCCGCGCAGCTTTGACGAGGCTTTGGTAAAATTTGATTTAAGGACGAGACATCCAGCGCGTGTTGCTTGCACCATCGCGCCCGCCATCGGCTGGACGCGGGTCGGCGCCGAGGGTAACCTCCCTTGCATTCTGGCGGTCTTCAATGGAGGTGGCGACATGACCTTGGACGGCGATACATTGAAGAACGTGATCGGCCAGACGCGCGACAAATGGGGCTGGTTTGTCGGGCTGGGCGTGGTGCTGCTGGTCCTCGGCGGCATTGCCTTCGGCAATCTGTTCATCGCCACGGTGGCTTCCGTCTATGTCGTGGGATGGCTGATGCTGGTGGCCGGCATCATCGAGATCATGCACGCTTTCGGGGTCAAGACCTGGGGTCGCTTCTTGTATTGGCTGCTCAGCGGACTGCTCTATGCGGTCGCCGGATTCTTCGCTTTCGACAATCCGCTGCTGGCCTCAGCGGTGCTGACCTTCCTGCTGGCCGTCGCGCTCGTCGCTTCGGGCGCCCTGCGGGCCTGGGTCGGCTATAGCCACCGTCCGGAGCGGGGCTGGGGCTGGATTGTCGCGGCTGGGGTCATCAGCGTACTTGCCGGCCTGATCATCGCCATGGGGTGGCCGGTCAACAGCCTGTGGGTGCTCGGACTGTTCCTGGCGATCGACCTGATCTTCCAGGGCTGGACCTTCATCGCCGTCGGTCTTGCGCTAAAGAAATAGGAAACTCGTTCCCCTTTTCGGGATCACGCTTCAGAACGCCACAGCGGCGTCCAGACCGGACAGCGGCTTGACGCCGCCAAGCAACGCGCGTGCCTCGGCTTCATCGCGCTTCATCTGCACCACCAGTGCATCGAGCCCCTCGAACTTGATCTCGCTGCGCAGGAAGCCGAAGAACGACACTCCGCAGATCTCGCCATAGAGATCGCCGGAAAAATCGAAGACGAAGGTTTCCAGGAGTGGCGCGCCATTGTCGTCGACGGTCGGGCGGCGGCCAAAACTGGCGACGCCGTCGTGCAGCGTACCGTCCTCGCGCCGGAAGCGAACGGCGTAGATACCTTCCTTGAGCGTGGCTTCCGCGGGAAGCCTCATGTTGGCTGTGGGAAAGCCGAGCGTTCGCCCGAGCTGTTGGCCGCCGACGACCTCGTTTTCCACCGTGAAGCGATAGCCAAGCAGACCGGCTGCCCCGGCCACCCCGCCCTCGCAAAGCAAGGCACGGATGCGGCTCGACGAAACCACCTCGGCGCCTTCGTCGCGAAAGGCGTCGACGAGGGTGACACCGAAGCCATGGCGCTCGCCAGCAGCCATCAGATAGGCCGGCCCGCCCTGGCGGTCCTTGCCGAAATGGAAATCGAAACCGGTCACGGCGTGGCTGATGCCCAGCGTCCTCTCCAGCACGTCGGTGACGAAGGCTTCCGCCGACAGCGAGGCGAAGTCGCGCGTGAAAGGCTGCTCGACGAGCGCGGCAAAGCCCAGAAGCGACAGGAGCCGCGCCTTCATCGGCGGCGGCGTCAGCACGAAAAGCGGCAAATCAGGCCTGAAAACCGTTCGGGGATGCGGTTCGAAGGTCAGCACCAGGGCCGGCACGCCGCGCCGCGTGGCCTCCGCCAATGCCCGTTCGAGCACGGCCTGATGGCCGCGGTGGACGCCATCGAAATTGCCGATCGCCACGACGCCGCCTCGCAGATCGGCGGGCAGCGGCACGGTTGTCGTAAGATGCTGGAACGCGACCATTGTCACCTACTGCAGTCTTGCGATGACGGCCACCGGACGATAGCCGTGCCGTTCCAGGAAGAGCCCGAGCCTGGCCGGATCCGGCCGGGAGGGATCGCCATAGTCGCGGGCATGAATGCCGCCGGAGACATAGAGGACGTCGAAACCATTGTCGGCCGCGCCCTTGACGTCGGTAAACATCCCGTCGCCGATAGCCAGTATTTGCGGACGCCCGACCGGCCGGCCGAGGATCTCGGCCACCTCCTTCATCGCGACCTCGTAGATTGGCGCATAGGGTTTTCCGGCGATCAGCGTGCGACCGCCGAGCTGCGCGTAGTCACGCGCGAGCGCACCGGCGCACCAGATGATCCGTTCGCCGCGTTCAACCATGATATCGGGATTGGCGCAGATGAACGGCAGGTTCCTGGCCCGCAACCGGCGCAGCAGTTCCGTATAGTCCTCGGGTTTTTCGATCTCGTCGTCGAACAACCCGGTGCACACGACGCCGGCGGCCTCGAATTCCTCGACGAGTTCGACATCGAGACCATCATAAAGGGTCAAATCGCGGTCGGCGCCGATGTGGAAGACTTTGCGAGGGCCCTCCGCGATCAGATCACGGGTCACGTCACCCGAGGTCACCACACGGTCATAGGCCGACGGCGGAACGCCGATCACGCTCATCTGCGCCACGACGTCGGCGCTGCGGCGCGGCGAATTGGTGATCAGAACGACAGGAGTGCCGGCCGCCCTTGCCGCCACCAACGCGGCCGCGGCCGCCGGAAAATGCCATTCGCCATTGTGCACCACACCCCATACGTCGCACAGAATTGCCGAATAGGCTTTCGAGACGTCTTCGAGCGAGCCGACGATTTCAGGCGAATCCGCCATGCCGTTTCCTTCAGTATGATCGTTGCGGGTGCGGCGGCCGACGGTTCGCCGCAGCCGGTTCGAATTATCCGAACCGGCCCATGCTGTCACCAGCTTTCGCCCGCATCGGCACGAATTGCCGCGCAACCGGCGGCTTTGATTGGTTAGCGGTTGGTGAAGCGCCGACCAAGCAATAGAGCGGTTTCCCAAACCCGTCCTTCAGCGTTTTGTGGAAAGCTGGCGCTGACCGAGAATCCGTCGGCGGGGGCCGCTCCAAGCATGTTTGAAATCTGGCGTCAGTTCCGCCGCGACAGGCGTGGCAATTATGCTCTTATGACGGCTGTGGCGATGGTACCGCTGATGGGCGGCCTGGCAATCGCGGTCGACTACACGGAAATGAACCGTGAAAAGCAGATGCTGATGAACGCGCTCGACGCCGCCAACTTCGCCACCGCCCGCCGGCTGACGGAAGGCGCGACCGACGACCAGTTGAGAGCCTATGCGCTCGATTTCTTCAATGCCAATTTGAACGATATCGATCCCGCGAGCACGACGCTCAACGTCACCTTGCCGAGTAACAGCAGCAGCGGCGGCGGCGGCGGCCTGCTGACGATGACCGCCCAGCTCAACTACAAACCCTATTTCTACCCCGCCTTCGCCCAACTCGTCGGCAAATCGGCGACCGATGCGAACCAGAGGCTCAGCTTCAACGTCACCTCGCAGGTGCGGTTGAAGAACACGCTGGAAGTTGCCATGGTGCTCGACAATTCCGGATCGATGACCACGCTCGGCACGGGCTCGGGGCAAAAGCGCATCGATCTTCTCAAGACTGCTTCCAAGCAGCTGGTCGATACACTGGCCCAGCAGGCGGTCATGATCAAGCAGGTCGACAAGCCGGTGCAATTCAGCCTCGTGCCTTTTGCCGCCTCGGTCAATGTCGGCCCCGGGAATGGCAATGCTTCGTGGATGGACACCGAGGGGCTTTCTCCGGTCTCGAATGAGAATTTCGACTGGTCGACGCTGAACGCCGCCAACAAATACGCCCAGCGGACCAACGGCATCTGGTACAAGCGCGGCACTGGCTGGGGAACCGAGGACGGCCAGATGCTGACCCGGTTCTCGCTCTACCGCGACATGAAGGTCGTCACCAACCACGAGCGTGTCGTCAACAGCAAACGGGTCGTGTGCGACCAATACAATTCGAACAACACCTGCAAAAGCAGCCACGACGAATATGACTATATCGATTCCTATGGTCCGTTCGCCAGTTGGCAGGGCTGCGTCGAGGCCCGGCCCTACCCTTACAATATAAACGACGCCACGCCGTCCGGCGGCTCGGCCAACACCGGCATCGGTGTCGGCGATCCGGCAACGATGTTCGTGCCCATGTTCGCCCCCGACGAACCGGGCAATCATTGGAAGCTCACTCAAGACCCCGACGAGGCCGCGCCGGTAACTTATGGTGCCGTCAACAGCTGGTGGAACGACGATCCGTCGAGCAGCAGCGGCCAATCCCGGCTGCGCAACATGGCCAAGTACTTCCAGCCGCGGCCGATCGATGCGCCGGCGCTGCCCGCCGGCAACGGGCCGAATTACAGCTGCACCACCAACCCGATCACGCCGCTGACCGATGTCAGCGTCGCCGAAGGGGTCACCTCGATCAAGGCGGCGATCGACCTGATGCAGCCGAATGGCGGCACCAATGTTCCCGAGGGCATGGCCTGGGGCTGGCGGGTGGTTTCGAGCGGAGAGCCGTTCACGCAAGGGCGCCCGGAAACGGAAAGAGGCAACGACAAGGTGGTGATCGTGCTAACCGACGGCGCCAACACCTATTATACGCCTTCGTCGCTGGGCTACTCGGATCCCGCCAATTCGAAATCGACCTATGCGTCCTACGGCTATCTCAACCCCGGATACAACGGCACCTCGGTCGGCCGCCTGTTCATGGGCACATCGAGCGCCATCGGTCAGCTAGACTATTCGAACGGCAACTACACCAACGCGCTCAACGAGCAGATGGCCACGCTGTGCAACAACGCCAAGGCAGCCAACATCATGGTGATGACGGTGGCGCTCGACTTGTCGATGACCAAGGCCAGCGACAAGCTGGCCATCGATGCGCTGAAATCCTGCTCGTCGGAGTCGCGCTTTCGCAAGGATGCCGCGGATCCGAGCAAACCGGCGAAGCTGTTCTGGAATGCGACCGGCGCCAGCCTGGCAAACGATTTCAAGGAAATCGGCAACGAGCTGTCGAACCTGCGCGTGGTCGGCTAACCCGGGATCATCCCTCTGGCGCAACGCCTGGCGCCGTCAAGCTCTTGCAGCCACTTGTCGGGATAGGCACAGATTGGCCGCTCGCGAGATCGCGAATCCATCGCGGCATGCTGGGGAACGAACAATGCCCGATACCGCCAACCACCTCGCCTTCGCGCTGGTCTGCCTCGGCATGGTGCTGACGCCAGGCCCGAACATGATCTACCTGATCTCCCGCTCGCTCTCGCAAGGGCCGAAGGCCGGACTGATCTCGCTTGGCGGCGTTGCGGTCGGCTTCTTGTTCTACGTGCTGTCGGCCGCGTTCGGCATCACGGCGCTGCTGCTCGCCGTGCCCTATGCCTATGACGTATTGCGCTTTGCCGGCGTGCTTTATCTCCTGTGGTTGGCCTGGCAGGCGGTGAAACCCGGCGGACGCTCGCCGTTCCAGGTGCGCGACCTGCCGAAGGACCGGCCGCGCAAGCTGTTCGCTATGGGATTGATGACCAATCTGCTCAATCCCAAGGTGGCCGTTCTCTACCTGTCGCTGCTGCCGCAATTCATCAGCCCCGGCAAGGGCCATGTCCTGTCACAGCTTCTGGTGCTGGGCGTGACGCAGATATCGATCAGCCTCGGCGTCAATGCCGTCATCGCGCTGACGGCCGGCTCGATCACCACCTTCCTCGCCGGACGCCCGCTGTGGCTGGTGATCCAGCGCTGGATGATGGGAACCGTGCTGACGGCACTCGCGCTGAAGATGGCGACCGACGCGCAGCGCTGAGTGCTCACATCGGACGGCGCGGGGGCCGGATATGGGCCGGTTCGACCACCTTTCGGTAGAGGTGCCAGGTCGCGTGACCGAGGATCGGCATGACGACGGCCAGTCCGGCAAACAGCGGGATAGAGCCGATCACCAGAAGCACCGCGACGATCAGACCCCAGAGCGCCATCTGCAGCGGATTTGTCATGACCGCGCGCGCCGAGGTCTCTATTGCCGAAATGGCGCCGACATCGCGATCAAGCAAAAGCGGGAAGGCAACGACCGTGGTCGCCAGCACAACCACCGCGAAGACCAAGCCGGCCGCGTTGCCGAGAAGGATCAGCGTCCAGCCCTTGCTGGTCGTCAGCACATCGCGCAGGAAGGCCCCGACCGAAGCGGGCGGCTCGCCGCCAAAAAGGCTGGTGTAGATCGACTGCGCCGTGAACAGCCACAACAGGAACAGCGCGACCAGCATGATGCCGATGACCGCTATCGAGGGTAGCGCCGATGAGCGGCGGACATCGAGTGCGTGCCGCCAGTTGGTGTTCATGCCGAGCTCGCGCCGGCGGCTGATCTCATACAGTCCGAGTGCGGCGAACGGACCGACCAGGGCAAAGCCCGACATCAAGGGGTAGACGAGCTGGATGGCGTTGGAGCCGGACGTCCACTGCGTCAGGACTAGGCCGACGATCGGATAGATCAGGCACAGGAACACGTAATGCGAGGGCTTGGCCCAGAAGTCCTCGGCGCCAAGCCTGAGCGCGCCCCAGAGGTCTGTCGTGGAAATGCGGCGGACCGCGGGTTGCACATGCATTCCGCGCGCGTCCGCCATGACATGAAAGCCGGCCATAACCTACCTCCGTTTTTCTCGGGGGGCGGTCACCGCCTAGGGTGGCCGCCCGTAGCTGCCACTTCAACAACGCTGGCATCATATCCGATCTTCCCGGAATTGTCGCCGCGTCCTTCGTTTGGAGAACCACTGACTTCATCTTAAAATCTATGCATTTTAGTTATTGCTTAAATTACTCGTAGAGACCCCCGGGCGTATCACCTGAGCTTTACAAACCTTGGCGAGGGACGATGTTCACATTGAAGGGCTTCTGGTCTTCGGAGCGCGGAAATTTTGCCATGGCGACTGCCATAGCGATGCTGCCGATAATGGCTGTCGTCGCTGGCACCCTCGATCTGACGGGCACGAGCGACGACGCGGCGCAATTGCAGAACTCGCTGGACGCGGCTGGGCTTGCCGTCGGCACAAAGTACCTGCCCAGCATGAGCGCGAGCGATGTCCAGGGGCTTGGGCTGACATTCTTTGCTGCCAATATGAACGTCGCCGACCAGCAGGAATATTCAGACAGCATTACCGCCTTTTCGGCCACCGCCAGCGGCGACCCGAGCGCCTATTACATCTCGCTTTCGTCAGGCATAAACCGTCCGAGCTTCATCAATGGCGCTGCCCCCTGGCCGGCTCACAGATCGGCGACGGTCAAGATGCACCCGGGCGCGCAGGCCTGCGTGCTGGCGCTCGATCCGCATGCGTCGTCCGCGGTAAGCCTGCAAGGCTCGACCGATGTCGCCATGAGCAACTGCGTGATCGCGGCAAACTCGGACGCGTCCGATGCTGTCAGCAGAGGCGGTTCCGCGCAGGTTTCGGCGGGCTGCGTCTCGACCGTCGGCGGCACTTCCGGGCTTTCACCGCCCAGTGCCAATCTCACCTGCGGCGCGCCGCTCGAACATCAATATGCGTCCTTCGATCCCCTGGCCGATATCGTGCCTCCCCCCTATACATTCTGCATGCCGGTCCCGAACGGCAAAACCTACACGCTGTCGCCCGGCACCTATTGCGACAAGACATTGTCGGGAAACATCACGCTCAGCCCGGGCGTCTACATCTTGCGCGGCGTCACCCTGAAGCCGGGGGGGAACGGCAGCCTGAGCGGCCAGGGCGTGACCATATTCCTCGTGGAGGGAGCACAGATCATCATAAATGCCAATGAAACGGTGAACCTTTCTCCGCCAACCAGCGGGCCTTACGCCGGCATCACCATCTTCCAGAGCCGTGGGAACATTTCAGCATTGACCCTGAATGGCGGTGCAAATTCCGTGATCAGCGGATTCGTCTATGCGCCTGACGCGGCCGTTTCGTTCGCCGGCAACTCGGATATGAGCGGTCAGGGCGATTGCCTGAGGCTTGTTGGCTTGACCGTGCAGATGACAGGCAACTCATCCATCAAGACCGACTGCACGGCCGTATTCGGAAATCGCGAGATGTACGCCAGCCGCCGCATCACGCTTGTGAGATAGCCGCTAACTGCCGCTTCAATTCGAAAATTTCACCGCCCTGCCCGGCAAAAGCCATGATCGCGATCGAGTCAGGCCTGCATGACCATTTCGAGAATCGATTGCGACCGGACCGCGGACTTGAACAGGCGCACCTGGCTCAAGGCGGCCGGCCTAGCGGCATTGCTCGGGCTTGCCGCCTGCAGCACCGTCTCGCTGCCGACCGGGCAAGGCGCCGGGGTTTCCTCCTCGGCAACCGGCACGCTGGCGAGCCTGCGTGTCACGGCTGGGCTCGGACCGCTGGTCCCCGATACACAGCTGGAGCAAGCAGCACTGCAGCAGGCCGGCTATATGGCGCGGCGTGAAAACATGAGCCACACGACCGGCTGGGGCAAGGATTTCGCCTCGCGCATGAGGGACAATGGTGTACACGGTGCGGCGGCCGAGAACATCGCGGCCGGCCGCTTCGACCAACAGAAGCTGTTCGATATCTGGATGCATTCGCAGGGACACCGGCGCAACATGCTCGATCCGGACTTCAGCCGCTTCGGGCTTGCCTATGTCCGTGACGGCCGCGACCCCAACCTGCGCTACTGGTCGCTGGTGCTCGGGAAATAAGGGCTCCAGCCTATTTCGTCGTCGCCTTGAATTTCGCCATCAGGTAGGGACCGGAGCGCACCGGGCCGTATTTCGGCGGCTCGCCGTCTGCAAGGCAGGCCTCCAGCACCTTGATCTCGGCATCCCAGTTCGGCTGGTGGAAGAAGGCCATGGACTGGCGCCTGTCCCGGCCGCCCGCGGCTGGATTGACGACACGATGCACGGTGGACACCCAGCGGTCGTTGGTCCAGCGCGCCATCAGGTCGCCGATGTTGATGACGAAGGCTCCCGCGATCGGCGGCACCTCCGTCCATTCTCCGTCGGGCGTGACGATCTGAAGGCCGCGCGACCCGGCCTGCGGCAGCAGAATGGTCAGGCTGCCATAGTCCGTGTGGGCGCCGGCTCGGATCTGGCCGGGCTTCGGCGCGACATGCTGTTCGGGATAATTGAGCGCCCTCAGCGCGCTGATCGGCGCATCGAGATAAGTGTCGAAATAAGTCTCGGGCAAGCCGAGCGCGGTGGCGAAGACGCGCATGATCCGCAGCGCCAAATGCTCCAGTGCGGCGTAGTAGGCTTTCCAGGCATGGATGAAACCGTCCGGTGCTTCAGGCCAGATCGTCTCGGCATAGCAGAAGGCGAGTGCCTCGGGATCAGACATGCCCGGTGGCACACTGAGCGGTCCGCCGTTGAAGCTCTCCTTGAGGTCCGGCGGCGTGTCGACATTACGGGACTTGGCCAGCGCTTCGAGTTCGGGGCCGAGATAGCCGTAGGGATAGCCCTTATAGGGCGCCTTGGAGCGCTGCTTTTGTTCCGGCGGCAGGTCGAAGAAGGCGCGGGCCTTCGACCAGGCGGCGTCGATCACCGCCTGCGAAATGCCGTGGTTCTTGACCGCCAGGAAGCCCGTATCGCGGCAGATGCGATCGACCTCGGCGCCGCGCGCGGCCTTCTCCTCAGGGCTCGCTTTCTCGAATTGTCCGAGATCGAATACCGGAAATGTCGGGTTCTGCATCGTCTTTGCACTCGTCCGTCAACTTGCGAAACGATGCCGGCTTGCCCGGCAACCGGCTAGGACCAACCGATGTGGCAGTGTAGTCCATATCGAAGGCAGGCGATGTGCCTGCCGTCGGCCTAGTCCATATGGGCGGCAGGCGCGCCGCCGCCAGCCGGCGCCGTCTTCGGCTTGCGCAGCAGGAAGACGAACGGAATGGCGACCAGCGTCATCACCATCAGGATTTTGAAGTCGTTGACGTAGGAGATCATCATCGCCTGGAGATTGACCATGCGGTCGACCTGCGACAGCGCCGTCGGATCGCCGCCGGCGGCCGCCGGCGAGACCGCCCAGAGATTGGGATTGAACGGGTTGATGAAGGCTGAGAGCTCGGCATGATTGACCTGCGTGTTGCGCACCAGCAGCACCGTCACGACCGATACGCCGATCGACGAGCCAAGGTTGCGCACCAGGCTGAACAACGAGGTTGCATCGGTGCGGTAACGGGCGTCGAGCGTGGCGAAGGCAACCGTCGACAGCGGCACGAACACCATTCCCATTCCCAGGCCCTGGATCACGCCGGAGCTGATGATCAGCCAGTTATCCATCTGCGGCGAGAAGCTGGCCATGGTGTAGAGCGAATGCGCGGTCAGGAGGAAACCGATGACGACGAGAATCCTGGCATCGATCTTGCCCATGATGCGCCCGACGACGAGCATGGAAATCATGGTGCCGACGCCGCGCGGCCCGATGACGATGCCGATGGTGACGGTCGGATAGCCGAAGATGGTCGACAGCATCGGCGGCAGCAGCGACATCGAGGCCAGGATCAGCACGCCCATGACGAAGATGAACGCCAGCCCGGTGACGAAATTGCGATCGAGGAAAATCTTCGGATCGATGAAGGGATGTTCCGACGTCACGGTGTGAATGATGAACACCCAGAAGCCGGTAATCGAAAGGCCAAGCTCGATCCAGATCTCGACCGAGGAAAACCAGTCGACCTCGCCACCGCGATCAAGCATCAGCTGCAGGGCGCCAACGCCGAGCGATATCATGGCAAAGCCGAAGAAATCGAAGCTACGCACCCGCCGGGCAACGGCCGGCAGATAGGCGGCCATGCCCAGGAAGGCGAGGATGCCGACCGGCAGGTTGATGAAGAACACCCAGCGCCAGTTGAAATTCTCGGTCAGCCAACCGCCAAGCGTGGGGCCGAGGATCGGTCCCAGCATGATGCCGGCGCCCCATATGGCCATCGCCTGGCCATGGCGCTCCTTGGGATTGATGTCGAGCAGGAAAGTCTGCGACAGCGGCACGATCGCGGCGCCAAACACACCTTGCATCAGCCGGAAAAGCACGATCGTTTCCAGGCTCCACGCCAGGCCGCACAACATCGAGAAGATGGTGAAGCCGACCACCGCCGTCAGGAACAGTTCCTTGCGGCCGAAACGGTCGGCGAGCCAGCCGGTGACAGGCGTCATGATGGCGGCGGCGACGATGTAGGAGGTCAGCACCCAGTTGATGTTGTCGGGCGAGGCGCCGAGGTCGCCGGTCATGGTCGGCAGCGCGACGTTGGCGATCGTGGTGTCGAGCGCCTGCATGATCGTCGCCAGCATGAGCGCGACGGTGATCAAGCCGCGATGCGGCACTTCTTTGAATGGTTCGGACGTGCTCATGGCGTAGAACTTCCAGAAGGTACTGAAACATGTACAACGGGTTTCCGGGCGGCAAAGCCTGCCGTTGAGAGGCCTTCATCGCGGTGGGACGCGATTATCGATGTGGGGGTTACATCGACTGAAAGTCTCTGATGAGCGGATGCATGCCGCCCGGAAACCTGAGGACCGACGGGTCCGTGTCGAGACTTCAGCTTCGGCCTGACCGCGACGCGGCTCTGCCCAAACGCTGATCCTTCCCACCCCCCATCAGTCCAATCCTGCAACTCGCTTCCCCACCCTGGTCCCCGCGGGCTTCCGCTGACTTACTGCGCGGGCTCGCCGGCCGTGGCGTGACCGAAGATCGACGGCCAGCCACGTGCCACGCCGGTGTCGACGGTGACGGAGGCGCTCATGCCGGTACGCAGCGCCATCTTGGCATCGGGATCGGTCAGTTCCAGGCGTACAGGAATACGCTGGGTGACCTTGACCCAGTTGCCCGTGGCGTTCTGGGCCGGCAGCAGCGAGAAGTCCGCGCCGGTGCCGGCACCGATAGCCTTGACGGTCGCCTCGAAGGTCCTGCCCGGATAGGTATCGACCACGATCTCCGCCTTCTGACCCGGCTTCATGTTGGTCAGTTGGGTTTCCTTGAAATTGGCGTCGATCCAGGTATCGCCGGTCTCGACCAGCGCAAACAACGGTGTGCCGGAGCCGACATACTGGCCGACCTTGAAGGACGCGGCTTGATAGACAAGACCATCGGCGGGCGCCTTCACCGTGGTCTGCGCCAGGTCATAGGCAGCCTTGTCGCGCGCGGCGAGTGCCGACATCACGGTCGGATGCTTGTCTGTCTCGATATCGGGATTGCCGCCAAGCGCCGCCTTGGCGCTGACGATGCCCTGTTCGGCAACGGCGAGCTGCTGCTTGGCCTTGTCGAGATCATTCCTGGCTTCATCCAGCGAAGACTTGGCATTGATCCCTTTCTGGGCAAGATCGGCGGCGCGGTCATATTGCGACTGCGCATAGGCAACTTCGCTGCTGGCGGATTTCTCCTGCGCCATCGCCTGGCCGTAGGCGGCGCGCAACTGCTCGACATTGAGGCGCGCGGCAGCCACAGCGGCATCGGCCTGGGCAAGCGCGATGCGGTAGGGCTCTGGATCGATGGCGAACAGGAGATCGCCCTGCTTCACCGTCTGATTGTCCGATATGGCGACCTGGACGATACGACCAGCAGTGTCGGAGGCGATCGACACCTTGGCCTGCTGCAGATTGGCGTTTTCCGTTTCCTGGTAGCGCCCGCCCGTCACCCAGACATAGCCGCCGCCGACGATCAATGCCGCCGGCAAGACGAACATCAAAAAGAAGCGACCGATGCGGCGCTTCTTCTTCGGCGCCGGCGCCGGCTGCACGAGAGGAGCGACCGCGACAGGGGCAGCCGGCTGGGCCGGCGCTTCCATCTCCACCTTGGGAGCGTTTTCTTCTACTTTAGCTACCGCGTTCATGCTGTCGCACCTTCCGCACTCTTGATCTTTTCAAGCGACGAAGCTTCGCTGTCCGTCAGATTTTGTACGATTACATCCAGCGCCCGGATCAGGACGCGCCGGTCTTCCGGCGAAACGCCGCTGAGCGATTCCTCATAGACTTCGCCAGCAAGGCTCTTGACGTCTGCATAGGCCGCGTTCGCCTTCTCGGTTGGGAATATCATGCGCACGCGCCGGTCCGCCGCGTCGGAGCGGCGTTCGATCCAGCCGCCCTCCTCCATCCGGTCGACCAAGCGTGAGACGCTGATCGGCTCGATTTCGAGCAGTTCGGCGAGCCGCGCCTGCGCAACGCCCGCCTCCTTGGCAACGCGGACCAGAAGCCGCCATTGCGCCGAAGACAGGCCGAGCCCGCTGGCGCGCGCCTCAAAGCGCTTGCGCATCAGGCGCTGCACGTCGTGGATCAAAAATCCCAGTCTGTCGATGCCATCTGAAACCATGAGCGGTATATATAATAAGCGTGCTTACTATTCAAGGTGTCAGATCGCGATGGCCGCGCGCGGCGGCGAGGCAAGGCGACCGTTTGTTCTGTTATAACAGAACAAACAAATGGTCAATCGCTGTCGCGGGCGATCAGTTCCAGCGGCCAGACCTCCCTGATGGTCTCTGGCCCGGCGGCCCCCGCAAAAGCCGGCAGCGACGCCAGCAGCATTTCGGCGAGCCGCCGTCCCATCGGCTGCAGCGCCGGGCGGAAAGCAGTCAGCGCCGGCGAGAAGTAGCGGCAGAGCGGCGTATCGACGATGACGGTCACCGCCATGTCGTGACCGGGCTTGATGCCCATCTCGGCCAGCGCCTTGCAGCCGCCAAGCGCCATTGCGTCATTGTTGAAGATAATGGCTGTCGGCGGGTCCTTGCGGCGCATCACCTGCGGTGTCACTTCGTAGCCACCGGCCTCATTGATGAAGCCGTCGGCAATCAGGCCGGGATCGACGGCGATGCCATGCCGGCGCAAGGCCTTGCGGTAGCCGTCGAGGAACAGATAGCCGAAATTCAGATCGAGCGATGGGCGGATGGCGGCGATCCGGCGATGGCCGCGCGCCACCAGCCGATCGACCGCGTCGGCGCCTGCTTTTTCGAAATCGAGATCGAGCGAGGGGTAGGCCTTGTCGCCGGAGCGGCTGCGGCCGAGCGTGGCGAAGGGGAAGCCGGCCTGGGTCAGATAGTCGATGCGCTCATCCTCGCGCCGCGTCCAGGCCAGCACAACCGCGTCGGCACGGCGCGTCTCGACGACACGCCGCAGGCGCTCCTGCTGATAGTCGCCCGGCGCGCCCATCACCACGATGAGATCCAGCCCGCTTTCGGCGAGCCGGCCCTGCAATCCAGTCAGGAACGGAATGAAGAAAGGCTCGCCGTATTCCTGGTCGCCCGGATGCGGCTGCAGCATGAAGGCGATCGAGTGGGTAGCGCCTTGCCTGAGACTGCGACCGGACTGGTTCGGCGAATAGTTGAGAGCCCTGGCCGCCTCGAGAACGCGCTGGCGTGTGTCGGCATTGACGTCGGCGCGGCCGTTGAGGGCGCGCGACACCGTGCCGATCGAAATGTTCAGGTGACGGGCAAGGTCGTGAATGCTGGACGCCAAGTGACTGTTCTCCCCCTTGCTTGGCTAGCACCGGTGGCCGCCCGGGCCAAGGCGCAACGACGATTTTCATGGGCGGCCGATTGACATTCTACGCCTTCGGGTGTGTTCTCGTAAACGTTTACGGAAAAACGTTTACGGTCACGCCGTGAACGCCGGGACGATCGGCCTGGAGGGGCCGAGAGGAGGAGCGCTGGATGATCGACGCCGTTCTGGTCGGCTGCGGAGCGATGAGCAAGGCCTGGCTCGATGCCGCGCGGCAAATCGACGGGCTCGCCATTGTCGGCCTTGTCGATCTCGATGCCGACAGAGCAAAGGCCAGGGCTCGCGAATACGACCTTGGTGGTGCCGTCATTGGCACCAGTCTCGACGCCGTGCTCGACCAGACCCGACCGCAAGCGGTCTTCGATGTGGTGGTTCCCGCCGCCCGGCGCGACGTTGCGTTTTCCGCCTTTGCCCATCATTGCCATCTGCTGACGGAAAAGCCGCTCGCCGATAGCCCGGAGAATGCCCGCGCCATCGTCGAGGCCGCCCGCCAGGCCGGGCGCATCCATGCCGTCGTCCAAAACCGCCGCTATGTCGCCGATGTCAGGCGCATCCGGAGATTTCTGGACTCCGGCGCCATCGGCAAGCCGACCAGCATCCACGCCGACTTTTTCGTCGCACCACATTTCGGCGGTTTTCGCGAGGAGATGGCCCATGTGCTGCTGCTCGACATGGCGATCCACGCATTCGACGCCGCCCGTTACATGGTCAATGGCGAGCCGGCCGGCGTCCATTGCCAGGAATGGGAACCGGCCAATTCCTGGTACCGACAGGGCTCGTCGGCCAGCGCGGTCTTCGATCTCGGCGGCGGCAAGGTCTTCACCTATGCGGGCAGTTGGTGCGCGGCCGGCTTCCGCACCAGTTGGGAGGGCAGCTGGCGCATCGTCGCCGAGCGCGGCAGCCTGATCTGGGACGGCCATGAAGGGTTGAAGGCGGAAATGGTAGTGCCGGGCCGCGACGGCATGTTCGACAAAATTCAGCCAATCGAGGTGCCCGCGCTCGATCCCGCCGACCGCGTCGACGGCCATCTCGGTATCATCAGGGATTTCATGCGCGCCATCGAGACCGGCACCGAGCCGGAAACGCGCGGCGCCGACAATATCAAGAGTCTGGCCATGGTCTTTGGCGCCATCGAGAGCGCCGAAACCGGACGCCGCGTGATGATCGCAAAGGAAGCACAATGATGCCAAACCCGCTCCTCGACATCAGGATCGGCACCATGGTGCGGGCCAACCTCGACGACCCGGCCGCCTATATCAAGGCAATCCTGCCGCTCGGCTTCGAGAGCATCCAGCCCTTCTTCTGGCAGACACTGGGTGGCAAGGACCTGCCCCGGCTGGCGGGCCAGATCCGCGAGGCGATCGGCGATGCCGATGTCACGGTGTCGTCGCTCGGCGTGTTCGGCAATCCGCTGGAGGGCGGCGATGTCGACCGTGGCGTGCTCCAGGCCTGGGAGACGGTCATCGACAATGCGCATTTGTTCGGCGCCTCGATGGTCTGCGGCTTTACCGGCCGGCTCCGCGGCAAGCCGCTGACAGACAGCCTGCCGCGCTTTCGCGAGGTGTGGGGGCCGCTGGCCAAGCGCGCCGACGACAAGGGCGTTCGCATCGCCTTCGAGAACTGTGCGATGGACGGCAACTGGGCTGCTGGTGACTGGAACATCGCCCACAATCCGGACGCCTGGGAGCTGATGTTCAACGAGTTGCCTGACGACAATCTCGGCCTCGAATGGGAGCCTTGCCACCAGCTCGTCTATCTGATCGATCCGATGCCGCAGATCCGCAAATGGGCGCCACGCATCTTCCACGTCCATGGCAAGGACGCGACGGTGCGCTGGGACGTCATTCGCGAGCACGGCGTGTTCGGCCGTCTGCCGTTCGTACAGATGCGCACGCCAGGCTTCGGCGACAGTGACTGGACGCGGGTGATCAGCGAATTGCGGCTGGCCGGATACAAGGGTGCGATCGACATCGAAGGCTGGCACGACCCGGTCTATCGCGGCGACCTCGAGATCACGGGGCAGGCACGCGCGCTGGAGTATCTCAAGCTATGCCGGGGAGGTGCGAGCTACCTGCCAAATCCGGCGTGAGGACCGGTCGGCGGGAGGAGCCGGCCGCAAGTGGTACTGCCAAAGCAATCGTTCAAAGGCCCCTCGGCTGACGAGGGAAACAATGGGAGGAACGTGCATGAGCATCGCGATCAGAACGACACTTCTGCGGACGACCGTGGTGGCGGCCGCCACGGCGCTTACCGCCGCAATCTCCACCTTGCCGGCGCAGGCGCTCGATGGCCAATGGTGCAAGGACGTCCACATCCGCTTCTTCGTCGGCGGCGCCGAGGGCGACGCCTTCGGCACCATCGTCTATAATGGCGCCAAGCAGGCCGCGGCCGATCTCGGGCCGAAGGTCGACTACATCTTCTCGGGCTGGGACATCGAAAAGATGGTGCAGCAATTGCGCGAGGCGGTGGCGGTAAAGCCAAACGGCATTGCCATGATGGGCCATCCCGGCGATTCTGCCATCATGCCGCTCGCTGAAGAGGCGCATAAGGACGGCATCAAGATGATGTACCAGAACGTCCCCGTACCGACCGTCGTCGCGGCATTCGGCGGCGGCTATGTCGGCGCCCAGCAGGAGCAGCAGGGCCGCGCACTCGGCGCCGAAGCTTTCAAGCTGGCCAAGCTGAAGGCCGGCGACAAGGCGATCATGATCGGGCCGTTCGACAATGAGAGCCGCGGCGCGCGCGAGCGCGGCACGGTCGCGGCACTGAAGGAGGCCGGCATCGACGTGGTTCAGATCAGTTCGGCGACCGAATGGGCGGCGGATCCCAATCTCGCGATACCGGTGATCACCGCGGCTCTGTTGAACAACCCGGATGTGAAGATGGTTGGTTACCCCGGCGGACAGATGCTCGGCAATGTCCCCACCTACATGCAGGCGGCGGGGCGCAAGCCCGGCGATATCTTCAACTTCGGTTTCGACACCAGCCCGCAGATCGTTGAGGGCTTCAAGGGCGGCTGGGTGCAGCTGACGGCCGACCAACAGCCATTCCTGCAGGGCTATCTGCCGATCCTCAGCCTGTGCCAGCAGGTGGTGCTGGGTCTGGCGCCGATGAATGTCGACACCGGCGCCGGTTTCGTCACGCCCGAAAATTACGAGATTGTCGCAGAACTCGCCAAGCAGGCGCTGCGCTGACCTCCCAAGCCGTCGGCCGGGATCAGGCCCCGGCCGGCGGGACCGCTGGCGAGAAAGCTGGTGCGAGACAATCAAGCGAGGATCCGATGGCCGAACGTCTCATAGAACTGCGCGACATCGCTAAGTCCTACGGCCACGTCTATGCATTGGGCGGGGTCAATCTCAGCGTCGACCGCGGCGAGGTGGTCGGCCTCATCGGCGACAACGGCGCCGGCAAGTCGACGCTGATCAAGATCCTCTCCGGCGTGGTCCAGCCGACCAGCGGAGAGATCCTCATCCGCGGCAAGCCGGTGACCGGATGGAGTGCGGCACGTTCGCGCGAGGCCGGCATCGAAACGGTGTTCCAGGACCGGGCGCTGGCGGTGCAGCAGACGATCGTGCGCAACATCTTCATGGGCCGCGAACTCACCGGTTTTCTTGGCTGGCTGAAGGTCAGCAAGGAAATCGAGGAGGCGAGTCGGCTGATGCGCGAGATCGGCTTCACCTCGAAAGTATTCACGCCGCACTCGATCGTCGGCCAGCTATCGGGCGGCGAGCGCCAGGGCGTGGCGATCGCGCGCGCCATATACAAGCAGGCTGAACTGATCGTCCTCGACGAGCCGACCACGGCGCTGTCTCTGACCGAGACCGCCAAGGTCTTCCATTTCGTGCGCCAGGTGCGGGCGAGCGGCCGCTCGATCCTGTTTATCGGCCACAACATCCATCATGTCTTCGACATCGCCGATCGCTTCGTGGTGCTGGACCGCGGCAAGGTCGCGCTCACCGCCGACCGGAGCGAGGTCAAGTCGGCCGAAGACCTCATCAATTTCATGGAAGACGTCGCGCATCCGGGCGGGTTGGCCGGACTGCACGACACCGGCGACGCGGAGCAGAGAGCACGATGAGCAAGACCATGGAGCCCGATCTGCACGAGCCGGCGGCCGGCATTTCCCGCCAAGGCAGTTCCCAGAACGAGTGGAAGCACCCGTCCGATCACTGGATGCGCGGCTTCATCCTTGACAACCGTGCATCGCTTGGCACGCTCGGCGTGTTCATCGTCATGATGGCGGTGTTCATGATCGCCAACCCGACCGTCTTCACCACCTGGTATCTCTACAGCTCCGTACTGACGACGCTGCCGGTGGCGCTTTTCGTGGTGGTACCGCTGGTCTTTGTCGTCACCTGCGGGGAGATCGACCTGTCGTTTCCCGCGACGATGGGTTTTGCGTCGTGGGTCTTCGCGCTGGTCGTCCAGGCCGGCTACGATCCGTTCCTCGGCATCATTGCGGCGATCGTCACCGGCATGCTGCTCGGCTTCCTCGTCGGGTCGCTGGTCGTCTATGGCGGGCTGTCGTCGCTCATCGCTACGCTCGGCATGAATTTCCTGCTGCGTGGCCTGATCCAGATCATCAACGAGGGCAAGTCGCTGGCGCTAACCGGGCTTGCAGACAGCTGGGCCTACAGGATCTTCTCCAGCCAGTTCTTGGGCATTCCGGTGCAGATCTTCTGGGCCATCGCCTTCGTCGTGCTGTCGGCGATGCTCTACAACCGCCACCGCTTCGGCGCGCAGGTGAAGGTGGTCGGTGACAATCCCGACAGTGCCCAGCAGATGGGCATCGACGTCAAGCGCGTGCGGGTGAAGGTGTTCGTCTTCGTCGGCATCGGGGCCGCGATCGCCGGCACGTTCTCCGTAATGATCAACTTCACCTGGTGGCCAACCGCCGGCGACGGTTATCTCTTGCCGGTGCTGGCCTCGGTGTTCGTCGGCGGCACGCCCACCTGGGGTGGCATCGGCACCGTGGCCGGCGGCGCGATCGGCGCCGTCACGGTGTCGTTTATCCAAACCGGCGTCGTGGCGGCTGGGCTCAGCGGCTTCTACGTCCAGTTCTTCAACGGGCTGATCATCATCCTTTCGCTGCTTGGCCACAAATGGAACCAGGCGCGCTACCGTTGAACCAGTCTGCTCTTTGAACCAGTCGGCCTTCAAGGCAATTTTCCGGCTATCCGAGCCACCAATAGACGATAGGCCACGCGGACGAGACCGCGCGGCCCGATCGCCCATTTGCGCCATGCGCAATTTCGATCAAACTGGCGCGGCAACGAGGCGCCAGAGTGAGGACGCCACATGCGAGGAACCCATGAACCCGACCGAGAAAGCGCTATGGTTTGTCGAAAGCCATCTGCCGGAAGCTGTTACGCTCGACGACATCGCCCAAAGCAGCGGCGTGTCGCGCTTTCATGTGACGCGCGCCTTCGGCGCCGCCACTGGCCGCTCTGTCATGGGTTACATGCGCTCGCGCCGGCTGACCGAGGCGGCGCGCAGGCTCGCCGGCGGGGCGCCCGACATCCTGTGCGTCGCGCTCGACGCCGGCTACAACTCGCATGAGGCTTTCACCCGTGCCTTCCGCGACCAGTTCGGCACCACGCCGGAACTGGTGCGCGCGCAAGGTTCGACCAAGACCCCTGATCTCGTGGAGCCTATCCTGATGGACCACACCCTGCTCGCCAGCCTCGAACCACCGCGCTTCGAGACCAGCCGCCCCTTCCTCATCGCCGGCTTCGGCGAGCGCTACAGCTGCGAATCGAGCGCCGGCATTCCGATGCAGTGGCAGCGTTTCAGCCCCTACATCGGCAACATACCCGGCGAAGTCGCCGGCGTTTTCTATGGTGTCTGCCTCAATGGCGACGATGCCGGCAATTTCGACTATGTCGTCGGCGTCGAAGTGCGCGACTTCGCGGATCTGCCGAAGGAATTCTACCGGGTGCGGGTTCCGGCGCAGAAATACGCCGTTTTCACGCATCGCGAGCACATCTCGACCATCCGGCGTACGATCAACACGATCTGGAACAGCTGGCTGCCGGCCTCCGGCCACGAAATCGCCGACGCGCCGGAATTCGAGCGCTATGGGCCCGAATTCGATGCACGCACAGGTAATGGCGGGCTGGAGATCTGGGTGCCGGTCAAGGCATGACGCGCCGCTACAGCTCCAGATCCCAGTTCTGTCCAACCAGATCCTTGCCGAAGGAATGGTGAGGCTCTTCCGCGATCAGCTTGAAACCGGCCGCCTGGTAGATGTGCCGGGCCGCGGTCAAAATGTCGTTGGTCCATAGGGTCAGCGTCTTGTATCCCCTGGCGCGGGCAAAGCCGATGCACTCGTCGACCAGGCGCTTGCCGATGCCGAGGCCGCGCGCCGAAGGTTCGACATAGAGCAGCCGCAGCTTGGCCACCTGGTCCGACTTGCGCACGACGAAGACCGAGCCGACGACCTCGCCTTCCCGCTCGGCGATCCAGCCTCGCTCCCATTTCGGATCGAAGGATTTCACGAAATTTGCGAGGATTTCGGCGACCAGCGCCTCATAGGTTTCGTCCCAGCCATAGTCCTGCGCGTAGAGCATCCCTTGCCGGCGGATGATCCAGCCAATGTCGCCGACCTGCAACGGCCGCAGCAGATAAGGGATTTTCGGCTCGCCACTGTCATCCAGCAGACGCTGCACCGTGCGCATGGAATTGACCAGCCGGTCCTGCTCCGACGCGGGCAGCCGATCGAGCAGCGCCGCGACCTGGTCGTGCGAATCCTTGTTCAGCGGTGCGAACGCGTTCCTGCCCGCCGGCGTCAGCGCGATCGACGATTGCCGCGCGTCCGAAACCAGGGTGACCCTGGAGATGAGATGAAGGCGCTCGAACTTCTTCAGCAAACGGCTGACATAGCCGGCGTCGAGGCCGAGATCGCGCCCGAGGTCGGTCGCGGTCAGTCCGTCACGATGCGCCAGCTCGTAGAGCACGCGCGCCTCGGTCAGCGAGAAGGCGCTCTTCAGCAGCCCTTCGTCGAGCAGTCCGATCTGACGGGTATAGAAGCGGTTGAAGGCCCGCACCGCATCGATCAGGTTTTTGCTGGGTGCAGCCTTGTCGGGTTGATGGTGGATTGTCATCGAGTCATCTCCTGCTGGCACAGGATCAAACATTTACTTGACTAAGTCAACTATCAGGAGATGGCCCGGACACTTACATCATCGGCAGCACCGGCCAGCGGTCGACGATCCTGCCACCGGAAAGCACCGCGATCGGCCCGAGCTGCTGCAGCACGGCTTCGCTCTGCGTCGGTCGCAGGAACGCGCAGTCGCCCGGCCTGACGGCGGCCGCGGCGGGCAAGCCCATGAATTGCTGGTTGGAGGACAGGCCAAGCAGGCCGTTCGTCGTCAGGCCTTCGGGAAACACCGGTTCGGCCATCCATTTGCCGCCATAGAGATAGCAGCCCTTGCGCGGAAACCGGCCGAGCGCCTGGAGCAGACGCGAGACCGCAGGTGGGCCGGGCAGCATTGGCTCGACCACTTTCAGGATCGGCGTCGCGATGAAGGCCGCCGGCCGGAAGCCATCGAGGCCTGGCGTGTCGAAATCGCGGGGCAGCACGAAGGCCGACCCGATCGACACTTCATTGGCAGCACCGCCATGATGAAGCAGCGCGGTCTTGCTGCCACCGATGTTCAAGATGTGGCGCTGGTCCATACCGAGGCGCGCGATGAAAGCGGCGGCCCGTTGCGAGGCTTGCGCCAACGCCTTGGCCGGCCCGCCGAACAGGGCGGGTATGTGCGGCGCATGCGCCTCATAGGCCATGACGCCTTCGCAGCGCAGCCCTTTGTGGGCCGGCAGCGCCTTCAGCGCCCGCGACAGAGCCTCCGGTTCGGCAAAGCCGCCGCGATGCAGTCCGACATCGATTTCGAAAACAATGCGCAGCTCGACGCCGAGTTCGTCAGCGAGAGCGCCATACTCAGCCAATCTCTCCTGTGTGTCGATCAGCCAAGATACTCGCGACCAGACTGCATCGCCTCTGGAAAGCGCGGCCTTTGCCGCGCCGACCGGCATCGGTTTGCCGTACAGCAGATCCGCATCCGCAAACGCGCTCAGCACCGCCTCGCTGATCGGCGGATGGAAGGTCATGAAGCGTTGGGTTCCAAGCGCCTTGCCGACATGGGAGAGCAGCGGCAGGCAAGCGAGCGACTTGTCGACCAGTCGTACGGCAAGGCTGGCATCAAGCCTCTCCTTCACCAGGGCGATGTTGCCATCCAGCCGGTCGAGGTCGAGCAGCAGGCAGGGTTGGAGGATGCCCGCCTGCTTCAGCGCATCCGAAAGCGTGGCGAAATAAGCCTTCATCGCTAGATGCCAAAAGGACTGGGTTCAATGCCGAACAGGTCGGCCATGTAGGGCGAGACGAAACGGTCCTGCGGATCGATGTCGCGGCGCACCGCCATCGCATCGTCCCAGCGCGGATAGAGCTTTTTCAGGTCGGCCGCTTTCAGGCTGTGCATCTTGCCCCAGTGCGGCCTGCCGCCATGTCTGCGGAAGATCGGCTCGGCCGCACGCATGAACGGCAGCGGATCGTTCGCCGCGTCATGATGGATGGCAATGGAACAGGTGAGCCTTTTGTGAAAGGGCGAGAGCCAGAATTCGTCTGAGGCCACCGACCGCACCTCCATCGGAAAATAGACTTCCGGAAAATGCTTCTCGGTCAGTTCGATGATCTCGGCCAGCGCCTTCGGCCCCTCCTCGAAGGGAAGGTGATATTCCATTTCGTTGAACCTGGTCTGCCGGTCGCTGGCATAGACGTTGAACCAGTCCTGCACATAATCCTCGGCCGGCACCTTGGCGACGGCGCCGAGGATCAGCCGGCGGCGCAGCGCCGGCAGCCAGGCAAGCCCGGTGCGCAAGCGACGCAGCGTGCGCAACGAGCCTTCATCATCGTCGGTCGGGCGCACCGTCGTGGCTTCGGCGCTGAAGTCGCTGGCGATGAACTGGGCGTAGCCGGAGAAGGGAATGTAATAGAATTCAGCCGAACGATGCGCGGCCATCATCGTCTCGAAATCGCGCAGCATGTCGACGATCGGCAGCACCCATTTGCGGCGGCGCAGCCGGTAGCTCGCGATGTTGTTCAGCGTCACTTCGCTGAGCACACCGAAGGCACCGAGGGCGACGCCGATGGCATGGATCGTCTCCTGATCCCCTTCCCGCTTGAATTCGCGGACCTTGCCAAGCCCGTCGACGATCTGCACCGTTTCCAGCTGCGTGTGATAGGCACCGAGCGTCGGCCCGGAGCCATGGGTAGCCGTGCCCAGCGCGCCGCCTATGGCCTGGCGGTCGATGTCGCCCATGTTGGGCAGGCCCTGGCCGATGCCTTGCAGGATGTGCATGAGCGAACCAAGCCGCGTCCCTGCCCGTACGCGCGCCTGATGTTTTTTCGCATCATGCGAGACCAGCCCTTCCAGCTTCTCCAGCGACAGGATGGTGCCTTGGGACTTCACCAGCGGCGTGAAGGAGTGACCGGCGCCGACGACGCGGACCGGGCCGGGCGCGGTGCGAATGAGATCGCCGAGTTCGCCCGCATCGGCCGGACTGGCAAGCAGCCGCGGCTCGGCGGTGACAAAGCCGGACCAGTTGCTCCAGCTGTTCGACATGGTGCTCACGCAATCGCGCGGCGACGCCGCGCCACCAGGACAAACAGGCCAAGCAACGCCACGCTGGCGACGGCGCTTGCGGCGGCGAATTCCGGAACCGGGCGAAAATCCTTGCCCTCGATGAGCAGCGACGCCGCGACCGGCCCGGTCGCAAGGCCGAAAAGCTGGGCAGCCGGTATCAGCAGCACGGCGGTGCGTGTCTCGTCGGCGGTGATCGCCAGCCGGATCTGGTAGGGCACGATGAAGAGCAGGATAAAACCCATGACCAGGGCGGCGACCCAGAATGTCGTGAGGCCAGGTCCACTGGCAAGCACGAGCGAGGCGACGAGCGCGACGATGCCGATCGCCACGATGGCAACGCGATAATCGACGCGCGCCTCGAACACGGTCGCCGTCATCGCGCCCAGAACCTGCGCCGCGAGGCTGGCCGAGACGATCAGGCCGATGGTGCGGCCATCGATGCCGAATTGGGCGCCGAGCGGCTCCAGAAAGGCCCAGACGGCGCCGAAGAACATGAAGTAGCAGAAGACCGACAAGAGCGCGGTGACCGAAGGAACCGTCAGCACATTGGCGAGGTTCTCTTCCTTCGGCAGGTCGGCATAGTCGGCGGGGACAATAAAGGCGACGACGAGCGACAGGACGCAGACGATCGCGAGAACGAGGAAGCCCCCCGCCGATCCGGCGGCGGGGATGACATAGAGCGCCAGCAGCAGGGCAAGAGCGCATTGCGCCAGCGTCTGCATGGTGACGAAATAGCCGCCGATGCGTTCGGCGCGCCGCGAACGGGCGATCAGTTCGGTGGCGACCGCGACAAGGCCGCCTTCGGCAAGACCGGCCAGCGCGCGCGCCGCCATCAGCGTGTTGGCCCCGGCGGCATAGGCCGTCCAGACATTCGCCACCGCCAGCAGCAGCAGGAGGACCGCGCCTTTCCAGCGCATATTGCGGGCGGAAAGCAGCATCGCGACGCTCGCCGAGCCAATAGCGATGGCGATCATCTCGGCTGTGGCGACCAGTGCCAGTTCGTCGCCGCTGACATGGCCCTCGGTGTAGAGGGCACCAAGCAGGACGGGCTGCAGGCCTAGGATGAGCAGGCCGACCGACCCGATCCACAAGGCCGAGGCAAGCTGCCCGCCGGTCGGATTGCCAACCAGCCAGTCGCCATCGCCCTGAAGACTGGTACTTGTCGAAGTCAAAGGCGCCTCCCCAACGTCCTTGCCGCGCGGCAGAAAAGCTGACACTCTGTCAGCATTCAGAACCTGATACTTGATCATATTTCTTGTCAACCGGAATTTGGGAACCTGTGCGAAAGATCGGCGCATGACGGAAGCAAGTCGAACGGCCACCGAGCCAAGGCGCAGGCCCAAGCAGGAGCGCAGCCGCGAGCGCATCGACGCCATCCTGTCGACGACCATGCGGCTGATCGGCGAGAAGGGCATCGATGCCGTCACCATGAAGGAGGTCGGCATGCTGGCGGGCGGGCCGATCGCCACCGTCTATCACTACTTCCCCAACAAGTCGGCGATCCTGGCGATGCTTTATGAGCGGTTTTCGGAGGTCAGCCGGGCGCGCCTGGCGGCGATCATCGCCGATGTCCGCGAAGCCAAGGACGTCATCGTCGCGGCCGACCGGCTGCTTGACGACTATCTCAGCCGTGTCGCCGGCGATCCGGCCATCCAGGATCTGCAGAACGCCATCCAGGCCGACAAGGCGCTCAAGAATCTCGACATCGCCGAAACCCGGAATCAGGCCAAGATGTTCTGCGACCATGTCATCGCCTTGCTCGAGCCGGAGAAGCACGAGCAGTTCGAACGCATGGTCCTGCTGATCTTCCAGCTCGCCGGCGGCGTCGTGCGCCTGGCGCTTGCGCAAGGCGAAGCGGAAAGCCGGCGCACGATCGAGGATTACCGGTCGATCATCCACACCCAGTTGCGGTTGTTTCTCTAACCAATGCCGACCGGAGACTATCTCGCCCGGCGGATGAGGCCTTCGAAACCGTCGGCCAGATCGGCAGCGCCGGCCGCGAACATCTTCACCAGATTTTGGGGACGGCCGGGAGTCTTGTTGGCATCGAGGAGGATGGCCCTGCCTTCATGCATGACGAAATCGAATTTCCCGTAGTCGAAGCCGAGTTTACGCCGCCGCTCGCGCAGTTCGTCGGGAACCGGGACAGGTTCGCGTCGGATCGTTTCCGATGCCTTGACCAGGCTGTTGGGCGAGACGTAGCGGGTGCAGCGTTCGCGCTCTCCGCAAAACACCCAGAAACGAACGGCAAAGCCGTCGGGCTCCGGTTCCGGAATGAACTTTTCCACGACGAGATCATCGCAGTCGAAGACGCCATCTGGAACGTCGCCGAGAGTTCCATGGACTTCATAGGACCGCAGGGCCGGCAGATGCGGAAAAGGCAGCGACTTGCCGGCACGCGCTGATCGCCGATTGAGGAGCGTCTCCGGAATGCCTCGATTGTTGAGGTTGCTCTTGACGATGACGGGGCCTTGCCAGGTGTCGCCCTCGCCTATCAGCGCTCCGCTGATCCGTCGTTTCGATATGTCTCCCGCCCCTACATTGAGGCAGAATGGGAAACTCCTGGCATAAGAGAGATAGTCTGCCGGCATTATCGTTGCATCGACATGCAGAACCGCGATATCGGCATTGTATGTTTTCGACAGGCCTTGTTGAATCCGCACCGAATGGCCGCGCCTTTTCAGGTTCTCCAGAACATCGAAAAGCAAATAGGGGCTGCCCCTGCGCAACATAAGATTGCGCTTGCCAAGGAACCGGTCATGCTCATGCGTTATGACAGTGACCCGCGCCACGGCTATCCCCCTTTGGCTTCCATGCCCGCTTCTATTAAGCGGCTCTAATCAGGCGATGCCAGACCTTCCTGAGCTCCGACGGGTTTGAATGACGAATCATTGGGACAATTATCATCGGCACTGGAAGCTCCTGGACGCCCCGCTGCGGCCAACTCCGGAAACCGTCGGCATATTCGATCGCGAACTTGATCTCGGGAACGCCGATGTCCTCCTCCTCGGCGTAACCCCCGAACTGGCAAGCCTGGGCAGGTCTATCTTGGCGATCGATCAATCGGCAACCATGATTTCCGGCGTATGGGCCGGCGACAGCGTCTCGCGAAGGGCGATGGCCGGCAACTGGCTTGACCTACCCGTCGAGCGGGCAAGTTTCGACGCCGTCATCGGCGACGGATGCCTGTCGGCCGTCGATTCCAAAGTCGCGCGCGGTTCGCTGTTCGGCGAAATCGCAAGGGTGCTGAAACCTGGCAGGCATGCGGCGATCCGCGTTTTCGCGCGGCCGGAAGCAGCGGATGACCTGTGCCGCATCGAAGCGCTGGTCCTGGCTGGCGGGGTCGAGAATTTCCACGCGCTCAAATGGCGGATCGCAATGGCGTGCACGACCGACGACTGCGACAACACCGTCAGTGTGCAGGCAATCCGTACGGCATTCGACGAGCTGTTTCCGGATCGGGAAGCCCTTGCCGCACGCACGGGATGGAGCATGGCATCCATCGACACGATCGACGTCTATGCGGGCTCCGAAACGAGGTACAGTTTCGCGACACTAGCCATGCTGAAGGACGAGGCAGGTGCCTGGTTCGACCAGGTGCGTGTCGTGCCAAGCGGCAGCTATCCCCTGGCGGAGCGTTGCCCGCTTCTGGTGCTCGGTTCGGCCAGGCTTCGATAAGTTCATCGCCATCGTGCCAAGAGGCGTCCGCGTGCCTTGACTCTCGCAGGTCGGCGGCCTATTTCAGCGCCACGTTAGCACTCGCCTTTGGTGAGTGCTAACCACGTGTCCGGCACCGCCGGACGGAGGAACTGTTCTCACCGTTCTCATTCGAGGAAGAAAAAATGGCAAAGTCGAAGTTCCGCCCGCTTCATGACCGCGTGGTCGTTCGCCGGGTCGAATCCGAATCCAAGACCGCCGGCGGGATCATCATCCCGGATACGGCAAAGGAAAAGCCGCAGGAAGGCGAGATCATCGCCGTCGGTTCCGGCGCTCGTGACGAAGCTGGCAAGCTGGTCCCGCTGGACGTCAAGGCCGGCGACCGCATCCTGTTCGGCAAGTGGTCGGGCACCGAAGTCAAGCTCAATGGCGAAGACCTTCTGATCATGAAGGAATCCGACATCATGGGCATCATCGGCTGATCATCGGCCTCATCTTCAACTTGAATTTTTCGGGCTCTATCCGAGCCCCTGCCAGGAGCTAAAACATGGCTGCCAAAGACGTAAAATTCTCCCGTGACGCCCGCGAGCGCATGCTGCGCGGCGTCAACATCCTCGCCGACGCGGTGAAGGTCACGCTCGGCCCCAAGGGCCGCAACGTCGTCATCGACAAGTCGTTCGGCGCCCCGCGCATCACCAAGGACGGCGTCACCGTCGCCAAGGAAATCGAGCTTGAAGACAAGTTCGAGAACATGGGCGCGCAGATGGTCCGCGAAGTTGCTTCGAAGACCAACGACATCGCCGGCGACGGCACCACAACCGCGACCGTTCTGGCGCAGTCGATCGTCCAGGAAGGCCACAAGTCGGTTGCCGCCGGCATGAACCCGATGGACCTGAAGCGCGGCATCGATCTGGCCGTCACCGAAGTGGTCGCCGCTCTCGGCAAGGCCGCCAAGAAGATCAAGACCTCCGAGGAAGTCGCCCAGGTCGGCACGATCTCGGCCAATGGCGACGAGTCGGTCGGCAAGATGATCGCGGAAGCGATGCAGAAGGTCGGCAACGAAGGCGTCATCACGGTCGAGGAAGCCAAGACCGCCGAGACCGAACTCGAGGTCGTCGAAGGCATGCAGTTCGACCGCGGCTACCTCTCGCCCTACTTCGTCACCAACGCCGACAAGATGGTTGCGGAGCTCGAGGACGTCTACATCCTCCTGCACGAGAAGAAGCTCTCCAACCTACAGGCCATGCTGCCGGTCCTCGAAGCCGTCGTGCAGACCTCGAAGCCGCTGCTCATCATCTCGGAAGACGTCGAAGGCGAGGCCCTGGCCACGCTGGTCGTCAACAAGCTGCGTGGCGGCCTGAAGATCGCCGCCGTCAAGGCGCCGGGCTTCGGTGATCGCCGCAAGGCCATGCTGGAAGACATCGCCATCCTCACCGGTGGCCAGGTCATCTCCGAAGATCTCGGCATCAAGCTCGAGAATGTCGGCCTCAACATGCTCGGCCGCGCCAAGAAGGTGTCGATCTCCAAGGAGAACACCACCATCGTCGACGGCGCCGGCAAGAAGGCCGAGATCCAGGGCCGCGTTGCCCAGATCAAGCAGCAGATCGAGGAGACCACCTCGGACTACGACAAGGAGAAGCTGCAGGAACGTCTGGCGAAGCTCGCCGGCGGCGTTGCGGTGATCCGCGTCGGCGGTGCGACGGAAGTTGAAGTCAAGGAAAAGAAGGACCGCGTCGATGACGCCCTCAACGCGACCCGCGCGGCCGTGGAAGAAGGCATCGTTGCCGGCGGTGGCGTTGCCCTGCTGCGCGCTTCGGCCAACATCAAGGTGACCGGCGTCAACGCCGACCAGGCCGCCGGCATCAACATCGTTCGTCGTGCACTGCAGGCTCCGGCCCGCCAGATCGCGGCCAACGCCGGTGCGGAAGCATCGATCGTCGCCGGCAAAATCCTCGAGAACAAGGGCGCGACCTTCGGCTACAACGCCCAGACCGGCGAATATGGCGATATGATCGTCATGGGTATCGTCGACCCGGTCAAGGTCGTGCGCACGGCCCTCCAGGACGCGGCCTCGGTCGCCGGCCTGCTCGTCACCACCGAAGCCATGATCGCCGAAGCTCCTAAGAAGGACTCGGCTGGCGGCGGCATGCCTGGCGGCATGGGCGGCGGCGGCATGGGCGGCATGGGCGGCATGGACTTCTAATCCAGCCACCTTCGCAAATTTTTCGAAAGGGCGGCCGAAAGGTCGCCCTTTTCTTTGCATGTTGAGGCTGGTGCTCCACCGCGGTCGGTTGGACCCAGCGTCAGACAGCAGTCTCCGCACGCTGCGCCACCTTGCCGACGAGCACGGCCTGTTCGATAAGTGCAGCCACTTCATCAGCCACTGCCAGCAGCGGGGCACGGTCGCGGGTGGCGCGGGCAATCACCATCAGGCCTTCCAGCGAAGATTCGACCAGCAGCGCCAGCGCCTGCGCGCGACGCTCCGGGACCCCTGCCCTGATGAAGGCATCCCGCAGCAAGCCTATCCACTGCTCGAAAGCTGAACGGCAGATCTCTTCGAGGTCGGGCACGTCGTTCGGCGCATCCAGCACGACGGGCGCGATCGGGCAGCCGAGCGAAAACTCGTTGTCCTCCAGCATGCGGGCGACGGACTGGTAAATGTGGTGGACGGCGACCGCCGGATCGCTTTCCGCCGCAAGTTGGGCACCCAGCCGCTCGGTCACGTCGGCCACGCTGGCGCGCGTCACCTCGACGACCAGTTGGTCCTTGCCACCCGGGAAATGGAAATAGAGCGAGCCACGCGGCGCGGCGCTGGCACTCAAAATGTCGTTCAGCGAAGTGCCGTGATAGCCGCGCCGCCGCAAAAGCAGTGCCGTCGCCTCGATCATCCGCGTGCGTGTGTCCGTCGCCATGTCAACCTCTGTCAGGAGTGCGCATTATAGGGCTTGCGCGGAATATGACAATCGGTCTACATAATATGTAAATCGGTCTACATATTGCGGAGGCAGTGATGCAAAAGTATCGGCTGGAAGGAGAGGACGGCGGCCTCGACAGAGTGGTGATGCGCGAGGAAGCGGTCCTCCAGCCGGGTCCGCATCAGATCCTGATGCGGGTGCGCGCCACCTCGCTTAATCGCCGTGACACGATGATCCTCAGCGGCGCCTATCCGCTGGCGCCGCGGGCCGGCGTCGTGCCGCTGAGCGACGGCGCCGGCGAAGTGGTGGCCATCGGCGATGGTGTCACCCGCCTTGCCGTCGGCGACCGCGTCACCGGCAGCTATTTCGCGCGCTGGATCGACGGCCGTATCAACGCCGGGCTCATCGACCAGCTCGGCTGCACGCTGGACGGCATGCTCGGTGAATATGCCTTGCTCGACGAGCAATGGGCGGTGCGGCTGCCTGAGCATCTCGACTGGCATGAAGCCGCGACCTTCAGCTGCGCGGGGGTGACGGCCTGGAGCGCTTTGACCGGCTCCGAGGTCCCAAAACCGGGGCAATGGGTGCTGGTTATCGGCTCGGGCGGCGTCGCGCTGTTTGCGCTGCAGTTTGCCAAGCTGATGGGCTGCCGCGTGGCGGCTGTCACCTCACGTGTCGAAAAATCCGGCCGGTTGCGCGCGCTCGGCGCCGACCTCGTCATCGCAACGGCCGAGAGGCCGGATTGGGGCACCAAGCTGCGCGAGGCGACGGGCGGCATCGATCTGACCGTCGAGACCGGCGGGCCGGCGACCTTTACGCAATCGCTGATCGCAAGCTCCCTCTACGGACGCATCGTACTGCTGACGGTCCAGGACCAGAAGGGCAGATCGGTCGAGATCCCAGCCGCCGTCTACCAGCGCAGTCTTGTCACCATCGGCCGCGTCTTCGTCGGCAGCCGCAGCGGCCTGGAGGCGATGCTCGCCGCCGTCGCGGCGCATCGCTTGAAGCCCGTCATCGACAAGGTCTTCCCGTTTACCGAAGCGCGCGAGGCATATCGGCATTTCATGCAGGGCGACGTGTTCGGCAAGGTCGTTATCGACGGCGCGTGAGCCCCTATTCATCAACCAAAGGAGAGAGCAATGACAATTCGCGACGCATCGGCCGAATGGCACGGCACACTCAAGGAAGGATCCGGCCGGCTAAGGCTGGGCAGCGGCGTGTTCGAGGGCGCCTACTCGTTCCCGTCCCGCTTCGAAAACGGCCCCGGCACCAATCCGGAGGAACTGATCGCGGCCGCCCACGCCGGCTGCTTCTCGATGGCGCTCACCGCCATTCTCGGCAGCGAAGGTCATATCGCAAGCGATATCCACACGATCGCAAAGGTGCATCTGGGCGCCACCGCGGCCGGGCCGACGATTACCCGCATCGAGCTTGAGACGGAAGCGAACGTCGCCGGTCTCGCCGCCGCCGACTTCGAGCGGCTGGCGCAGTCGGCCAAGGCGGGATGCCTCGTCTCGCGGGCGCTGGCCGGCGTCGCCGCGATCACCCTGAAAGCGAACCTCATAACCCACTAAGAACGGAAGGAGAAAATCCGATGACCCAGGAATCGATCATCGACATCGCCGCGGCCAACCGATCCGGCGAAACGGCTGAAATCATGCGGCGCTATAACGACGTGTTCCAGCGTCACGACCCCTCGGCTCTCGACGAGCTGGTGGCGCAGGACTGCGTGATCGAGAACACCACGCCGGCGCCGGACGGCGCGCGCCGCGTCGGTAAGGCAGCCTGTGTCGAGCTGTGGTCGGCGATCGCCACCGCACCCGGTACGCGCTTCGACCTCGAAGAGACTTTCGTGGCCGGCGACCGCGCCACGATCCGCTGGCGCTACTGGATGGCCGACGGCAATTCGCTGCGCGGCGTCAACCTGATGCGCGTCGCGGGCGGGCGGATCGTCGAGGCCATGGGTTACGTCAAGGGCTAATGCATGTCGCCGGAAGTGTCCTCGGTCCCGGGACGTGCATAAAATGAGAAGCTTACAGCAGGTCGGGCGAACCCTATTCGCCGCGACATGCTGTGAGCCGCGCGATCACCTGTCCGCCAGTGCCAACTTGGCGCCGAGCATGACGAAGGCGCCGGCAAACGTCCGGCGCATCCAGGTCAGCACCATCGGCCGCGACCCGACATGGCTGCGGATCGACGCCGCGAAGATGCCGTAGCCGACGAAGACCACGAAGGTCAAAAGCATGAAGACCGAGCTGAGCTCCAGCATCTTCGACAGCGCGTTGGGCTCGGTGGTGCTGACGAATTGCGGCAGGAAGGCGAAGAAGAAGATCGACAGTTTCGGATTGAGCACATTGACGAGGATGCCGGTGGCGATCACCTTGCCGGCCGAGCGTGGCGCGACATTGTCCTCGACGCTCAGGCCGCCCTTCTCCTTCAGCGTATTCCAGGCCATGTAGAGCAGATAGGCGACGCCGAGATATTTCAGCGTCTCGAAAGCAACCGCACTGGTGTGCAGCAGCGCCGCCAGACCGGTGATGGCAGCGGCCATATGTGGGATGATGCCAAGCGTGCAGCCGAAGGCGGCAATGATCGAGGCCCGCGCACCGCGCGAGAGTCCGGCGCTCAGCGTGTAGAGAACGCCGGTGCCGGGCGAAGCCACGACGATCAGCGATGTCAATAGAAATTCGATGCTCACGATGATCTCCTCCAGCGCCCTGCCCTGACGCAGCCTAGCCAGCAAACGGGGTGCGCACAAGCCATGGCATTCGCCGCCAGGAGGCGCGCTAAACGGTGGAAAATCCGAGCGCCCGGCGCGCCATGAGGCACTCGTCATCGCCGGGCATACAGGCGCGGCAGACATCCGGTCGCATTTCGTAGATGGTGCAAGCGGTGGACTTGCCGACTTCGCCGGACAGGGCCGAACAGCGCACGCCGTCACAGCGCATGCCCGACAGGTCGGCCGCCACGTATTTTTCCGGGATGCGGTCGAGCTGCGCGTCATCCTCGGTCGAAAAGCGCGGCCATTCGGCCGAATAAGAACAGCAGGCGCCGCAGCTCTGGCAATCGAACACAGGAGCGATGCCTGCTTGACAGGAAGCCAGGGTGGTCGCGGCTACCACGGCAACCGGCTTCAAAGCAGCAAGATTGCGATCGGCGTCCTCAGGCAAGGCGCTACTTCTTCTTGCCGGTCTTGCCCTTCGGTGCGTCCGCTGGCGACTTGAACAGATCGGTCGCTGCCTCGGCCGCCTTTGGCGCGGCAACCGGCTTGGCCGGCTTTGCGGCGGAAGCCGGCGCTGCCGGCTGGTCCTTGGCGGAGAATTTTATGGCCATGTCAGTCCTCGTCGGCGAAACGCGATGATGGTGCGCGCGGATTGCGCAGGCGGCCGATCAGCGCCGAAACCGCCGTGATGTTCATTTCCTCGGGCGACCAGTTCCTGGCTTCCGCGATGTGATGAGCCGCCAGCTCACGATGCGTGCTGCCGCTATAGGCGGCATCCTGATAGGTCACCCGCTCATGGGTCTTGGCGTCTTCGCGGACATATTCGATGAGGTAGTTCGGGCACTCGGCACGGCCGCGCACGCCGATGCGCACCTGGGCATCGCCATGGGCGCGCTTGCAGCGTTCGAGTTTCTCCAGCACGCGACGGACATATTCGACCGGCTTGTCGAGGGTTTCGACCATGTCGGCGATGGTCGCATCGGCGGCGATCGGCGTTGACGGTACGCGCTTGGTGGCCATCAGCGTTTTCCGGCTCGTTTCGGCAGCAACGCGAGTGCTGCGGCGGCCGCCATCTCGTCGGCCTCTTTCTCCAGCCGCAACTCGCGCAAGCGCGCGGTCTTGGCTTCCCGCGCCTGGCTGACGGCATCGCGCTCGGAATTGATGCGATTGAGCGACATCGACTGGGTTTGCGTCTTGCTGAACAGCGACACGGCCGTATCGACGGCTGTCTTCGAATGAGCGGTCAAAATCTTTCTCCTGTCAGGAGCCTGGTGCCGATAGGGCGAGACCGGGTCTTCGGTCGGGACCATGCACAAAGCAATGCGGCAGCGGATTCAAATTGCTGGAGCGTCCCTTAGCACGTTCAGCCCAATGCGCAGCGCATTTTCAGCGGCAACAAGCGGAAAATGAAAAAGGCCAGGCACCGCCTGACCTTCCCTGGGAGCGCCGCGCATCCAACTGGATGCACCAGGCTAGCTCCTGATGGGCAGCACAAACCTTGGAAACTCAGATCCCCATGGCCATGCGCCCGAATTCGCCATTCACCGGTGCCAGTACATCCGTGGTCACCGGGACGGCTGAATTCTTTCTTCAGGCCGCCTTCAACTGGTCGGCGGACATCTTGCCCGACTTGTTGTCGCGGACCATCTCGTAGCCGAGCTTCTGGCCCTCGACGATGTCGCGCATGCCGGCGCGTTCCACGGCCGAGATGTGGACAAAAACGTCGGCGGAGCCGTCGTCAGGCTGAATAAAACCAAAACCCTTGGTGGCGTTGAACCACTTAACTGTGCCGGTGCTCATGACGAACCCTTTCCATGGCAAATATTCGTTCGCCGCCGTGCGGATGCACAACGTCGTTTGTCTCGATTTTTGATGTGGGAAGTTCGTCAAAGGCGCGCCCGAAAGCGCGGATAACAAAAGTCAGTCAAACAAATATCGACAGATTTGTTGTATCCGTGTTTCAGCCGCCTGTCAAATATTGCGCTATCGGCCCGAAATCCGCCAGTTGAGAGCACCTCACGCGGCCCGTCCCGATCCCTGGGTAAAACCGCTTCACGGACAGCCCTATTCGTCGGGACCCGGCTCCGGCCATGTCTCCTCGGCGGCTTCGGCATACCATTGGCGCATGGCCGGTATAGCCAGAACCGCGTCCACATAGGCCCTGGTGTCGGGCGCCAGCTCCCCGCCATAAGTGTCGAAACGGGTGACGACAGGCGCATACATGGCATCGGCCGCACTGAAATGACCGAACAGAAACGGGCCGCCCTTGCCGTGTTTCTCACGGCACTCGCGCCACAGCGCCTCGATGCGGGCACGTTGGGCCTCGCCCTCGGCATCGAGCGGCTTGTGCCCCTTTGGCCGGCGCAAATTCATCGGCCAGCCATAGCGGACTTCGCGAAAACCGGAATGCATCTCGGTCGCCGCCGAACGCGCCAGTGCCCGGGCGCCGATATCGGCCGGCCAGAGCTTTTTCCCAGGAAAAAGGTGGGCGAGATATTCAAGGATGGCAAGGGTTTCCCAGACGATCCTGCCATCGCGATTCAAGGGCTTGTGAACCAGGACGGGCACCTGACCGGTCGGCGAAACTTTCGCCAGATTGGCAAAGGTCTCGGGCGTGCGCAGCCGCACGAATCCTTCTTCGAACGGTATCTCCAGGTACCGCATCGCCACCCAGGGCCTGAGCGACCAGGACGAAAAGCATTTGTTGCCGATATAGAGCGTGAATTCAGACATCTGTCCCCCTTGGCGGTGTTGCTCCTTGCGGACTGCGCCGGCCGGCACCCTAGCCTGCCGGCCCAGCCGCCGAAAGGCACTGTTTGCCGACACAGGGAGCGGCTGCTGGAACCGACTCGGTGCCGGCTCGTTTGCTCAAGCGAACAAGATCCGGGAGATGCGGAAATGGTGAACAAGGATCAGGTCGCCGGCGTGGCCAAGCAGGTGAAAGGATCGGTCAAGCAAGCCGCCGGCAAGGCGACCAGCGACAGGCGGACGCAGGCCGAAGGCGTGGCCGACAAGACCACAGGCAAGGTACAGAAGGCCTATGGCGACGTGAAGGACAAGGTCAAGAAATCTGTTTGATCGCTGTGGAAGGGCCATATCGAGCGGCCCTTTTCACGTCTTCAGCGATTTGCTGAAGGCGTTGGTGAAAATCACGTCGCCATGATCGTCGCTGGCTTGCCCCAACACGACGTCCAGGCTGTCGTCGGTGACACGTGCCAGAGCGAAGCCGCCCATGTAGGCCGCTTTCGGCTTGAAGAGATCGAGGCCGTCGCATTGATAGATCATCGGCACCTCGTGCTGATGACCATGGAAGACGGCAACGACGTTGTAGCCCTTCAGGGCCGCCAGCAATGCCTGGCGGTCCGCATCGCTCCACCAATGCGGCGCTCCCTTGCCGCCGTCGTCGAATACTCTCTTGACGGTATCCCACCGCTCCATCGAAAAACTGTCCCAGCCATAGTGCTGGAACAGGATGACCGGGCGGCCGTCCGCCGCATAGGTCGCCAGATCCTGCTTGAGCCAAGGCAGGCTGTTGTCGGCGCCGTGGCCGGTGTCGCCGGCGAAACGATGGGTCTGCACCAGATGCAGGCCACCCCAGTCCCATGAATAGCAGTCGGTGTCGACGTCGTAGCTGGTGGCCGGCACCGGCGGCTTGAAGAACACGCCGGCGCGGTGATTGACCTCGACATAATCGCGCATTTCGCGCCGGTACCAGTCGACATGATGTGGCGGACCGTTCTGATCGAGGTCATGATTGCCGAGGCCGACATAAACCGGAACATGCACGCGGTCGGGCCCCATGCCTTGCTGATAGCGCTGGCTGAACTGCAGGAGTTGGGTGCCTTCGCTGGGCTCGGTGATCTGGCCGCCGCCGTCGTCGGTGATGTCACCACCGACGGCAAGTCCGAGCGGCGTGCCGATGCGGCTGCCGGCCGACCGCAAGCCCGTGGCGACGCCGTTGATCTCGACCGGCCACTTCTTGTCACCGATGGCGTTCAACGCCGCGACATTGCGCAACAGCGCCGCGTCCGTCTTGCCTTCCTGCTGGCAATTGGGGCTCAAACCGCTCGCCATGCGGCAGGCATGGACATCGGCGACGAACAGGAAGGTGGCGTCGACGGGCTGGATGCGCTGCCCGGTCTGACCGAGCGCCGGGCGTGAAAGCGCACTGGCCGCGGCAAGACCGGCGGCCTGCACCAGAAAACCACGCCGCGACAGCAATAGGGACGAAGGGCGATTCATCATCGGGGAATTTCAGCATGGAGAGCGGGCGGCAGTAAAGTTCAGCGGTTACGAGACGATCAAGCCATTGGCCGAGTAGCAACCGGCTTTCCACGCTCGTCGCGGCATCGGCGGCAAGCTCGGCTGTAGCTTGCCCTCAAGTGCTGCCGAACCGCCGCAGCACTCTGCGACGTCGCCTCGCCCCCGGACCGCCCTGCGATGATGCCGCGTGGGCGGCGCTCCGCTCGAACGCCGCAAGGCAATCGCGCAACGGGCCGGCGTGCTGCTCTGTCTTGGCCAGCGACATGGCGCCGGAATAGGTGGCGACGGCAACCAGCGCAAGATGCTCGGGATCCGTGCCTTGCTCCCTGCCCTCCCGCTGGTCGGCCCTGATCTTGTCGGCGATCGCCTGGCGCCATGCCGCAAAAATACCGGCAAGGGCAATCCGGAATTCGGGATCGGCGAGCGAGAGTTCATGCGCCAGATTGTTGAGCGGGCAGCCGCGTACGAAACCTTGCCGTTCCAGTTCGGCTGCCACGGCTTCGAACACCTGACGCACGCCTTCGCGCGCCGAAGCCGCCTGCCGCACCGGCGCTATCCACGTCTCCTCGACCGCCGCCGCCACGCGTTCGTCGATGACCGCCAGCGCCAATGCCTTCTTGGTCGGGAAATGATGATGCAGCGCGCCACCGCTGACGCCTGCCGCCGTCATGAGGTCGCCCAGGCTGGAAGCATGGTAGCCGCGTGCCTGAAACGCGACTTCCGCGACATCGAGCACTTTCCTGCGCATGCCTTCGGGGTCGTTGAAGCGTTTGCCTCGGGCTCGCCTTGGCCGGATGTTTATCTCTGCTGACATTGCCGAAGGATAGCATGTTGACAAAACAGGGCAACCGGTCTGTTTATAAACAGGATGATCAACCTGTTTTGGAGAACGCCGGATGAAGCCGACCCTGAATGCCATGCCGGAGCCCGCTGCACTCGCCTCGCCGATCGTCGAATTGCGCCAGTACACATTGAAACCCGGCCGGCGCGAAACGTTGATCGAGATCTTCGACACGGAGTTCATCGAAAGCCAGGAAGATGCGGGGATGACGATTATTGGCCAATTCCGCGACCTCGATCGTCCCGACATGTTCGTCTGGATGCGCGGCTTCGACAGCATGGATGCCCGAAAGGATGCTCTCGGCGCATTCTATGACGGCCCTGTATGGGCGGCGCACCGTGATGCCGCCAATGCGACGATGATCGATTCCGACGATGTGTTGCTGCTGCGACCGGCCTGGCCGGACGCCGGCTTCGATCTGTCGGGACCGCGTCGGCCAACGGCGCCCAAAGGCACAAGCGATCGGAATTGGTTGCCTGGCCTGGTTGAGATTTCGATTCATCATTTGCTGCCGGGCACCGGCGCCGACTTCGCCGGGCGTTTCCGGGCGGAGATGGTTGTGCGAATTGCGCAGAACGGCGCGCGTCTGCTCGGCGCCTTCCTGACGGAGCCGGCCGCAAATACGTTCCCTCGACTTCCCGTGCGCGCCGGAGAAAACGTCTTCGTCGCCGTTACCGCCTTCCACAACGCCGATGCCAGCCATCGCCTCGCCGTTTCGCCGGCGTGGCGGGCGCTCGGCCAGAGCATGCAAGCCGTCAGCACGAAGCCGGCCGAGACGTTGCGGCTGGTGCCCACGGCCCGATCGCTGTTGAGGTGATCAGCGGCCGGACAACATCCCCGAGATCGCGGAGGCGACAAAGGCCGGATCCTCCCAATGCGGATTGTGACCGCAATTTGGCGCCCAGACGAGACGGGATCCGGTCAGCGCCTCGGCCAAAGCCTGCTGGTGCGCTTCGCCGAAAAGCGGGTCGCAGGCGCCGGCGATGATCAGCGCCCTGGCCCGCACGGTCCGCGCCTCGGCTATCAGGTCCGTGATGCGGACTTCCTCCAGAATGGCGCGCCAGCGGGCCACCGGCATGGCGGAAGCTTCCCTCGCCAGGCCAGCGAGAAACGGCCGCGGCACCGAGGACCGGCAGGCATGCCACCAGTCGTAGAACGGGTCGGCCGGCGATAGCGGGTCGCGCAAATCCTGGATGCCGACCGGCAGCGGATGGTCCGGCGTGAAACCGGGCTTCAGCGTGCTGGCCAGCACGACCAGGCCACCGATGAGGTCCGGCTGCCGCACGGCCAATGCAATCGCCACCATGCCGCCCAGGGAATGACCGACGACGACAGGCTGGTCCAACCGCAGATGCCGGATCAACCCTGCAATATCCTCGGCGAAATCCGCGACGCGGCAGCCGTCGCCCGCCTGCGAGGCACCATGGCCGCGCAGATCGGGCATGATCAGCCGGCGTCCGGCTAGGTGCGGCGCCAGCAGCGAAAAGCTGCGGCTGGTATCCGTGAAACCATGAACCAGCAACAGCGGCGGCCCGGCGCCGGCGATCTCGACATAGGCGATGTCAAGATCGCCGGCATTGATCCATTGCTTGCGGCCAGCCCAGGCGTCCTGTTCCACTCCGGCAATGGGCAAGGCGTCCGGTGGTCTCACAGGCCGAGCTTTTCCTTGACGGTGGCAAGACCAGGTTTGCCATCGAAAGTCGTGACACCGGCGAGCCAGGCATCGAGGCGGTTCTTGTTCAGCGTGATCGCCTTCAGCGCCCCGTCCTCCGGCTTCATGCCGTCATTGATGAGGTAGCCCATGCCGACATTCTCGAAGTCGATGTCGAAGGCGAGGTTCCTGAGGAACTGCGCTACGTTCGGACATTCCTGCAGGTAGCCCTTGCGCACCTGCGTCGTCACCGTCGCGGCGCCGAAATTCGGGCCGAAGAACTTGTCGCCGCCGGTCAGGTACTTGAAGTCATATATGGTGTTCATCGGATGTGGCGCCCAGCCCTGGAAGACGATGAACTGCTTCTCCTTGATCTCGTAACCGACCTCCGACAGCATGCCGGCTTCGCTGGACTCGACCACGTGCCAGCCATCGAGGCCGAAGGCCGGATCGGCGATGGCATCCATCATCAGCTGGTTGGAGCCGGGCTCGATGCCATACATCTTTTTGCCGAACTTGTCGGCGAACTTGTGCAGGTCGGAGACGTCCTTGACCCCTGCCTCCCAGACATAGGTCGGCACGGCGAAGGTGTATTTGGCGCCGACGAGATTGACACGCACATTCTCGATCGAGCCGTCCTTCTTGTAGGGCTCGTAATAAGTGACCATCGCCGGGTCCCAGTAACCCAGGAACAGGTCGAGATCCCGGTTCTTCATGCCTTCGTAGATGACGTTGATGCCGAGCACCTCGCTCTGTGGCTGATAGCCGAGCGCTTGCAGGAGCACGTTGCCCACCCCCGTGGTGAAAGCGAGATCGTTCCAGCCAGGCTCGGCCATGCGGACCGCCCGGCATTGCTCGGGGTCCGCCGCCTGGGCCGCCTGCGAGGCCAAGACCAGCGCGGCAAGACAGGCACCACCTGCAAGGATGCGCAACATTTCCGTTCTCCTCATTGCTCGAATTGACCAATCGGTCTTTTTATTATCCCACTGGTCAATGATTGATCTCGCGGGACGAAAATGTCAACGTGGATTCGTGATGCATGGAACAATCTCGTGAAACTGAAGCGGCTTGGCGACATACGCCGCAAGGAATTGCGGCAGGCGGCCTTCGCGGTTCTGGAGCGCGAAGGCATTGCGGGGGCCACGCTGGAAAAGGTCGCTGCCCATGCCGGCGCCTCCAAAGGCATCGTGCTGCACTATTTCCGTAACAAGCAGGAATTGTTCGAGCACGCGATGCGCGAGGCCAACGCGGTCCTGTGCAATGCGGTGGTCGCAAGGCTTCGCCAGGCACGGACGTCGATGGAACGCCTGGATGCGGTGATCGAGGGCAATTTCGAGGAGCATCTCTTCCTGCCGCCTCTTTGCCATGCCTGGCTTTCGCTCTGTGCCGAGGTGCCGCGCGATGAAAAGCTGGCGCGCATCCAGAAGGTGATCCACGGGCGCATGCGCTCGAACCTGTTATCTGGCCTGCGCGGCCTCGCCTCACCCGGCGAGGCCGACGACATCGCGCTTGGCGTCACGGCCTTGATCGACGGACTTTGGCTTCGCCTTGGCCTGCAGCCGGGCAGCGTCTCGCGCGAACAGGCGATCCGGCAGGTCAAGGGCTATGTCGCCGCGCGGCTGGCAACCCAAAAGCGCTCGACCACCCACGGGTGATTTTGCGGTGGATGGCGGTTACACGGCTGGATGAAGCCTAGGTCCGGGAACCGGTCGTTTCATCGCCGTCGAGATCCCTGAAGCCGAGCGCCTCGACAGCTTCGAGGATCTGATTGCGAATCCAGCGGTGCGGCGGCTCATCGTCATGGCGGGCGTGCCAGTACATCCTGACTTCCGGCACCGCAATCGCGAACGGCGGTTGGTAGATCACGACCGGCAAGCTCTTGACCGCTGCTACCGCGAACTGTCTGGGAACGGCGGCAAGGTGGTTTCCGCTGGCTACCGCCAGTGCGACTGCCTGAAAATGCGGTAAGGCGAGGCTCACCCGGCGCTTCAGCCCGATCTTGTCCAGCGCCGCGTCGGTAGAGCCCGACATCGAACCGTCGATGGAGCGAAGAACATGCGGCAATTCGCAGAAAAGCTCTATCGGCAAAGGCTCGCCGTCCGCGATCCCGGCTTGCTTGATCGCGGTATTGTCCCTCGCGGCAATGATTGCGAATGGCGAATCGAACAGTGGCGTGCTGGAGACCCAGTCGGGAATCTCCAGCGGGCGTTCGAGGGCAGCGTCGATTTCATCGTCCTGGAGCAACCTCGAAACGTCGCCGCGCGCGCTGTCCAGAAAGCGAAACGACACGCCGGGCGCCATCGCCGCGATGCGCGCCGCCAGCGGCGGCATCAGCAGCATGGAGAAGAAATCCGCGCCCATGAAGGTGAAGGTTCGCTCCAACCCGGCAGGATCGAAGTCCTTGCCAGTCTGGAAAACGCGTTCGATCTCGCGCAGTGCCGCGCGCACCGGCTCCGTCAGGCTTTCGGCGCGCGGGGTCGGCACCATGTCGTTGCCGCGCCGCACAAACAGCTGGTCGTTGAGGACATGACGCAGGCGATTGAGCGCCGCGCTCATGGCGGGCTGGCTCAGCCCGATCTGCTCGCCGGCGCGCGTCACGCTTCGTTCACGTAAAAGCGCATCGAGCACCCTGACGAGATTGAGGTCGAGCGCATTTAAATTCATGGCATCAATCCGCCCCATACGATCATTCGATTTCCATCGCCCGCCAATCCTTGGTCAGGTAGCCGCAGACGCCGCTCGGTCGGCACCGCAAGCACAAGGGAGAGCCGTCATGACAATGATCAACAGCACGATCGCAGGCAAGGAACTCTTCTGGTTCAACAACACACTGGTTGCCATTCGGCTCTCCTCGGCGGAGGGCGAGGACGGCATCTGTGTCGTCGAGCACCGCATGCCCCATGGCGATTCTCCGCCGCTGCATGTGCATCGGCACGAGGACGAGGTGTTTCATGTCCTGGAGGGACAGCTGCGCTTTCGGATCGACGGCCACGACCAGATCGCCGGTCCTGGCGAAATCATCATCGCGCCGAAAGGCCTACCGCACACATACAGGGTCGAATCCCAGGACGGCGCGCGCACCTTGACCATCACGCGCGGCTCCGATTTCGAGACGATGCTGCGTCAGACCAGCCGTTCCGCCCAACAGCCGCAATTGCCGCCGCCGTCGGAGCCGACGCCGCAGATGATCGAGGCTCTGGTGCGGATCTGCGCGGAAAATGGCATCGACATTGTCGGTCCGCCCTTGAGTTGAGAACGCGAAACTGCCGATCTCTCCTCCAAGGCTTCCAGTGGGGAGATCGGAAGCATCTTCAACCGATTTGCATCTCAGTCGCACACATTCTCCGCTTGAAGCCCGTTGTGCAACGCGATACGCCGTTGCCGGCTTCGACAGGAGAGACCCAGTGAGCGCTGAAAAAACCAGAACCGAAACCGATACGTTCGGCCCCATCGAGGTTGCCGCCGGCCGGTATTGGGGCGCCCAGGCGCAGCGTTCGCTGGGCAATTTCAAGATCGGCTGGGAAAAGCAGCCGGCTTCGATCGTGCGCGCGCTGGGTATCGTCAAGCGGGCGGCGGCTGAAGCCAATATGGAGCTCAAGCGGCTCGATCCGGTCATCGGCAAGGCAATCATCGAGGCCGCGCAAGAGGTCATCGACGGCAAGCTCAACGACCACTTCCCGCTGGTGGTCTGGCAGACCGGTTCGGGCACGCAGTCCAACATGAACGCCAATGAAGTGATCTCGAATCGCGCGATCGAAATGCTGGGCGGCGTCATGGGCTCGAAAAAGCCGGTGCACCCCAACGACCACGTCAATATGAGCCAGTCGTCGAACGACACCTATCCGACGGCGATGCATATCGCCTGCGCCGAGCGGATCGTGCACGACCTCTTGCCGGCGCTGAAGCACCTGCATAAGGCGCTCGCCGCCAAGAGCCGGGACTTCAATCACATCATCAAGATCGGCCGCACCCATACGCAGGATGCCACGCCACTGACGCTGGGCCAGGAATTCTCCGGCTACACGGCGCAGGTCGCATCGTCGATCAAACGCATCGAATTGACGCTGCCCGGCCTGCAGGAATTGGCGCAAGGCGGCACTGCCGTCGGCACCGGCCTCAATGCGCCGGTCGGTTTCGCCGAGCGGGTGGCCGATCGTATCGCCGCCATATCAGGCATCGCCTTCGTCACCGCGCCGAACAAGTTCGAAGCGCTGGCGGCGCACGATTCCATGGTGTTCTCGCACGGCGCCATCAACGCGGCGGCGGCGGCACTGTTCAAGATCGCCAACGACATCCGCTTGCTCGGCTCCGGCCCGCGCTCGGGCCTCGGCGAATTGTCGCTGCCGGAAAACGAGCCCGGCTCCTCGATCATGCCGGGCAAGGTCAACCCGACGCAGTGCGAGGCGATGACGCAAGTTTGCGTGCAGGTCTTCGGCAACAATGCGGCACTGACCTTCGCCGGCAGCCAGGGCCATTTCGAGCTCAACGTCTACAATCCGCTGATGGCCTACAACTTCCTCCAGTCGGTGCAGTTGCTGGCCGACGCATCGGTCTCCTTCACCGACAATTGCGTCATCGGCATCGAGGCGCGAGAGGACAACATCAAGGCGGCCCTCGACCGTTCACTGATGCTGGTGACGGCGCTTGCTCCCACCATCGGCTACGACAACGCCGCCAAAATCGCCAAAACAGCGCACAAGAACGGCACGACGTTGCGGGAGGAAGCACTGGCAACCGGGCTGGTCAGCGAGGCCGACTATGACCGCCTGGTGCGGCCGGAGGACATGACGCATCCGGGGTGAAGCGATTCCAGGAAAAGTGCAAAGCGGTTTTCCGTCGGAATTGCGTCAGACCACGGCTGACATTTTTCGGCGGGAGAATTTACTCCCGCCACCACATCGTCCGACACGAATTTCGCGCCTCCTGCCCGATCACGGGAATGTATGTCCCGTGAACAATGTGTCGCCGCATAGCTGTCTTTGGTGAACAGTCGGCATCGTCTATCTGAGTGGCCATTCAAACCAATCGGAGAGCCACCATGTCCATCAACACTTCCGCCGCCGGCACCGCGTCCAACAGTTCTGTCACCATCCTGCTCGGCCGTATCCTGCTCGCAGTCATTTTCCTGCTTTCCGGATTCGGCAAACTATCCGCCATTTCCGGCACGGCCGCCTATTTCGGTGGCCTCGGCCTGCCGGCACCAACGGCGACAGCCGTCATCGTCGGCCTGATCGAGCTGCTTGGCGGCCTTGCCGTCCTCGTCGGTTTCCAGACCAGGATCGCCGCCTGGGTGCTGGCGATCTTCACAATCGCAACCGGTCTGGTCGCCCACACCGGCTGGGCCGACCAGATGCAGATGATCCAGTTTCTCAAGAACGTCGCCATCACCGGCGGCTTCCTGCTGCTGGCCTCCTCGGGTGCAGGCGCGTATTCGATCGACGCCAGGCGCGGCTAAGGCTTCCCCTACCAAGGGCCCGAAACAAGCGGCGCGGAATTTTCCGCGCCGCTTTTTCGTTGTGTGATCATAGGCGTAGACTGCGATGGTCGCCGGTGACCGTGCCGGCAAGGGAGGGTGCCATGGGTCGCAATGCATTGCTTATGGTTTCGCGGCTGCTGTTTGCCGTGCTGTTCGTGCCGTCCGGCTTCCAGGCGCTCGCCAACGTTGCTGGGACCACCAGCTATTTCTCCGGCCTTGGCCTGCCGCTGCCCGCGCTCGCCGCCTGGGCCACCGGCCTGTTCGAACTGATCGCGGGGCTGCTGATCCTCGTTGGCTTCCAGACACGGATCGTGGCGCTGCTGCTGGCCGCCTTCTGCATCGTGGCGGGCTTCATCGGCCATTACGGCCAAGGCGCCGGCGATGCGACGCTCGCCTTCATGCATCAGCAGATGCTGATGAAGGACATCGCCATCGCGGGCGGCTTCCTGGCGCTTGCCATGGCCGGCGCTGGCGCATGGTCGGCCGACGGGGGGCTTCGGCATCGGCGCCGACGCGACTTGACTATTTGACCGACACGCTCTGCCCGCCCTCGATCGCCAGTTCCAAGCGGCGGTTGGTGATGCGCGCCAGCTGCGCCAGCCGGCCGGCCGGGCGCTCGCCGTAGAGGTCGGAAAGCGAAGCCGGCAGCACCAGCGCCAGCGCGCCGTTGGGGCGACTTTCCCATTTCAGCCTCGGCATGATGCCAGGCATCGCGGCCGTCAGCAGGTAGACGACGCGCATCATCGCCGCCAGCACGCGGGCGCGCTCCAACAGGCGCGGCGGCGCCAGCGCCTTGATTTCGGGCGCCACCAATTCATTGAAGACGCCGTCATGACGGTAGGCGTTGGTCAGCGCCAGATAGGCGCGGCCGGGATGATCGACACCGATGAAGGACGCATGCGCGATGATGTTGAGCGACTGCTTGCCGCGATATTCCGGATGAGCGCGCCAGCCGATATCGGCGAGCAGGCAGGCGGCGTGGCGATAGCGCGCTTCGTCTTCCGTCTCGTCGATGCCGAACGCCTTGAAGGCCTTGCCTGTCCATTCGACCAGATCATGCGCGTGATGGACCGAACGCGAGCGCAAAAGCGCAAGCTCCTCGGCGGCCGAGATCAGCGGATCGGCCTTCTGCTCGGCCGCGTCGAGCAGCGAATAGAGAAAACCTTCGCGCACGCCTTGCGCCGAAACGACAATCCTGGACGGCTGCATCGCCGTCATGATTTCCTGCAGCACGAGAGCGCCGTATGGCAGCAGCGAGCGGCGGTTCTTGGACACGCCCTCGATACCCGTCACCTTTTCGATCTCGCCCCTAGCTACCTGCTTGAGGAAGGTTTGAGCACTTTCGGCCGATATTTCGTAGTGGTGCATGACGCCGAGCGGATAGTTGTTCATCTCCATGTGCAGCCTGGCAAGATTTCGCCAGGTGCCGCCGACAGCGTAAAAAGTCCTGCCCTGCCCACCCTTCAAGAGCTTGGCCCGGGCCAATTCCTGGCGCGCGATCTTCTGCGCCTGGACGAGCGAGTTCTTCGCCATGTCCTGCAGGCGCAGGCCGCCAAGCGGCAGCGTGATGCCGTCGCCGATCGCCTCGCCGTCGATATCGATAAGCTCCAGGCTGCCGCCGCCAAGGTCGCCGGCAATGCCGTTGGCCGGATGGAAACTGGAGATGACGCCAAGCGCGGAGTAATGCGCTTCCTGGCGGCCGGAGAGCACGCGGATTTCGGTCTTGAGCACATCCTCGGCCCGATGGATGAAATCGGGACCGTTGATCGCCTCGCGGGCGGCGGCGGTCGCCAGCACGTACATGTGTTCGGCACCCGCCTGGTCGGAGAGCGCGCGGAAACGGCGAAACTCCTCCATCGAGCGCGCCACCCCCTCGGGGTCGAGCTTCCCCGTCGACACGATGCCGCGGCCGAGGCCCGCCAGCATCTTTTCGTTGAACAGCGTGGTCGGCGAACGCGCCAGCCCCTCATAGACGACAAGACGGATCGAATTGGACCCGATGTCGATGATGGACAGCGGTCGGCGGTCCTGCAGCCGGCCCTGGGAATTGGACAGCATCAGCTGGCGGCGTTCTTCTTGCGGCGCTTGAACTGCGCGATACGCTTGGGCGCATGCGATTTCAGCGCGTCACCCCGTCCCGACAGGCTCGGATTGGTCATGAAATATTCCTGCGCGTTGAACGGTTCCTCGCCCTCCTCCAGCACCACGCGCCGGGAGGTTCCATCAGCCAATACGTCGAAACTTTGCTGATTGTCCATGATGTTGCCGAGCATGATCTGGCCCAGAATCTGTTCATGCACAGTTGGATTGGTGATCGGCACCATGGTCTCGACGCGGCGGTCGAGATTGCGCGGCATCAGGTCCGCCGAGGAGATGTAGACAATCGCCTCGTCCGAGGGAAGGCCATGGCCGTTGCCGAAGCAATAGATGCGGCTGTGCTCGAGGAACCGGCCGACGATCGACTTGACCCTGATGTTCTCCGACAGGCCCGGCACCTGCGGCCGCAGACAGCATATGCCGCGCACGACAAGGTCGATTTCCACACCGACGCGGCTGGCGTCGTAGAGCGCATCGATGATGATGGGATCGACGAGCGCGTTCATCTTCATCCAGATGCGCGCCGGCCGTCCCTCCAACGCATGGGTGACCTCGTCTGAAATGTGCTTGAGGATGCGGCTTCTCAGCGTGAACGGCGAGATCGCCAGCCGCATTTCGGCGGTCGGCTCGGCATAGCCGGTGATGAAATTGAACAGCTGGGCGACGTCGCGGGCGATCGTCGGATCGGTGGTGAAGAAGGAAAGGTCGGTGTAGATGCGCGCGGTCACCGGATGGTAGTTGCCGGTGCCGAGATGGACGTAGTTGCGCAGCTTGCCGTCCTCGCGCCGCACCACCAGCGACATCTTGGCGTGGGTCTTGAGTTCGAGGAAACCGAACACGACCTGCACGCCGGCGCGTTCGAGATCGCGCGCCCAGCGGATGTTGGCCTCCTCGTCGAAACGGGCCTTGAGCTCGACCAGCGCCGTCACCGACTTGCCGGCCTCGGCCGCGTCGACAAGCGCACGCACGATCGGGCTGTCATTGGAGGTGCGATAGAGCGTCTGCTTGATTGCCACCACTTCGGGGTCAGCCATTGCCTGGCGCAGGAACTGCACCACCACGTCGAACGACTCGTAGGGGTGATGGACGACGATGTCCTTCTCGCGGATGGCGGCAAAACAGTCGCCGCCATGCTCGCGGATGCGCTCGGGAAAGCGCGGATTGTAGGGCGTGAATTTCAGGTCGTCGCGGGGAACGGAGACGATCTCGGATATCTGGCTGAGCGCCAGCGGGCCCGTGAGTACGCTGATGCGGCTCGACGAGACGCCAAGCTCGCCGGCGACGAAATCGCGCAATTCTCCCGGCATCAACATGTCGAATTCGATGCGGATGACCGAACCGCGGCGGCGACGCTTCAGCGCGGTTTCGAACAACCGCACCAGGTCTTCCGATTCTTCCTCGACCTCGATGTCGCTGTCGCGGATGATGCGGAACGTGCCGGAGCCCTTGACCTCGTAGCCTGGGAACAGCTTTCCGATGTAAAGGCCGACCGCCTCCTCCAGCGGAATGAAGCGGACATGGTTCTTGCGGTCCGGCAGGCGGATAAAGCGCTTCAACGCCACCGGCAGGCGCAGCAGCGCGCTCATCTCCTCGCCATTCTTGCGGTGGCGAAGCTGCAGCGCCATCGAGAAGCCCAGATTGGGAATGAACGGGAACGGATGCGCCGGGTCGATCGACAGCGGCGTAAGCACCGGAAACACCTGGTCCTGGAAATGCTCTTCCAGCCAAGCCTTCTCGTCCTTGGTCAGCGCATCACGGGTGATGCTCTCGATGCCTTCCTTGTTGAGCAGCACCGTGAGTGCCGAAAGGCTCTTCTGCTGGTCCTCCTGCAGCCGCTCGACCTCACGCAGCAACTGTTCGAGCTGCTGTTCTGGGGTGCGTCCGTCCGGGCTCTTCAGCACGATGCCCTCGCGCACCTGGCCGGCAAGGCCGGCGACACGCACCATGAAGAATTCGTCAAGATTGGCGGCCGAGATCGACAGGAAGCGGACGCGCTCCAGCAGCGGGTGATGGGTGTTCAGCGATTCTTCGAGAACGCGGCGATTGAACTGCAACCAGGAGAACTCGCGGTTGACGAAACGGTCCGGATTGCCTTCCGGGCTGGCTGCCGTGATGTTGTTGAATTCGCTCTGTACCGGCTTCAGTTCGTTCATGATTCCTGCTCTTCCGCCCGCCTCGGCCGGTTAACCGGCTTAACTTATCCTGTGGCAGGCTTTTGCGACAGTTCTCTGACAGGCTTTTGCGACAGTTTGATTTCATCGACCTTGCAAAGAGGTTTGATATGATCCAGATGCAGAAGAGACTGCGTTAAGGAGACGACGATGGCAGGCGGTTCCATTCCCCATTTCCAGAACGATGCGGGCCATCCGGCAATCGACATCGGGGTCAAGGAATTCATGTGCACGGGCGCCAACCCGCCTTTCGATCATCCGCACGTGTTTCTGGACATGGGCGACGACAATGAGAAGGTCTGCCCCTACTGCTCGACCCTCTACCGCTATTCGCCGAAGCTGAAGGCGACGGAAACGCTGCCGGCGGGCTGCCTCTATATCGACCAGGCCGCCTGACCTCCCGATCATGAGCGAGACGCGGTCCCGGCAGATGGTGATTGCCGGGGCTGGCATCGCCGGGCTGACGGCGGCGATCGCTTTCGCCGAACGCGGCTACCCCGTGAGGGTGTTCGAACAGGCCAAGCGCCTCGAAGCGGCGGGCGCCGGCATCCAGCTCTCGCCAAACGCGACGCGCATTCTGCGCCGGCTTGGCGTCCTCGACACGCTTCTCGCCAATGCCGTCAAGCCGGAAGCCGTGGTGCTGAAGGACGCCGCGAGCCTGCGCCAACTGGCACGCGTGCCGCTTGGCGGCGCCGGCGAGGAACGCTGGGGGGCGCCCTATCTCGTGGCGCACCGGGCGGATCTGCAAGACGCTCTGATGGCGCGCGTTGTGCAAATGCCCGGCATCCAGCTCACCACCGGCGCGCGCGTCGGCAACATCGCCGCCGGCACGCACGGCGTCACCGTGACTGCCGAGGTGGACGGCAAGCCCGTCCAGGCAGCGGGTTTCCTGTTGGTTGGCGCCGACGGCGTCTGGTCGTCGGTGCGGAGACTTGCCGGCCCAGGCGGCGGAGCCGGCCTCGCGAACAGCCAATTCTCCGGCGAACTGGCCTGGCGCGCGACGGTGAGCGCGGACAGTGAAGCCGGGCGAGCCTATGCCGCGATCGGCGCCCCCGACTGCGTCACCACCTTCCTGCACCCCGGCTTCCATTTGGTGGCCTATCCCGTGAGCAAGGGTGACGCGTTCAATCTTGTCGCTTTCACCAAAGGCGAGCGCATTGCCGAGGGCTGGTCCGGACACACCGATCCCGGCATCCTCGCCAGCGCCATGCGTGGCACGGCCGCGGGCCTTGCGAGACTGGTGGAATTGGCTGGCCCATGGCTGACCTGGCCACTCCATACAGTCGAACGGAAGCAGCCCTGGACGATGCCAGCCGGCATCGCGCTGATCGGCGACGCCGCACATGCGATGACCCCGTTCGCGGCGCAAGGTGCCGCCATGGCGATCGAGGACGCCGCAATGCTTGCTGATTTCCTTGCCGACTTCCCCGGCGACCTGACGCAAAGCCTCACCATGTGGGAGAAGCTGAGACGACCGCGCATCGAAAAGGTGCTGAAACGCGGCGCTCTCAACCGCCTCGCATGGCACGCCCGGGGACCGGTGGCATTGGCGCGCAATCTGCTCCTGGCGACGCGGCCGGGAGAGAAGCTCGCGGCGGATTTGGACTGGCTATACGGGTGGGAACACCAGAACATCATGAAGCGGCCCGACGATCCGCCGCCTTGACGTAAGGCTAGGTCGAATCTGCGCAAACATGGTGTGAGTTTCGAGACGGCCATTCGCGTTTTCACCGATCCCTTTGCGGTGACCGAGCAGGACAGAGTCGAGGACGGCGAGTACCGATGGCAAACAACGGGCGTAGTCGAGGGTTTCCTTTGTGCTGTTGGTCGCCCATGCCGATCGAGCAGAAGACGGGATTGACGTGATCCGCATCATTTCCGCGCCGAGGGCCACAACAACGGAAAAAAGACGTTATGCGCAAAATCGTTCGATATAAGTTTGACCCGACAAATCCGCCTCCCCTGACGAAACTCAGAACGCGGAAATCGCATCGCTGAGCGCGCTACCCGAAGGCAATGTCGATACAAGCGATATTCCCGAATTGACCGAAGATTTCTGGCAGAACGCTGTTCGAAATCCCTATTTCAAGCCAATCAAGCAGCAGCTAACGCTTCGTCTCGATTCCGATCTTGTCGCTTGGTTCAAAACACGCTCGCCGGACGGTCGCGGCTATCAGAGCGCGATCAATAAAGCACTGCGCGAGTATGTTGCGAAACAGGATCGCAAGGCCGGCTGATCGAGTCGAACGATCTCTCAATTATACAGCCGCATCGACAACCCAAGCGATGCCGGCAGCGGGTTCCACCAGCCGGTGCGCAGGCCGGCGGTGCGCAGTGCCGCCGCCGTCCAGGTATTGCAGCCGATCAGCGCGTTGAAACGGCCATTGGCCTCATAAAAGCGGTCGAAATTGGAGTAGGCGGCATTGTCGATGACGATCGGGCCACTCGGTCCCTGCTGAAAACTCGCTTCGATGAAGTCGAGCAATGCGGCGAAACGGTCCTTGTCCACATCGAAGCCGGCGACATCGGGGAGCGCCTCGGTGATATCGCCAGCGACGTCGACATGCATCACCGAAGCGTCGAGCGTCAGCGCCTTGAATATGGGCAGCGCCTTCACTTGCGACCATGTCGGCGTTTCCAGGTAAAAGGCCCGCCCACCCCAGCCGAAGACGATATAGCGCACTTCAGGTGCGCCCGAAGGCAGGCCGGCATCGGTCAGGAAACGGAAGCGCCGGCGCGTCTCGTCGTCCACCGGAATGGCGATGTCGGTGTGGATCAGGTTCTTCAGCACCAATATGCGCCGCGTGCCCTCATCCGCGGCGGCCGCCGGCCAGAGCGGCCGCGGCACCAGCGTACCGAGCGCCACGGCGAGCACCACTGCTGCAACCAGCAGGGCCAGGAAACGCTGGAGTTTTCTCATCGGTGCGGCTTCGCGATTCCGTTCGCGGCTCAATGGAGAAGATCATTACCTGACGAGCCAGACGCAAAAAAGCCCGGCAATGGCGCGGCCGGGCTTTTTCGAATCGGCGTCAGTCCGCTCAGTGCAGGATCTGCGACAGGAACAGTTTCGTGCGTTCGTGGCGCGGATGGTCGAAGAACTCAGCCGGCGTGTTCTGCTCGACGATCTGGCCCTGATCCATGAAGATCACCCGGTTGGCGACTTTCCGCGCAAAGCCCATTTCGTGGGTGACGCAGAGCATGGTCATGCCTTCCTCGGCGAGGCCAACCATGGTCTCCAGCACTTCCTTGATCATTTCGGGGTCGAGTGCCGAGGTCGGCTCGTCGAACAGCATGATGCGCGGGTTCATGCACAGCGAGCGGGCGATCGCCACGCGCTGCTGCTGGCCGCCGGAAAGCTGGCCCGGATATTTGTTGGCCTGCTCGGGAATCTTGACGCGCTTGAGGAAATGCATGGCGATTTCCTCGGCCTGCTTCTTCGGCGTCTTGCGCACCCAGATCGGCGCCAGCGTGCAGTTCTCCAGGATGGTCAGATGCGGGAACAGGTTGAAGTGCTGGAACACCATGCCGACCTCGCGGCGCACCTCGTCGATCTTCTTCAGATCGTTGGTGAGTTCCTTGCCGTCGACGATGATCTTGCCCTTCTGGTGCTCCTCCAGCCGGTTGATGCAGCGGATCATGGTCGATTTGCCAGACCCGGACGGTCCGCAGATGACGATGCGCTCGCCGCGCATCACCTTCAGATTGATGTCCTTCAGCACATGGAACTCGCCATACCATTTGTGCATGGCGATGATGTCGATGGCGACATCGGTGGTGGAAATCTGCATCTTGGCGGCGTTGACCTTGATCTCTTCCGCGCTGACGGCGTTTTCGGTGGCCATGGCTGGGGTCCCCTTGTTCTTTTGTTTAGCGTTTGTAGCCGGTGTCGAGCCGGCGTTCTGTGTACATTGAATAGCGCGACATGCCGAAGCAGAACAGCCAAAAGACGAAGGCCGCGAAGACCAGACCGGATTTCGCGGTCTGCGCCGTTGCCCAATTGGCATCCGAGAAGTTCTGCTTGACGATGCCGAGCAGGTCGAACATCGAGATGATGAGGACCAGGCTGGTGTCCTTGAACATGCCGATGAAGGTATTGACGATGCCGGGGATGACCAGCTTCAGCGCCTGCGGCAACACGATCAACCCCATCTTCTGCCAGTAGCCGAGGCCGAGCGAATCGGCGCCTTCATACTGGCCCTTGGGGATCGCCTGCAGGCCGCCGCGCACCACTTCGGCCATATAGGCTGCCGCAAACAGCGACACACCGATCAGCGCCCTCAGATACTTGTCGAAAGTGACGCCGGCCGGCAGGAACAGCGGCAGCATGACGCTGACGAAAAACAGAACGGTGATTAGCGGTATGCCGCGCACGGCTTCGATGAAGATAACGCACAGCATCTTGACGATCGGCATCTTCGAGCGCCGCCCGAGCGCCAGCACGGTCCCCAGCGGCAACGACACGGCGATGCCGACGAAGGACAGGCTCAGCGTGATCAGCAGCCCGCCCCAGCGCGAGGTTTCGACATGCGGCAGGCCGAATATGCCGCCGACCAGAAGGAAGAAGGAAACGACCGGCAGCACCAGGAAGAGCAGGATGGCGTTCAGCCCCTTGCGCGGCACACGCGGCATCAGCATCGGCACCAGCAGTACCACGAACAGGATGGCGACCAGGATCGGCCGCCAGCGCTCCTCGACCGGATAGGTGCCGAACATGAACTGGCCGAACTTGGCGTTGACGAAAGCCCAGCAGGCTCCGCTCCAGCCGTCGGGCTGAATGCCGCCTTGCGCAACGGTCGCGCAGACCGTTCGGTCCGGCCCGGTCCACTGTGCGTTGATGAACGCCCAATTGATGACCTGCGGCAGAATCCAGGCGACGATGACGATGCCGAGGATGGTGAGGATGGTGTCGCCGGCCGAACCGATCAGATTCCTGCGCACCCAGGCGATGGGGCCGCTGACGCTCGCCGGCGCGGGCTGCGCGAGCGCCATCTCGGTACGCACCCAGGACATGTCATGTTCCTGCATGGCTCTACCTCTCCACCAGCGCCATTCTGGCGTTGACCACGTTCATGACAGCCGAGGTCACAAGGCTGAGTATGAGATAGGCGATCATCATGATCAGCACGCCTTCGACCGCCTGCCCGGTTTGGTTCAGAACCGTGCCGGCTGTCGCCGTCAGGTCGGGATAACCGATGGCGATCGCCAGCGAGGAGTTCTTGGTCAGGTTGAGATACTGGCTGGTCAGCGGTGGGATGACGATGCGCATGGCCTGCGGCACCACGACCAGCCGCAAGATCGACCCGGATCGCAGGCCAAGTGCCGCCGCCGCCTCGGTCTGGCCCTTGCTGACGCCCCTGATGCCGGCGCGCACGATTTCGGCGATGAAGGCCGCCGTGTAGCAGGACAGCGCCAGATAGAGCGACAGGAATTCCGGCTTGACCTGGAAGCCGCCGGTCAGGTTGAAGGTTGACTGTTTCGGCAAATCAAAGCTCAGCGGAAAGCCGCTCAGCACGTAAGCGAGCAGCGGCAGGCCGACGATCAGCGCGGCGGACGTCCAGAACACCGGAAATTGCTGGCCTGTCGCCATCTGCCGCTGACGCGCCTTGCGGGCGACGAACCAGGACATGGCGATGCCCACCACAAGGGCGACCAGGATCAGCCAGGAGCCGTCGCCCCAGACTGGGCGGGGAAAATAGAAGCCGCGCTGGTTGAGGAAGGAGCCGAAGGGCAGATGATAGGAGTCGCGCGGCGGCGGCAGTACGGCGAGCACGCCGGAATACCAGAAGAAGATGACCAGCAGCGGCGGGATGTTGCGGAAAATCTCGACATAGACCGTGCAGATCTTCTGGATCAGCCAGTTCTGCGACAGGCGGCCGATGCCGATGATGAAGCCGATGATGGTGGCGGTGATGATGCCGGCGGCGGCAACGATGATGGTGTTGATCAGGCCGACGATGATGGCGCGGCCATAGGTCGAGTCCGACGTATAGGCGATCGGCGTGTCCGATATGTCGAATCCGGCGCGCCCCTTGAGGAAGCCGAAGCCGGAGGCGATGTGCAGGCGATGCAGGTTGTCGATGACGTTCTGCACGATCCACCAGATGGAGCCGAACAACAAGACGACGACCAGCGTCTGGAAGAAGAGACTGCGTATTCTCGGATCATTGACGAAGGAGCCGCGGCTCGGCTCCTCGCGTAGGATTTCCTGCGATGCCATGTCACGTCCCCTGTGAAAGAGAAACCGGAAGGCAGGTGCCTGCCTTCCGGATCACATTTCGATCAGCGGATCGGCGGCGCGTATTGCAGGCCGCCCTTGGTCCACAGCGCATTGATGCCACGGGCGATCTTGAGCGGGCTGCCCGAGCCGACATTGCGGTCGAACATTTCGCCGTAATTGCCGACGGCCTTGACGATGTTGACGACCCAGTCGTTGGAGACGCCGAGATCGGTGCCGATCTTGGTATCGGCTTCCTGGCCGAGCACACGCTTGATCTCCGGGCTGGCGGAGTTCTTCATCTCGTCGACATTGGCCTTGGTGATGCCCAGTTCCTCGGCATCGAGCAGAGCGAAATAGGTCCACTTGACGATGTGGTACCACTGGTCGTCGCCCTGGCGAACGGCAGGTCCGAGCGGCTCTTTCGAGATGATCTCGGGCAGCACGACGTGATCGGCCGGCGAGCCGAGCGTCAAGCGAATGCCGTAAAGGCCCGACTGGTCGGTGGTGTAGACGTCGCAGCGGCCGGCATCATAGGCGGCGTTGACCTCTTCCAGTTTCTCGAAGACGACCGGATTGTACTCCATCTTGTTCGCCTTGAAATAGTCGGCGAGGTTGAGCTCGGTGGTCGTGCCACTTTGCACACAGACGGCGGCGCCCGAAAGCTGCAGCGCCGAATTGACGCCCGGCAGCTTCTTGGCGTTGATCATGAAGCCCTGGCCGTCATAGTAGGTCGTGCCGATGAAATTCAGGCCGAGCGCGGTGTCACGGTTGATCGTCCAGGTGGTGTTGCGCGACAGGATGTCGACCTCGCCGGACTGCAGCGCGGTGAAGCGCTCCTTGGCGCTGAGCGGCGTGAACTTGACCTTGGTGCCGTCACCGAAGACGGCGGCGGCAACCGCGCGGCAGAAATCGGCGTCGATGCCTTGCCAGTCGCCCTTGTCGTCCGGCGCGGAGAAGCCGGCCAGACCGGTCGAGACGCCGCACTGGATGAAGCCCTTCGCCTTGACGGTGTCGAGCGTGCCTGCCGACGCGGCCGACGCCATCAGTCCGAGCGTGGCGACGCCAAGAATGCCGATAGCAATGTGTTTCATAACCCACAGACCCTTTTCTGTTTTTTCAGGCAAAACCCTGATCTTTTTTCCCTTGTGAACGCAGCTCCCATCCCGGCCCATTCCCGAAACCCCGCATCGCAAACCGACGCGCCGCCTCCCATTCACGAACAGCATCGAAGGCGATAATTCCCGTGAGGTCAAGGAAAATGACCGAATTGCAACGGGTTTGAAAATCGATTGCCTGAAATGCCTGAATTGCAGACAGATGCGCCGGCGATTTAGTCAAAAGCGCAAATTAACTCGGCAAAGCTCATTTGACGCGGATGTGACCCGGTGCGGTAAAATCCGTTCCGGGCTATACCTTAGCGTTACTGCCCTCAGCACGAAATGCATTGACGTTACGTGATACCCTTCGGCCGACGATTACCCCGTGATTGCCGGTCAATATTGCTTGTGGACAAAGTTGGTGCGCACTCTCAAAGCGCCGGAAAGATGAGAAAGACGCCGACCGCAACCATCAATGCACCGGAGACCCGCGGGATCAATTGCCCAGTTGGGACCACCTTCTCCAGGAGAACAAGGAAGGCGATGCCGGCGATCCACAAGAGGTTCATGACACCGCCGACAAACAGCAGGGCCATCAGCGCCCAGCAGCAGCCGAGACAATAGGCGCCGTGATCCATGCCGAGCCGAAGCGCGCCGGGCGCGGTGGTGCGGAACCCGCCATGGCTTGCCAGGAACGCTATCGGCGCCTGGCATTGGCGCAGGCAGACGCCCTTGATCGGCGTCCATTGATAAAGGCCGGCGGCGATGAGGACGAGGCCACCTACGACCGCACTGCCGGTCGCCATCGCGGGGTTGAGCAAGGCGAAACGGGCGAGCAGCCATTGCGCACCGGTGGCCACGATGCTGAAGACGACCCAGACGATGAGATAACCGGTAAAAAACCATGCCGTCGAAGCGACAGGCCGGCCATCCGCCAGCGCCTTGCGGCCGACGCCGGCATAGAGCAGCAACATCGGCGCGACCGACGGCGTCATCATGCCGACCATCATCACAGCCCACATCGTGAAGATGAAAACGAAATCAGCCGAAGCCCAAGCCCGGAAACCCGGCGCCACGGCGGCACCCATATCCATGCTCCCCATGTCCAGGTTCGACATGTCCATCCCGGCCACGCCGCCTGCCGCACTGTCCGATACGAGAGCACCAGACATGACCATGTCGGTGGAGAGCCAAACAACATAGGCCCAGGCGAGAACGGCAATCACGACGAGCGCGGCCGCCACGACCGCGCGGTCGCGCCGCAGCACTGCCTCGAGAGCCGTCTCGCCCATTACATCAGGTCAATGCACGATGCCGCTCTGCGTGAGATGCAGATTGGCGAAATGGCTGTGCGTGTCGGCCACCTCGAACTTGATCGGGCCCGTTGCCTTGGTCCAGCCGCGCCCGACCTCGGCAATCGCGTATTCGAAGCCGCGCGGCAGGTCGATGCGCGCCCGGTGCTCGGCGCCGGTGACCGGGTTCTTGATCGGTTCACCATGGCCGTCGGTTACGCCGTTGACATGCAGCCGCCCGGTTCGCGCGTCGACGTCGACCTTGAAATCGATCGCGGCGAAGATCGGATCGTGGAATTTCTCCAGCGTGGTCGAGAAGACCTGGAATATCGTCGCGCCCGGTTCGGTGTCCTGACCGCCCAGTATTCGAAGCAGGGCATTACGCTGGGCCTCGCTGGCCCGCTCGTCGATAACCACCGCGGCCTCGCCCCTGCCCTGGTGGATCGCGCCGGGCCAGCTGAAAATGCCGACGAAGCGCAACCCGTCGAGCTTGGTGTCGCCGTGATGGCCGGTCTCGATCTCCATGCCGGCGACGGCCTGGCAGAATCCATATGTCGGCATGGCGTTGAACTGGCACGGGCAGCCATAGGCGCAATTGCAGTTGATGAATTCGCGCGCCTTCATTGTCCATTTGGTGTCAGGCATGGCATTCCTCCCCTTGCCGCACTCTCGATGAGCGCGATATCCGGATCGGGACCAGGAGGTTACCGGCAAGAAGCATCCGGCAGCTGATCGAAGCATCCGGCGATTGATATTAGCAGTTTAGCATATACTTTTCACGGCCGGCTACAATAGGTTCACCAGCTGACGACCAAGCTTCCGACAAGGCACGGTCGCACGTGTGGCCGGTCCGATTCAGGAGCAGGCCCTGGCTGTCTTCCGGGCCCGGGAATTGGCATATTCGAAGTCCATTCCTGGCGGACAGTGGGCTGTTGCACGGCCCACGACGCCGCACTATGGCTACCGCCTTGTCAACAAGGCGACCAAGAATGGCGAAAGACGGCAGCGAGCAGGGTTCCGGCAAGGTGGGCATCAACACGCGGCTTGCCCATTCGGGCAACAACCCGCACGACTATTTCGGCTTCGTCAATCCGCCGGTGGTGCATGCCTCGACCGTGCTGTACCCCAATGCCGCCGCGATGGCCGCACGCAGCCAGAAATACACTTACGGCACGCGCGGCACACCGACGACCGATGCCCTTGCACTGGCGATCGATGCGCTGGAAGGGTCCGCCGGCACCATCGTGGTGCCATCGGGCCTGGCGGCGGTGACCATTCCGCTGCTCGCCTTCGTATCGGCGGGCGACCATCTGCTGATCGTCGATTCCGTCTATCACCCCACGAGAAACTTCGCCGACACGATGCTGAAGCGGTTGGGCGTCGAGGTCGAGTATTATGCTCCCAATGTCGGCGCCGGCATCGCGGCGTTGATCAAGCCGAACACCAAAGTGGTGTTCACCGAATCGCCGGCCTCCAATACGTTCGAGGTGCAGGATATCCCGGCAATCGCCAAGGCGGCGCATGCGGCCGGCGCCATCGTGATGATGGACAACACCTGGGCGACGCCGCTCTATTTCCGGCCGCTCGACCATGGCATCGACATCTCGATCCACGCGGCGACGAAATATCCTGCCGGACATTCGGACGTGCTGCTCGGCACGGTCTCGGCCACTGAGGCCTGTTGGACGCAGCTCTACGAGAGCTTTTGCACGCTTGGCTGCTGTGCGGGCCCCGACGATGTCTATCAGGTGCTGCGCGGCCTGCGCACAATGGGCGTGCGCCTGGAGCATCATCAGCGCAGCGCACTCGCCATCGCGTCGTGGCTCGAAGGCCAGAAGGGCGTGGCGCGCGTGCTCCACCCCGCCCTGCCCAGCCATCCGGACCACGCCCTATGGAAACGCGACTTCTGCGGTTCGAGCGGCATCTTTTCCATCGTGCTTGCCGGCGGCGGCCAGAAGGAGCAGCACGCTTTCCTGGACGCGCTGCAGATCTTCGGTCTCGGCTACTCCTGGGGCGGCTATGAGAGCCTCGCTGTGCCGGTCTGGCTTGGCGACCGCGTCGTTGCGAAAGGCCCTTACGAAGGTCCGTTGATCCGCCTGCAGATCGGTCTCGAGGATGTCGACGACTTGAAAGCCGACATCCTGCGCGGACTTACGGCGGCGGCACGCACGGGCTGACGTCAAACAGACTCGGCAAAGGGTCGCAAGCCCTTGGCGCTGATGACAAAGCGGGAGCCGCAGTCAGCACTCCGGCGAAAGCCGGCGCGCAATATTATTCTCCTGCGCCGTGACTTTACGGATTTGTTTGACTTTCAAATCGGCGAATTCGGCTGCATTGCGTGCCGCACGCATCCTCGACAGATCCATTCCTCGCAAAGTTTCTCGATGGCCTTTCGTCTTTTTGTCCCCATCCTCGCCGGCGCGACGCTGCGTGAACGCATCCTGGCGTGTATCGGCGCCACGATCGGCATCGCGCTGACCGGCGTGATCAGCGGGCTGGCGATGGGCGGCGGCCCGCATGTGGCCCTGCTGGTGGCGCCGATGGGCGCATCCGCCGTGCTTCTGTTCGCTGTGCCCGCGAGCCCGTTGGCGCAGCCCTGGTCGATCATCGGCGGCAACTCCATATCGGCGCTGGTCGGCGTGACCGTCGCGCATTTCATCCGTGATCCGGTGATGGCTTCGGGCCTCGCGGTGGCATTGGCCATCGCCGCGATGTCGTTCACGCGCTGCCTGCATCCGCCAGGCGGCGCCGCCGCGCTGACGGCGGTGCTCGGTGGGCCGGCCGTCATCAGCGCGGGCTTCCTGTTCCCGTTCGTGCCGGTCGCCTTGAATTCGACCATCCTGGTGGCGCTGGGTTTCCTTTTCCACAAGCTGGCGCGGCGCAACTACCCGCATGTCGTGGCACCGGCCGCCAACAGCCACGGTACCGCCGATCCCCCGCCTCAGCAGCGCGCCGGTTTCCGGCCTGAGGACATCGACGCGGCGCTGACGGCGCTCGACGAGACTTTCGATATCGACCGCGACGACCTCGAACGGCTGCTTCGACAGGTCGAATTGCAGGCCATGGTGCGGTCGCACCGGACGCTGCTGTGCAAGGACATCATGTCGCGCGACGTGGTTTCGGTGCCCGAACAGGCCATCGCCGACGAGGCACGCCGGCAACTGCTTGATCACAATATCCGCACCTTGCCGGTGGTTGATGCCGAAGCAAGGCTGGTTGGCGCCGTCGGCCTACGCGAGCTGACGAAAGCCGTCGACACGGTGAAGAGCGTGATGGCAAAAGCCGGCACCGCCTCGCCCGAGACGCCGGCGATGAGCCTGCTTCCGGCGCTGACCGACGGCCGCAGCCATGCCGTGGTGATCGTCGACGGCGAGCGGCGCATTCTCGGCCTGATCACCCAGACCGACCTGCTGGCGGCCGCCGCACGCGTGCAGACAGCAGACAAAGGATTGGCGGCGGCCTAGAATAGCGAGCCCGGATCCCGCTGATCCGGGAACCTTTTGCCGGCAGGCGCATCCAATGTGCAGTCAAGCGCATGTTTGAAGAGGCGCCTGTTCGAAGAGGCGCCTGTTCGGGGAGATCCGGTCGCGATGAGCAAGCTCGCAACGCCCGCCACGGCACCCATGGTTGCCGAAAGCCTTTCAGGCGACATGCTGCTCGTCCACAAGGCGCAGGCGCGCGAGCCGAATGCTTTTCGCGCCATCATGAAAATACACAACCAGAGGCTCTACCGCATCGCGCGCGGCATTCTGCGCAACGACGCCGAAGCCGAGGATGTCGTCCAGGAGGCCTATGTCCGCGCCTTCGCCAACCTGGCGGCGTTTCGCGGCGAATCCACGCTCGCCACCTGGCTGTCGCGCATCGTCATCAACGAAGCGCTTGGCCGCCTGCGCAAGAAGCGTCGCACAGTGGATATGCCTGATAATCCGGAGGCGCAAATCATCCGGTTTCCCCTCAATTCCAACGATGATCCGGAGCGCGCGATGGCGCAGCGGCAGATTCTCGCACTTGTCGAACGAGCGACCGACAACTTGCCCGACATTTACCGCATGGTCTTCGTCGCCCGCGTCATCGAGGGCCTGAGCATGGAAGAAACCGCCGATTTGCTTGGCGTCCGGCCGGAGACCGTCAAGACGAGGCTGCACCGTGCCCGTGTCCTGCTACGCAAGGCGCTGGACGATGAAATCGGCCCTGTGCTGCTCGATGCCTTCCCGTTCGCCGGACGGCGCTGCGAGCGACTGACCCGGGCGGTGATGGAACGGCTGGGCTTCGAATGATGCGGTCCTGATTTCCGGGAACGTTTCTCTCCGCCCCGCATCCAATGAGCGTCAACTGAAAGATTTGAGCCCGGCGCCTCTTCGCGGCCGGGCCAAGGAGGATGCCATGTTCACCCGATATACCGTTGCCCTTGCCGCCCTGCTTCTCGTCGGCGCTGCCCCGGTCTCGCAAGCCGCCGACAAGCCGACCGACCCGCAGATCGCCCATATCGCCTATACGGCAGGCGTCCTCGACATCGAGGCGGCCAAGCAGGCGATCAAGACATCGAAGAACAAGGAGGTCGTCGATTTCGCCAAGGACATGGAGCGCGACCACGAAGCGGTGAACAAGCAGGCGCTCGACCTCGTCAAGAAGCTGAAGGTGAAGCCCGAGGACAACGCCACCAGCCAGGCGCTGACGAAGGCTGCGAAAGAGGAACGCGCCAAGCTCGCCAAGCTGAAAGGCGCGGCCTTCGACAAGGCCTATATCGAAAACGAGGTCGCTTATCACAAGCAGGTCGATGGCGCGCTCGAAACCCTGCTCATTCCCTCGGCCAGCAATGCCGAGCTGAAGAGCCTGCTTGAGACCGGCCTCAAGATCTTCCAGGGCCACGAGCAGCATGCCGAACACGTCGCCGGCATGCTGAAATGAAAGCGGGCGCCTTGGATCATCTGGCGTGGCTGGCAATGCTGGCGCTGACCTTTGCGGCGGCGCCGGCGGCGGCCGCAACCATCCAGGTGACGATCGACAGGCTCGTCTATTCGCCGGCAAGCCTCCAGGCCAAAGTCGGCGACACGATCGAATGGGTGAACAAGGACGTGGTCGCCCACACGGCTACCGTGAAGGGTGGCTGGGACGTGATGATGCCGCCGAAATCCAAGGGACAAGTGACCCTCAAGACAGCGGGCGCGGTGGATTATTTCTGCCGCTTCCATCCGAACATGAGGGGCCATCTCGATGTGGCGCCCTGACCGGTCCAGCCGCAGGACCGGTCAGGACATCATAGCCAGCCAGGCAGTGCCGAACGCGAGCGTGATCAGCGTCAGCGGCAGCCCGACCTTGAAGAAGGCACCGAAAGACAACGGTGTGCCTGCCGACTTGGATTGTTCGGCGACGATCAGGTTGGCGACCGAGCCGAGCAAGGTGAAGTTGCCGGCCAGCGTCGAACTCATGGCCACCACCAGCCAGGCGCGCTCGGGGTTCTCCAGGCCGGGGATAAATGGCCTGAGCGCCAGCACGGCCGGAACATTGCTCATGATGTTGGACAACACCGCGGTGAAACCCGACAGCCTCCAGACATCGTCGAGCCCGATGTTCTTGGCCGAGGCGATCATGTCTGATGTCAGCAGCGTCTTTTCCGCGCCCGCAACCACCACGAACAGACCCGCGAACATGAACAGCAGCGGTCCGTCGATCTCGCGGTAGATGCGCGATGGCTTGATGGCGCGGGTGAGCAGCAGAATGGCGCCGCCAATGAGCGCCGCCTTGGCTACGGGAACACCGGCGAAGAAGGCGATCGCCAATCCGATGCAGACGACCACCGCTTTGAGCACCTGGCCGCGATGCATGCGGCCGCGCGAGATGTGTGGCGTCAGTTCGCCGTTGCGGGTGAATTCGGCGCGATAGACGATGCGCACAATGACGATGACGGCGACAAGGCCAAACAAGGCCACCGGCGCGAGCGCCGCCGAAAAGGCCGGATAGGAAATGCCAGATAGCGCGCCGATGACCATGTTCTGCGGATTGCCGGTGATGGTGGCGACGCTGCCGCAGTTCGAAGCGGTGGCGGTGGCGATCAGATAGGGGATGGGGTTGCGGTTGATGACGCGGGTGACGTGAACGACGATCGGCGCCATGACCAGGCAGATGGCGTCGTTGACCAGGAAGGCCGACAGCACGCCGGTCAGGAGCGTCACCATTACCAGGAGCATGAACGGCGCATGCGCGTGCTCGATGGCGATTGCGCCGAGACCGCGAAAGGCGCCCGACACCTTCAGATGCGCCACCACGATCATCATGCCGAGCAGAAGCGTGATGGTGTCGAAATTGATGGCGCGATAGGCGTCTTCCATGCTGAGCGCGCCGATGGCGATCATCGCCGCGCCGCCAAGCAGCGCAATGCCTGCCCGGTCAAGCCTTAGGCCAGGTATGCGGCCGATGGCGACTCCGGCATAGGTGAGGACCAGGATCAGCAGTGCCGCGGCGCCCGTCAACGTCATCGGTAAGAAGCCCTGCTTGATCTGTCCGCGCACCGATGCCGGCCGCCCGCGATTCACGTGATGCCAGCTTTAGCGCGATGTCGGGATTGATGCCAAACGGCTACGTGGACTATTGGCGGAGAATATCTGAAGGCCGATGGCGCGGGTGCCGCTAGCGTCGGTAGAAATCCAGCCGCTGTTGCAACGCCTGGGGTGAAAACAGCTGCTCGACTGTCTGCCGCGCCTTGCGGCCGACCGTCGCCCGCAGGCCCGGGTCGGCTTTGAGATCCGCCAGGATCCGCGCCGCCTGTTGCGTCGTTTCAAACAGGAAACCGTTTTCGCCATGCCTGATGTGGTCGGCGTAGCCGCCATTCGCATGGCAAACCACGGGCAAACCGCAGGCCATCGCCTCGAACACCACACGGCCGAACGTCTCCACATGGGAGCCGGAGCGATAATAGAACACGTCGAGCGTCGGCAGGAACTGTTCTGCGACAAATTCACCCTGCGGCAGGAGTTCGAGTTGCGGATGCGGCGCAAGCCTGTCCTTGAGTGGCATGCCGCCCTGAATCCGCACCGCGATGCCATCGCCAAGCAACGCCTCATAGAGCGCCACATCGTCGGCGTGATGCTTGTCCGCCGTGTCGCGGCTCAGCCGCCCCACGGTGAACGGACCGTTTGGCTTTGCCGGCAGTGGCGAGAAGCGCTCGATCTCGATCGGCGAGGCATGGACGACGCCTTCGACCTCCAGCATGCGCCTCTGAAAGTCGGAGATCAGCACCAGTTCGGCAGCGGGCCAACCCAGCAGGCGCGGCCTGCGTGTCGTCAGAGCGATGATCTTGGGATGAAAGGTGTTGAAGACATAGATCAGCCGGTGCGGCCGCGGGACCAGATAAGGCCACATCTTGTTGCGCCAATGCGCGCCAAGAAAGACATAGGTGCCGCCATCCGGCACATTGCGTGTTGCCGGTGAGACGCGGCGTATCGGAAATTCCCGCATCAGGTCTTCGGATAGGCGCGACGAGGTTGCCCAGAGGCGCACCTGCGAGCCGGCGCTCAACAGCCGATACAACTCCAGGGTTTCGCGCTCACTGCCGCCAAACGGGTTCTGAAAGCCGTTGAATAAATGGATCATGATCGCGGTGCTTACTGGCTTCTATCCCGGCGCGTTTCGCCATTCATTGCCTGCACCCAAGGGTCGTGCCGTACCCGCGAACCGCACGATCGAGGGACTTAAGAGGCAGGACTATTTCCGGCGATACTTCCTACATTGCTTGCCCGGAGGAAGCACACAGACAAGCAAGCGTCAAGGAAGCGGCCGGTGCGAGCTCACTGCGAGGCCGCAGTCAGTGGACGGTAGCGATGCTGGGCAGAGACACCAGGGAGGCTTCCGCCGGATCGAAGCTGACCTGATCGCGCCCGTTCGACTTGGCGGCATAAAGCCGTCTGTCGGCGGCGGAGAATATTGCCTCGTAGGTGGTCGGCCCGCTGAAGCTGGTGCCGCCGATGCTGACCGAAAGCGGGCAGGAGCGGCCGCCCGGGGAAAAGTCCATTTCGCGTATCCGTCGGCGGATGCCTTCGGCAACCAGCCAGGATTGCGAGGGCTCGACACCGGGAAGGAATACGCCGAACTCCTCGCCGCCGATCCGGCCGACGATATCGCCGCCACGCAGCTGGCCCTTGATCGCCTGCGCGATCAGTTTGAGCGCCTGGTCGCCGCAATCATGGCCGAGGCGGTCGTTGATCGACTTGAAGTGGTCGGCATCGATGATCAGCAGCGCGCCGGAACGGGTCTCTTCCTGCTTCCTGGTCTGCTCGAGATAGGCCTCGACCAGCATCGAGAAGGCGCCGCGGTTCAGCACCGCCGTCAGGCTGTCCGTCGCGGCGATGACGCTGAGGTCGCGCTGGGCTATCGCCAGCTGGCGGATCTTCCACATCAGGAAAAACAGAAACGAGCCACCCAGCACCAAGGGCAGCAGTAGGTCGGTCAGCTTCGCGCGCCAGACAGATTCGGGCGAAAGATAGGGGAAATTGAACGAATCGACGAAAAACGCCACGGCGATAAAGAATGCCGTGCCGGCGCCGGTGACGGCGATCACCCTGCCCCAGCTGGTCGGCGACAGGTCCAGCTTCATCCCTTCCACTCCGTTAGCCGTCCCTACTATGACGTGCCAACGCAAACAAAATGATAAGACTTTCCTTTCAATTGGACATCGGATGACGGGGAGACGAGATCAGATTCCGGGAGCGGGGCACGATCGCCCAATCGCGGCCGTGTCCCGGTCGTGGAAAGCAAATTTACTCTCCGCATTTCGGAGCGGGAGCAATTCCGAAGTCAGCGGGTGGACGCCGGCCCAACCGCCTCGGCGACGAAGGATGCCGCGATCAGGTCGTCGGCATCCAGTTGCAAGGAATCGCCGCCAGCTCCCATGATGGCCGCGACCTTGTGAAAGATTTTCATTTCATGGCCGGAAATTTCGGCATCCTGCATTCGGGCCCTGAGGTCGGCGATACGCCGCCCCAAGGCAGGGGACGTTCCAATCTCACGTTTCGACATAACCTGGTTTCTCCTCCCCCAACCCGTGCTTGTTTTGCCCACCCATTCGCTTGCCCGCACATTGCCCTTTATGAGGCTCCACGAATACAAGCCCCCGAACGCGCAGTTTTGGCCAAGGTTCCAACACGGCGAGATCACGAAATATTCCAGAGCCCTAAGGGCCCGAAACTCCTGTTCCAGCTTCCATCACACGGCGTGGCAGCACTGACAGGCAAGGGTGAAGGTCAAGTGGCGGCGTGAGGTCATGCGGCGTAAGCCATTGAAATAATGGTAATCCCGACAGAATTCGAACCGGTGACCATCGGCTTAGAAGGTCGAAAGAACATGAAGCTTTGTCAGCAGTGTTCCAACTTGCGACACTGTGCAGCATGTGGAGCAGAATAAGAAACTTGGAACTATACGACGAAGCTAAACGCCCTTGGCCTTCGCATAACCGTTCGGTATGGAATTGGCGATCAGGAGAATGACTGTGACGTTATGGCTGCAGTGTTCACATCGTCAGACGGCGGTTGAGCGGCGGCGCGCCATGAGGAAGGCGCGCCCCGAGTGCCGCTCCTGAGCTCGCCTGCGCGATCTGATCCCCTCGTGAACGGCTCAGGTGCTCTTCAGCGTACCGTTCATTCCTTCCGGATAGAAGCCGCCCTTGCTGACGCCGTCCTTGTCGGTGAGATACACAATCCGTAGCACTTCCTGCGGTGTTCTGGTGAACGCGATCGCGTCGGGAGTCGAGGGTACGATGTTGGCTCTGCCATTCACCTGGATGCCCTGGTCCTTGTCTTCCGGCCCGTCGATCTTGTCTCGTGCATCGGAGACAGCGTTGGCGGCCTTCCAGGCCTTCTCTCCCTTCCGGTATAAGGTGGAACGCGCCATTCCCATATGGTAAGCCTCGACCGCCAATATGCCAGCAGCGGCGGCGAGGAATTCCTTGTTCTTCAGAACCGTCGCAGCACCGGCATAGGCGGTGACGCCAACATCCTCGAACAACATGCCGCCGAGAACGAAGTTGGTTTCGTCGCCGAAGGGATCGAAGTCCGGTCCAAGGCCAGCTGCCTCCGCGACAGCCTTGAATCCTGCATCGAAATCGATGGCCGGTCTGTCGACGGCGTTCTTTCCCAGCGTCTTGCGGTAGAACCGAACGTGCGCGAGTTCGTTTTCAGCAACTTCCTGCATGAATTCGCCGATGGCTGGGGTGTCGAACGACACTTTCTTTCCGCCAACGACCTCGCCGGGTTTCGAACCGGCATCGGCGGCGTCAATACCTTTTCCGGTGGTGCCGCGCAGGTAGTATTCGGCCTCCATGTATTCCAAGTTGAGCGCAAAACGGAAAATGTCTTCGTCCTGCATTTTCTCCTGGGCATAGGCGCGAGAAACTGGCGCCACGCCCGTCGTCGCGGCGAGGCTGGCTCCCAGCCCAAATTGCAATGCCCGCCGACGGGAAAGGTGGAGTGAGGGGATGGCACGTATCATAGCTTTCTCCCAAAAGCCCGCCGGCATCACCTGTTGGCACCCGATCGCGGGCCAACTGCCCCAACTCCGCAATAGGAGGAATGTTCCTGAAGAAGCTCGGACTTTGTAGGCATCGAGGATTGAACAGCCCGTTCGGTGCTATGACCGGCATTCTGAAGCGTGCGTGCGGGTTTCAAAATGGTCCGGCTCGATCCGAGACCAGTGCGCATCGGCCGGCGTGCCTCAAGCGATGGGAGCATGGCGCCCGACCCGGCCCGCCGGCCAGCGATCGAGACCGCATCATGGAAGGCGCGGCGCGCTGCGCCACCCTGATCGACACGCGCTGGACGTTCCACAACAGCGGCTACGCGTCCGAGTTGGAACTTTTCACCCACAGCGGCACTAAGTAACTTGAGCGACCCGAGACATAGGTAACAGAACGTACCGGACACATAGGTAACACTTTTTCGCTTTGCGGGAGGTGTTGATGCCGTGGATGGAGTGTTCGGTGATGGACGAGCGTGTGCGCTTTGTTGGCCGTCTTCTGGACGGCGAGGCGATGAGCGATGTGTGTCGATCGTTCGGCATTTCGCGCAAGACTGGCTACAAGATCTTCAATCGCTACAGGGACGAGGGCCTGGAGGCGCTGACCGACCGCTCGCGGCGTCCGGTGCGCTACGCCAATCAGCTGCCCGACCCGATCGAGCGGATGATCGTGACGGTCAAGAAGGAGAAGCCGCATTGGGGCGCCCGCAAGATACGCGAGATGCTGGTGCGCAAGCTGGCCGGCGATGTCCGCATTCCGGCCAAAAGCACGGTGCACGCCGTGCTCGACCGACATGGCCTTGTCGCGCATGCCCGCCAGCGGCGGCAGGGCTGCAAGGCCGCGGGAACCGAACTGTCGCAGGCGATCTTGCCTAACGATCTGTGGTGCACGGATTTCAAGGGCGAGTTCAAACTCGGCGATGGCCGCTACTGTTACCCGCTGACGGTCACCGATCAGGCCTCGCGCTATCTGCTCGCCTGCGAAGCGCTTGAATCGACCAAGGAAGCGCCCGTCATCGAGAGTTTTGTGCGGCTGTTCAGGGAGCGCGGCCTGCCGCCGCGATCCGCTCCGACAACGGCCTGCCGTTTGCCAGTCCGAACGGCCTCTACAATCTCTCCAGGCTGTCGGTCTTCTGGCTCAGGCTCGGCATCGCCATCGAGCGCATCAGGCCCGGCAACCCGCAACAGAACGGCAGGCATGAGCGCATGCACCGAACCCTGAAAGCCGAGACGACAAGGCCGGCCGGCCAAAACAGCCTGCAACAGCAGGCCAGGTTCGACGCCTTCGTCACGGAATTCAATACCGAGCGGCCGCATGAGGCGCTCGACATGAAGGCGCCAGCGGACCTGTACGCACCCTCTTCAAGAGCCTATGCCGGCTTGCAGGACTTGCACTACCCTTTCCACGACCGCGACATTCTCGTCACCAACTGCGGCCGCATCTGCATGCATAGGAAGAAAATCAACATCTCGCATGTGCTCGCCGGTCAACGGCTCGGCATCAAGGAAGTCGACGACGCCATTTGGCTCGTCTCCTTCATGAGCTATGATCTCGGCTACATCGACCTGGAGCAGAGAATCTTGCAGACCATCGACAATCCGTTCGGCACGAGATTGTCACCCATGTCTCCGGTATAAACCGTAACCTATGTGTCCGGAACGGACCCTGAAATTGTGGCGATCCCGACAGGATTCGAACCTGTGACCATCGGCTTAGAAGGCCGGTGCTCTATCCAGCTGAGCTACGGGACCGTCGGCCGGCCAATGGGCCGGCTGAAATATTTGGCGCTGGCCGCCGGTCAATGCGTCCAGGGCGTCCTGCGGTCATAGCGGAAATTCTCCGCATAGGAAATCTGGCGGCGCTTGGTCTCTTTCGGCTCCTCGACGCGGAAGGCAAGCCCTTCCTTTTCGGCGTAGGCGACCGCTTCTTCGCGCGTGTCGAAGGTGAGCCTGATCTGGCTTCTCATGTCTCCCGAGGTGGTGTAGCCCATCAGCGGGTCGATCTTCTTGCGCATCTCGGGATCGAATTCCAGCACCCAATGGCCGGTCTTGGCCTTGCCGGACTGCATCGCGGTTTTGGCTGGGCTGAAAATGCGCGCGGACATGGCCACCTCTTTGTTGTGCGAGGCAGCGTCGCCGCCCGTAGGCCGTCATTACTGCGCATTGGCACCGGCGGCAAGGTTTTTGCACTTGCCATGTAACACCGAAATGAATAGGCAACAGACCGTTCGGAGTGTAGCGCAGCCTGGTAGCGCATCTGGTTTGGGACCAGAGGGTCGGGAGTTCGAATCTCTCCACTCCGACCATTTCTCTCTAAAATGCGATGCCGATGGCACCGAAGGGTTTTGCCCTTATTCGCGTTTCACCATTTCAGGCTCGCTTCCCTCGCCATTGCCGGCTTAAGCTGCGGCAAACGGGGGATTTGCGGTGCTTGGGATCGATGCTTGGGTGTCGCTGTTCGGGCCGGCCTATTTTGCCTATGCGGGCGTGACGGTTCCGTTCATGGTGACGTGGGCGATCGCCTGCGCGGCCTTGGCGATGTGGAACAATCGCGAGAGCCGCAGACAGGCCAGGCTGGCCCCGGGCATAGCCGCCTCCCATTCCTGGCCCGCCAGCATCGGGATGTTCGTGCTGGTCGCGGCCTGTTACATCGCCGCGCATTCCGCCGTCTATGTGGTGGTCCGGCATTTCGTCAGACTATGGCTGTGACCGCAAGCTCACCAGCTGACGGCGCCACGTTCAGAGCACACCCTCGATATCGGTTTTCGAAAAATCGGCCCCGACATACAACAGCCGGCAAGCGTGCTCCTTCGCCACTTCATAGGAGAAGCAATCGCCGAAATTGAGCGCGGCCGGATGGATGCCCTTCCCCCATTGCGCATAAGCCTCCGCGATTCGCCTGGCTGACGCCGGCGTCACCGCAACAACCTCGAAGCCAAGCCCATCAATCAGGCTGGATAGCTCGGCAGCGATGCCACGATGGGCGGCTACGATCAGCGCCTCGGCGACGGTGCCGGCGGAAATCAGGAGGTCATCTTCGGCTTCGATCGCGGCGATGCAAGCGGCGGCCCGAGGCTCATCAAGTACGATCGCCATAAGTGCAGAGGTATCGACCGCGATCACTCGGGCATGCCGTCTTCGCCATAAAGGAAATCCTGGCTACGGGCGGCGGATGGCCCCGCCTTCGCCTTGGCCGCCCCGGCAGTGCGCGCGGCTTCCAGAAGCGCCCGGCGAGCTCCCTTTTCGGGCATTGCCTTGATGGGAACCAGCCGCACGGCCGCATGACCGTGGCGGGTCAGAATAACCTCGTCGCCCGCCTCCGCGCGGCGCACCAGTTCGGTCAGCTGTCCCTTGGCGTCGGTGACGGATACCTGCATCGATCACTCCGCACGGACCATTCTGTGGTCCAAATCTTTCAACGGAAAAATAGACCATCGAATGGTCCATTTCAAGAGTTTCGACGATGCGACTGGTCAGTGTCGTTGGGTGAATGTCCGCTGCGGCGGCACCCGCTCGATACATTCTTAAAGGCAAGCTCGCCGGGCGAGAACCCCAACCGCCTCATCCCGGCGAGCCTACAACCTGATTTGGAACGCAATCAGGACCGGGGTTAGCCGGCAACCTCGCGCTGCAAGACCGGTGCCAATCTTGTGTGCCAAAACGGGACCGAGGTGGAGACGGAGAATCGCTGGAGCCCTGAAGCCATCAAATCTCGAACTCACCCTGCCCCTCGTCCATGGCGCTCACGGTCTCGGCGGCCAGTGCCCTTGTGATCGGCATCTTGCGCTCCAGCGCGGTGCGATCCAGGCGCTCCACCACACGCATTGCGGTTGCCAGCGAACGCTCGATGCGCCGCACCAGATACTGCACGATATGCGGCTCGACCTCGACCTGCCGGTCGGCGAACAGCTTGGTGATGACGCCGGCGAGCAAGAGATCGTCAGGCTCGTGGATCTCGACGGTCGCCGCCGCCTTCAGCCGCGAGGCAAGATCGGGCAGCTTGACGCCCCAGGCCGACGGAAAGCGCCGCGCCGTCAGAAGCAGTGTCGAGCCAGCACCGCGCACGGTATTGATCAAATGGAACAGGCCTTGCTCATCGACCGCGCCGCTATCGACATCGTCGATCAGCGCCGGCCGCGCACCGAGATTGGCGATGCTGTCACCCATGCGCCTGGCGTCGACGGCCACCGCGTTGGCGCGAGCACGCCAGATCGAGGCCAGATGCGTTTTGCCCGAACCAGCGGGGCCTGCCAGCACCACCACTGGTGCTTGCCAATTCGGCCAGCGGTCGACCAGTGCGGCCGCCTGATTGTTGGTGCCGGAGACGACCAGCTCGTCGCGCGAGTAACCGGTGCCGTGGCCGAGATCGAGCGGCAGTTGGCGCGGCGGATCGGTTCGCTGGGCAGTCACGTCAACGACGCGGTTGTGTGCGATGGCCGCCACCGCGATCGGCCGGCAACGGCGGCGCGGGTGCCGTCGCGTGGCCCTTGTAGAGCGGCGATTCCAGATAGCGGGCGATGGCAAACCGCACCAGAACGGCAACCGCCGCGGATGCAGGAACAGCAATCAACAGGCCGACAAAACCGAACAGCGCGCCGAAGGCGAACAGCGCGAACATGAGCCACACCGGATGCAAGCCGACACTTTTGCCAACCAGCCTGGGCTGCAGGATGTTGCCTTCGACGAACTGGCCGATAAAGAAGACCACGGCAACGGCGACAATCATCGTCCAGTCCGGCCAGAACTGGACGAAGGCAACGCCGACGGCCAGCACCAGCCCGGTCAATGAGCCGACATAGGGGATGAAGGAGATCAGCCCGGCGAACAGGCCGATGAGGATGGCGAAGTTCAGCCCCGTCAGCGTCAGGCCGGTGGCATACATGGCGGCCAGCACAAGGCAGAGCGTGCCCTGGCCACGCACGAAGCCGGCGGTGGCGGTGTTGATGTCGCGTGCGATGGCGCGGACCGTCGCCACGTTGTCGCGCGGCACCCAGCTGTCGATGACCGCCACCATGCGATCCCAGTCGAGCAGCATGTAGAAAGCAACCACGGGCGTCACCACGAACAGGCTGACCACCGAGACCAGCGCCACGCCCGAACTCCAGATCGAAGTGAAAACCGTGGTGAGCAGGCCGAAACCGGAGGTCAGCAGCGAGTTCAACCCGTCGCGCAGGCCATTGGCGTTGACGCCGAATTTCTGTTCCAGCCACTTCGGATCAAAGGAGGTGATCAAGCTCTGCAGCCGCGTCAGGTACTCCGGCAGCTTGCCGGCGAAATCGGCCATCTGCGTCGCCAGCACCGGAATCAGGATGACGAAGGCCAGCACCAGCACGATGAGGAAGGTGATGAGGATGACCACGGTCGCCATGAAGCGGCTGAGGCCGAGCCGTTGCAGCCGGTCGGCGACCGGATCAAGGAAATAGGCAAGCACCATGCCGGCGACGAAGGGCAGCAGGATGGCGCTGAAGACATAAAGAAAAAGCGCCAGGATCGCGGCACCCGCCAGCCAGAAGAAGATCTGGCGGCGGAACGTGGCCGACGCCTCGGCCTCAGCCGCCGTCTCGCCGGCCGGCACGACGACGACCGTCTGGTCGTCCACGGCCTTGCCCCGCGCCACCGCTTTGGGGGCGGCCGGCTTGCGGGCAGCCTTGCCGTCGATGGGCTTGTCAGCCTGATTTACCGCCTTCGCCATAGCCGTTCATATGCCTCAGCCAAGCCACGAGATAGGCCGCGGCCGAAGCCACGGTCAAGACCCCGGACAGCAATATGAGGGTGGGCCGCAGAGGGTCGAGGTGGCCGGCAAAGGCGAGTTCGCCCAGCACAACCGCCGCCAGCGCGATCTGTATGGCGGTATTGGCCTTCGACACCAGAAACGGCTTTATCTCGACGGGATGGCCGATCACCGTGGACAACAGGACAGCGCACACGATCAGCGCGTCGCGCGACACCATGGTGACGACCAGCCACAGCGGCAATTGCCCGATGAAGCCCATGACGACGAACACCGAAACCAAAAGCAGCTTGTCGGCGATCGGATCGAGATAGGCGCCGAACCTGGACTGCTGGTTGAAGCGGCGCGCGATGAAACCGTCGACACCGTCGGAAAGGCCGGCAACGACGAAGCCGGCAAAAGCCCATTCCCAACGTGACTGCAACATGGCCAGCACCACGGCAGGCACCAGCACAAAGCGCAGGATGGTGATCAGGTTGGGGATGGTCAACGCATTGTCCCGCCGTATTATGCCTCGAGATAGATGAGGGAGATGGAGGGCCGAGGCAAGGGAGAAGCGGGCTGGGCCAGCGGCAGACGCAGTGCGCGATGCCCCGGCTATCCACGCTTTTGTCAACCAAACGGCGCCCGGTTCGGCCGTTATCCTTGCGGACCGAAACCGTTCATGCGAAGAGCCCGCAAACGAGCAGGAACATTGCGATGAGCAAGCGCGAAACCGGCCAGCATAAAACGGGCCAGAACAAAACGGCCAAGCGCAGAAACGGGCTCACCTATGCCGAGGCCGGCGTCGACATCGATGCCGGCAATCTCATGGTGGAGAAGATCAAGCCGCTGGTGCGCGCAACGCGCCGGCCAGGCGCGGATGGCGAGATCGGCGGCTTCGGCGGCCTGTTCGATCTCAAGGCCGCCGGTTTCACCGATCCGGTGCTGGTCGCCGCCAATGACGGCGTCGGCACCAAGCTCAAGATCGCCATCGATGCCGGCAAGCACGACACGATCGGCATCGACCTCGTCGCCATGTGCGTCAACGACATCGTCGTGCAGGGCGCGGAGCCGCTGTTTTTCCTCGACTATTTCGCCACCGGCAAACTCGATCCCGAACAGGGTGCCGCGATCGTCGGCGGCATCGCGCAGGGTTGCCGCCAGGCCGGCTGCGCGCTGATCGGCGGCGAGACCGCCGAAATGCCCGGCATGTATCACGGCAAGGACTATGACCTTGCCGGCTTTGCGGTGGGCGCGGCCGAACGCGGGCAGCTTTTGCCCACGGACGACATCGTCGAAGGCGACGTGCTGCTCGGCCTTGCCTCCTCCGGCCTCCATTCCAACGGGTTTTCCCTGGTGCGCCGCATCGTTGCCGCAAGCGGCCTGGCGTGGAGCGATCCGGCGCCGTTCAACGACGAGGCGACGCTGGCCGAGGCGCTGCTCGAGCCGACCCGCATCTACGTGAAATCGCTCCTCAAGGCGATCCGCAACACGCACGGCATCAAGGCGCTGGCGCACATCACCGGCGGTGGCTTCCCGGAAAACATCCCGCGCGTGCTGCCCAAGGATTTCTCGGCCGAGCTCGACCTCGAAGCCATCGACGTGCCGCCGGTGTTCTCCTGGCTGGCCAAGACCGGCGGCGTGGCGCCGGAAGAGATGATGCGCACCTTCAACTGCGGCATCGGCATGATTTTGGCTGTCGCTTCGGGTCAGGCGGCGCAGGTTGCGGCCGTCCTGCAGGAAGCCGGCGAGACCGTGACGCCGATCGGCCGCATCGTGCCGCGCCGCGACGCCGGCGTCATCTATCGGGGCTCGATCGGCCTATGAGCGCGCGGAGGAAACGCACAGTCGTGCTGATTTCGGGGCGCGGCTCCAACATGACCGCGCTGATCGCGGCGGCCAGCGACCCGTCCTTCCCGGCCGAGATCGCAGGCGTCATCTCCGATAAGGCTGACGCCGCCGGCCTCGTCATCGCCAGGGCACGCGGCATCGCCACACAGGTCATTTCGCGCGCCGACCACGGCAGCAAGCAGGCGCATGACGCGGCGATCGACGCGGCACTCGCGGCCTTTAATGCCGACATCGTGGCGCTGGCGGGCTATATGCGCATCCTGACCCCCGGCTTTGTCCAGAAATGGCAGGGCCGCATGATCAACATCCACCCTGCCCTGCTGCCGGCTTTCAAAGGGCTCGATACCCATGCCCGGGCGCTGGCCGCCGGTATCCGCATCCATGGCTGCACGGTGCATTTCGTGACATCCGAGATGGATGACGGCCCCATTATCGCCCAGGCTGCGGTGCCGGTGATGGTCGGCGACAATACCGATACGCTGGCTGCCCGGGTACTGAAGGCCGAGCATCGGCTCTATCCGCTGGCGCTTGGACTGGTGGCCGAAGGCAAGGCGCGCATGGAGGAGGGCCGCGCCGTGCTCGCCCACTTTGCCGACGATGCCGACAACGGCACCTCGGTGATGATGGCACCCGACCCGCTGCGCGAGGAGGCCGATCTCGAGCAGCTGGCGCGGATCACGCCTTAAGCCGAGGACACGGCGATGAAACAGCTGCTCCTCCTACGCCATGCCAAATCGAGCTGGGATGATCCTGATCTCGATGATTTCGACCGGCCGCTCGCGGAACGTGGGTTGAAGGCAGCCCGATTGATCGGTCGCGAGCTTGCCGCGCGCGACTGGCTGCCGGACCTTGCATTGGTGTCACCGGCGCTGCGCACCCGCGATACGTGGCGGCTGGTGGCGGCGGAACTGCCCGCGCAGCCTCGGGTCGCGTTTGCCGAGGCGCTTTACGATGCTCCAGCGGCGGATATTCTGAGCCAGGTACGCAAAGCAGACCCGTCGAGCGGCTGCCTGCTGGTTCTCGGCCACAATCCAGGCCTGGAGGATCTGGCAAAACAGCTTGCCGGACCGGGATCGGAGGCGAAAGCGCGCAAGAGGCTCGAGCAAAAGTTTCCGACAGCAGCCCTCGCGCGCTTCGTCTTTGAACACGATTGGTCTGCCCTGTCGGCCGCCCGGCTGACGCACTGTCTGCGGCCGAAGGATCTGAGCTAGACGGGTGCGGCAGATCAGACCTGCCGCACCCCTGACATCAGTTGCCCCATATGCCCTGGCCGGGCTCCGGCCAGTCGATGCCGGGCTTGATCTTGGTGTCGGCAGCCTTGTGCCTGGTCATATTCGTATTGTCGTCGACGGCGCCGGTGGCGGCGTGGTCCACGCCGGCGACCGGGGCGACCGGCTGGTTCGCATTGTCCGAGCCATAATGGTCGCTGCCGGCGAGTGCACCTCCGGTTGCGACGAGCATAGCGGCGGCAGCGAGAGCAAGTCTGTTCATTTCAATCTCCAGGTTCATTCGTTGGGCGGCGTCTTGGGAGGACGGTTCCGCTGAGGACAAGACCAGAAGCAGCCTGGTTTTATTCCTGACCGTGAAATGTTTTTTGCCGACTGCGAAGATCGGCTGATACGGCCAATGCCCAGGGCTCATCCAAAAAACAAGAGCGGCGGGCCAGGCCCACCGCTCTTTGACGTCACGCGATGCTTGAAGGGATCAGCGGCCCCAGATGCCTTGGCCCGACTGAGCAGGCACCTTGGCATTGACGTCAGCCTGCGCCTTGTCCGCCTTCAGGATCGAACCGGTGCGGAAGGTGTCGACATTGGAGGTCGACTGGCTGGCAACCGGCTGGTTGGCGTTGTTGGAGCCGTAGTTGTCGCTGCCGGCAAAAGCGGTGCCCGTGGCAACGAGGATGGCGGCGGCGGTGAGTGCGATCTTGGTCATTTCAAGTACTCCTGAATTCAAAGGTGGATGGATTGGCAGTCGCGATTAGCGGCCGAAGAGGTTGCGGTCAGCGCCCTGCGGAGCCTGGACCGACGCTGCCGTCGACTTCGACGTCGATGCGGTGACCGAATGGTCGACAGTGGCGGCAGGCTGGTTGGCGTTGGCCGAGCCATAATTGTCGCTGCCGGCAAAAGCAGTGCCCGTGGCAACGAGGATGGCGGCGGCGGTAAGAGCGATCTTGGTCATTTTATTTACTCCAGAATTTCTTTGTTCTGTCCGTCTAGTGGCGTGCCCTTGGGAGGATTTCGCGTCGCTCGAACCACCTCCAGATGGGAAAGGCCTCTTGGGATTTCTAGTCGCATCGGTTTTGCAGTAGTTCATTATATTATAGACAATGCATATTGCACCGCAGCATTTTTAGTCCGATTTATCACATGTTTTCAGATGGTTAGTGTTTCCATTTCGGGCGCATGCCAGAGCAGATCGGAGGACATTGTTCACCGTTTGCGATACAATCCGTCAATCAGAACCGAACCGTTCAGTTCGATTTAATCTTCAAAACGGGGTGTCTGAGCCTACAAAAATCGGATCCGCGGCCAAGCCGCATTTGCCTTGCGTTGCGATCGAGACTATCGATCATTTCGGGTCCGATTGCCGAATGGGCCCGCCAATCGAGCCCGAGGCGGCCGTTGAGACCGAAAGTGGGCGGATGCTGGAACGGCAATAGACATGCGATTGCTGCTTGTGGAGGACAATCGCGAACTGGCGGACTGGCTAGGCAAGACCTTGCGCCAGGCGAATTATGTCGTCGACATCGTCCATGACGGCGAGGATGTCGAGCATGCGCTCGCCGCCGGCAACCACGCGCTTGTCATTCTCGATCTTGCGCTGCCTCGCATGGGTGGACTGGAAGTGCTGCGCACGCTGCGAACACGCGGCAACCGGGTGCCGGTGATCGTACTGACTGCCAATGCCAGCCTCGATGGCCGAGTCAAAGGCCTCAACGAAGGCGCCGACGACTATCTGCCGAAGCCCTTTCAGATCGAGGAACTCGAAGCACGCATCCGCGTCCAACTGCGCCGCGCCAATGACCGGACGGCACCGGTCGTTGCCTGCGGCGACCTTGTGTTCGACACCAACACCAGGCTGTTTTCGCTCGGCGGCGAGACGCTGGCGTTGACGCCGCGCGAACATGCCGTGCTCGAGCAGTTGATGATCAAGGCGGGACGCACCGTGAGCAAGGCCGCCCTGTCCGCGGCGATCTATGACTTCGAGACCGACGCCGATCCAAGCGCCATCGAGATCTATGTGCACCGCGTGCGCAAGAAGCTTGAAGGCTCGCGGGTCCAGATCACCACTTTGCGTGGCCTCGGCTATCTCTTGCGCCACGATGATCTGGCGCCATGATGATTTGGCGCTATGAAGACTAACAGCCTGCGCCTGCAATTGCTGGCCTGGGTCGTGCTCCCCCTGGCCGGGCTTGCGACCATCAATCTGTGGACCAGCCAGCGCAACGCTCTGGCGACCGCCGATCTGGTCACCGACCGCATGCTGGTCGGCTCGGCCCGCGCCATCGCCGAGCAGGTCGCCATGGCCGATGGCGTACTCGATGCCACCATCCCGCCGGCGGCGATCGAGATGTTCGATACCGGCGATCGCGACAGCGTCTATTATCGCGTCGAGACCGCCGGAGGACGGTTGCTGACCGGCTACCCCGATTTGCCGCAAGCGCCGCGGCATGCGAGCGTCGAGGCGAGCTATCGCGACCATATGTTGCGGCTCTTGACGCTCAGCCACGCGGTGATCGGCGCCGGCGGCGATTCCCCCATAACGGTCACCGTGGGCATAACGCTCTCCGGGCATGATGCGATGGTGAGGCGGCTGTGGCTCAGCGCCTTCGTCCAGCAACTGGCGCTCGTGGCGATCGCCGGCGTGTTCGTGCTGCTTGGCCTGCGCCGCGGCCTGGCGCCATTGATGAGCCTGCGCGACGCGGTGCGTTCGCCAAGCCGAAGCGACCTCGATCCGGTTGACGTGCCGGGCGCGCAGAGCGAAATCCGGCCTCTGATAGAGGCGCTCAACGCCTACATGGAACGGGTGCGCGCGCAGATGGGAGCGCAGCGCCGTTTCATCGCCAATGCCGCACATCAATTGCGCACGCCGCTGGCGCTGCTATCGACGCAGGCAAGCTATGCGCTACGCGAAACCGCCACCGATGCGCGCCAGGAAGCGCTGGTGGCGCTGCAGGCCAGCTCCGGCAAGCTGGCGCGGCTGGCCGAACAATTGCTCACCCTGTCGCGTGCCGAGCCTGGCAGCCGGCGGCCACGCGCCGATCGCATCGACCTGACAGAAGCCGCCCGCCATGTACTGGAAACGCAGGCGCCCGCGGCGATCGCCCGCAAGATCGATCTCGGACTGGAGGAAACAGGGCCGGTTGCAGTCATTGGCGACGGCACCATGCTGCGCGAGATGATCGTCAACCTTGTCGACAACGCGCTGCGTTACTCGACGGCAGGCGCCAGCGTGACGGTGAAGCTGGCGGCCATCGATAGCGAAGCCGTGTTGACGGTAGCCGATGACGGGCCCGGCATCCCTGCCGAAGAGCGGGATCACGTGTTCGAGCGCTTTTATCGCATCGCCGGTTCGACCGAGGAAGGCAGCGGCCTGGGCCTCGCCATCGTGCGCGAGGTTGTCGAGAATGCCGGCGGCCGCGTCACCCTCGGGGATGGCGCGGCCGGCGGTCTGGTGGTCGAGGTCAGGTTGCCCCTGGCCTGAACCGACCCGCGCCCAGCGCGGGCTCGGACTGTCCTCGGAACAAAATCAGGTGCCCTGCTCGTTGAACGGCGCCGGCCGCCACTTGACGACATAGTTCTCGAAGCGGGTGATGATGAATTCCACCACCAGCGCCATAACGGCCAGGATGATCATGGCGGCAAAGACGCCATTGGCGTTGAAGGCGCCCTGCGCGGTCGAGATCAGCAGGCCCATGCCTTGCTTGGCGCCGAGGAATTCGCCGACCACGGCGCCGACCAAGGCAAAGCCGAAGCTGACATGCAGGCTGGCCAGGATCCAGCTCATCGCCGACGGGATAATGACGGTGCGGGTGATCTGGAACGGCGAGGCACCGAGGATCTGGGCGTTGGCGATCATCGCCCTGTCGGCCTCACGAACCCCCTGGAAGGCGTTGGCGAAAACGACGAAGAACACCATCACCACGGCGAGCGCCACTTTCGAGGCCATGCCTAGGCCGAGCGCGATGATGAAGACAGAGCCGAGCACGACGCGCGGCACGGAATTGGCGATCTTGATGTAGATCGAAAAGACATCGGCCAGCAGCCGGTTGCGGCCGAGAATGATGCCGGCGGCGATGCCGCCCAGTGCGCCGATGGCGAAGCCGAGGAAGGTTTCCTCCAGCGTCACATAGATCTGCAGCCAGAGCGGTCCCTGCGAGGTGCCCTCGGTGATCCAGGACCAGATCTGTTCCCAGATGCCCGAGGGGCTGGCGAAGAAGAACGGGTCGATGATGTTATAGTCGGCGCCGAGTTCCCACAGGCCAAGGAACGCAACGAGGATAGCCAGGCGCAGGCCGATGACCAAAGCATGGCGGCGGCGCAGCCGGGCCCTCGCCCGGGCCTCGGCAACGGCAATGGAGGCATCGCGGACGGCGGCATGGGAAGCGGTGGGAGAGATAGCGGTCATGTTGGTGTCTCCTCTCAATGCCCGCTCTGCAAGGTGCGGCTCTGGCCGAGCTGCACTTCTTCGCGCAGGTCGTTCCAGATCACCTTGGCGATCTCGACGAATTTCGGGTCGTAACGGATGTCGGCCATGACACGCGGACGCGGCAGGTCGATGCGGTAGACGCTCTTGACCGTTCCCGGCCCGGCGGTGAGCACATAGACCTTGTCGGCCAGCGCCACCGCCTCCTCCAGATCGTGGGTGACGAAGACGACGGAGGATTTCTGTTCCGACCACAGGCCGAGCAATTCGTCCTGCATGGCCGTGCGCGTCTGCATGTCGAGCGCACTGAACGGCTCGTCCATAAGCAGAATCTTCGGCTGGTTGATGAAGGTCTGGGCAAGGGCGACGCGCTTGCGCATGCCGCCCGAAAGCTGGTGCGGATAATGTTTTTCGAAGCGGCCGAGGCCGACGCGGGCGATCCAGTCGCGGGCCCGATCATAGGCCTGCGCCTTGGGGATCCCGCGATAAAGCGGACCGGCGGCGACATTGTCGATGACGCTTCGCCAGGGAAAAAGCGCATCGGCCTGGAAGACAAAACCGATGTCGCGGCTGATATCGGTGACCGGTTTGCCCATGACGCGGACATGACCTGTGGTCGGCCGCAGCAGGCCGGTGACGAGGTTGAGCGTCGTCGACTTGCCGCAGCCGGTCGGCCCGACGACGCAGGCGAATTCGCCACGCGCCACCGTCATGGTGAAGTCGCGGATCGCCGTCATCATATGGCCGTCGGGCGTGACGAAGCGTAGCGTCACATCATCGATGGCGATCGCGGCATCGGCCGGCGGCGCGGCCTGAGACAACTTCTCAGCCGCCATCGTTTGCACTTGCATGGCATACTCCTGTGGCGATGATGCGAGAATGCCTGCGGCCAAAACTTGTGGTCGCCATCTCTCGACATCGGTAGGCGCGCCGCTGCCAAATCGATTCAGGCCAGCGGCGCAACTTGTTGTTCCTCAAGAGCGAACCGGGTAACCCGCCTCGCCTGCCTGCCTACTTGGCGGCGTCGACGAATTCCGTCGTGAAGGTTTTCGACAGGTCGATCTGCTTGCCCTGCAGGCTCTTGGAGAAGGTCGACAGAACTTTCAGCACCGTCTCGGGGCCATCGGCCGGCATGCGTCCGTCGGGCGTGAACATCGCCTTGCCGCCGGCGAGCCCCTGGATATAGAGATCCTTGTTGCCGGCGTAATAGTCCTTCGGCATCTTGTCGGCGATCTCCTCGGCCGAATGGCCGGCGATGAACTTCATCGTCTTGACGAAGGCATTGGCGAGCTTCTGTGCTTCGTCCTTGTGGCCTTCGACCCAGGAAGACTGGACGTAGAAGGATGCCGCAGGATAGTCGCCGCCCAGCGCTTCCTTGGTCTTTTCGGGCGTGCGCATGTCGACCAGGACTTTGGCCTCGCCGGTCTTGAGCAATTTCGCGATGGTCGGCTCCGTGGTCATGCCGGCCTGAATTTGGTCCTGCTTGACGGCGGCGATGAAGGTATTGCCGGCGCCGACCGGCAGCAGCGTGTAATCACCCGGCTTCAGGCCGCTGCGGACGGCAAGATATTGGGTCAGGAAATCGGTCGACGACCCAAGCCCGGTGACGCCCAGCGTGGCGCCCTTGAAGTCGGCCGGCGACTTGATCTCCGGGTGCTTGGCGGAGACCAGTTCGACCTCGCCAGGGGCCTGGCTGAACTGGACGATCGACTGGATGTATTTGCCCTTTGACTGTAGGTCGACAGTGTGGTCGTAAAAGCCGACAACGCCCTGCACGGCGCCGGCCAGCAATTCATTCTCGGCCTCGACGCCGGCTCGCGAGTTGATCAGTTCGACGTCGAGCCCCTCATCCTTGAAGTAGCCGAGCTGCTGGGTGAGCACGGCCGGCAGGTAAATCTGCTTTTCCATGCCTCCGACGATGATGGTGATCTTGTCCGCGGCGGACGCCGCGGTCGCGCCCGTGCCGACAATGGCGAGCGTCAGCACCGCCGAACGCAAGATGCACTTCGAGATCAAACCGGTCATGTAACTTCCTCCACCTGGGCGGCGCGCCATCCAGGCTGCGCCGCATTCCTCCTGCCGGCCACTCCCGCACCGGTCACGCGGCGAACGCCGCAATGAATCAATTGCATGCCCAAGCTTTCAGCTGGCTTTCAGCCACTTTAGCAACCGGGGAATGAAAACAGCCAGGATTTGCCGGTTACGATGCGCCAAAACCCAATACGTCGCGCATCTCGTATTCGCCGGGAGCGCGGCCCGCCACCCAGAGTGCCGCGGCGATGGCGCCATGCGCGAACATGATGCGGTCGCCAGCCGCATGCGACACGGTGACGGTTTCGCCCTCGGTGCAGAAGCTGACGCTGTGCTCGCCGATGATGCCGCCGCCGCGCGCCACCGCGAAGCCGATCTCGCCCGCCGGCCGCGCGCCGGTGACGCCATCGCGGCCGCGCCTGGCAACCGCGTCCAGTTCGACGCCGCGTCCGCCGGCAACGGCTTGCCCCAGCATCAGCGCCGTGCCCGATGGAGCGTCGACCTTATGGCGATGATGCGCCTCGAAAATCTCGGCATCCCAGTCTTGCGGGCCAAGTGCCCGCGCTGCCCGCCCGACCAATCCGACCAACATGTTGAGCCCGAGCGAGAAGCTGCCGGACCGCACAATTGCGACGGTTTTCGCGGCGGCGGCGATGGTGGCCATCTCGGCGGTATCGAAACCCGTCGAGCCAATCACCAAGGCTGGCCCGCCACGTTGCGCACAGAAACTGGCCAGATCGGCGGAGCCGGCCGGCGCGGTGAAGTCGATGACCACGTCGGCCACGGCAAGCGCCTCGTCGCGGCTCACCAGCCCATCACCGACACTGCCTGGGCGGTGAAAGCGGGCGGCAAGCGCCAGACGCGCATCGGCCCGCACCGCATCCGCCATCTGGCGTCCCATGCGGCCGAGCGCGCCTGATATGGCGATCCTGATCGGCGGTTGCGCCATCGCCTCCTGCTATTTCCACATGCCGCGCATGCGGGCGCCGATGTCGACGCGCACCTCCGGCCGGGGTGCCCTGCCCTGCGCCGCTTGCGCGGCCGGCCACGAAAGCTGCTGGAAGGCGGCAAGAATGGAGGCCGGGATGAAACGGGTGCGCGAGGCATAGAGATGGCGGTCGCCGCGCGCCGCCTGGCCGTGCGGAAAGAAGCGCTGCGGCATGACCAGGTTGAGGCTGTCCTTGGCTCGTGTCATCGCCACGTAGAGCAGCCGGCGCTCTTCCTCGATGTCCTCCTTGGTGCCGACGCCGAGATCGGCCGGAATGCAGCCATCGACCGTGTTGAGCACGAAGACGTTCTTCCACTCCTGGCCCTTGGCCGAGTGGATGGTAGACAGGATCAGATAGTCCTCGTCGCGATGCGGCGGCCCGGCCTGATCGCTGGTCGCGTCCGGCGGATCGAGCGTCAGCTCGGTCAGGAAGCGTTCGCGCGAGGCATAGCCCGAGCCGATCTGCTCGAGCTGCAGCAGGTCGGCGCGGCGCGTGATCGCATCCTCGTGGATGCGCTCCAGATGCGGTTCGTACCACAGCCTGACCTGTTCGAGATCGGCCGGCCATTTGGCGCCGGCGCGCAAGCCGGAATAGAGCGAGACGAAGCCGGGCCAATCGTCGGCGGCGCGCTGCGGCGGACGCCAGCCGGCAAGGCCCATCGCCTCGTCCAACGCCGACGTCATCGCTTCGACGATTTGCGCGGCGGCGGAAGGGCCTATCCCCGGCAAAAGCTGCAGCACGCGAAAACCGGCGACACGGTCGCGCGGGTTTTCGGCGAAGCGCAGCACCGCCAGCACGTCCTTGACGTGGGCTGCATCGAGGAATTTCAGGCCACCGAACTTGACGAAGGGAATGTTGCGCCGCGTAAGTTCGATCTCCAGCGGTCCGCTGTGGTGCGAGGCACGAAACAGCACCGCCTGCGACTTTAGCGCGGTGCCAGCCTCGCGCTCCGCCAGGATGGTGTCGCAGACGAAATTGGCCTGCTCGACCTCGTCACGCACGGTCACAAGTCTTGGCTTGTCGGCGGATTTGCGTTCCGACCACAGGTTCTTGGTGAAGCGCTCCGAAGCTTCGCCGATGACCGCATTGGCGGCCGCCAGAATGGTCTCGGTCGAGCGATAATTGCGCTCCAGCATCACCACATCGGCGGTCTGGGCGAACTGCGTGGGGAAGTCGAGGATGTTGCGCACTTCGGCAGCGCGGAACGAATAGATCGACTGCGCGTCGTCACCGACCACCGTCAGCCCGGCGCCGTCGGGTTTCAGCGCAAGCAGAATCGACGCCTGCAGCCGATTGGTATCCTGGTATTCGTCGACCAACACATGGTCGAAACGCCCGCCGAGATGCGTGGCGATCTCAGGCTCGGCGGTCATCTGCGCCCAGTAGAGCAGCAGATCGTCGTAATCGAGCACGTTCTGCGCCTGCTTGGCCTCGACATAGCCGGCAAACAGCTGCTTGAGCTGCTCGGCCCAGCCGGCGCACCAGGGGAAAGCAGATCCCAGCACCTCACCGACAGGCACCTGCGCGTTGACGGCGCGCGAATAGATGGCAAGGCAGGTGCCTTTGGTCGGAAAGCGCGCTTCCGTCCGGGAGAAGCCGAGTTCGTGGCGTACGAGATTCATCAGATCGGCGGAATCCTCGCGATCATGGATGGTGAAGGCCGGATCGAGGCCGATCTCCAGTGCATAATCGCGCAGCAGCCGCGCACCGATGCCATGAAAAGTGCCGGCCCAGGTCAGCGCATCCGTGATCACGGCAGCATCGCGGCCTAGCACCTCGCCGGCGATGCGCTCGACGCGCCTGGCCATTTCGGATGCGGCGCGCCGCGAAAACGTCATCAGCAGGATGCGGCGCGGGTCGGCTCCCTTGACGATCAGATGAGCGACGCGGTGCGCCAGGGTGTTGGTCTTGCCGGAGCCGGCACCGGCGATGACCAGCAGCGGGCCTGCAATCTTGCCGTCGCCATGTTCGACGGCCTGGCGTTGGGCGTCGTTTAGCCGGGCGAGATAAGCCGGCTGGACGGTCGAGTCCAAAAAGGTCGAATCATGGGCGGCGAGGTTCATCGCCCATCAAGCATCGTTTCCGCTTTGTTCGCAACAGAGAAGCAGCTCTGCCAATTCGGCGGACCAAGAAGGTCAGCGTTTCGGGTCAACGCCCATCGACGCCGATTGCCGGCGCAACGCCTCGCGGTCGTTTGCGGGCGCCGGCAGCAAGAGAGGATCGACACTGTCGGGTACCTCATCGATCATCTTGCGGGCGAGACGGTAAGTAACAAAGGCCAGCGTGCCAACCAGGAGCAAACGGATCATGCGGCGGTCCTCCTTCGCTGGGTCAACCTGAGGCAGGGGATTTTGTTCCCTCGGTGCAATAGAGCAACCAAACCGACACCGCGTCGTTTTGGGGGTGGAGGAAGTAGCGATGAAAAAGCTAGTACTGATCCTCGCGCTGGTGGCCTTGGCTCTCTCGGCTTGCGACAACAAACTGCCGCCGACAAAGGCGCCTGGAGCGGACCAAGACCTCGCAATTCCTGTCGTGAACAATGGCATTGCTGGCCAGTGAATGGTGCCCTGCGCCAGACGATTACGGCATCGCCTCAACGCATTGCCTCGAGGTGATCGAGGCGGAACTTGGAATTGCGCAGTTCGTGGCCTGCGTCCTGGCGCAGCTGTTGTATCTGGGCCGAGGCAGCGGTCAAGTTTCGTTCGAGTTCAGCGATAAGCGCGCGCACCCGCCGCGCTTCGTCCTGACGCGCGCCTTTATCCAGTTCCGCCCGCGCATCTATGAACCACAGCAAACTAAAAGCCCGCCGCGGTCATGGCAGCAAAACTCTGACTTCCGCCAAGCGCGAGCATTCTAAATTTAACGAAAGCTAATTTAGCGCAGGGAAGAAGGCCGGCGCCGCTTGGGAGGTAATCTGATAGCGCCGGCCAGGCGGATATCAGGTCCGCCGCGCCAGGGAGGCTAGCTGAGTCTTGCCGTTGCGTCATGCGAGATCAGGGATTTCAACCGTTCCCGGGCGTTTTCCCCCCGTAAAATGCCGCGAAAAGCCCATGAGGGTTCAAGTCCCAAGCCGCTGCCTGGCGATGGCGACATGGAAATTGACACCGAACAACAGCCCATCATCGTTGAAGTCGTAGCTGGAATTGTGAAGCGGTGCCGAGACCTCGCCATTGCCGAGGAAGACGAAGCAGCCCGGCACATGATCGAGGAAGCGGGCGAAATCCTCCGATGCCGTCATCGGCTCGCGGGCGACCGCGATATTGCCGGGCTCGAACACGTGTCCGGCGGCGGCGAAGGCCGCATCGACCAGTTCGGCATCGTTGCGCAAAGGCACGAATTCCCTGGTATAGTTGACCTCGGCGGTGACATTGTAGGCGGCAGCGATACCTTCGGCGACAATGCGCATCTGGCGTTCGATCGCGGCGCTGACCTCGGGGCGGAAACTGCGCGCGTCGCCAAGGATGCGGGCAAGGCCCGGCAGCGCGTTGCGGGTGCCGTCGGTGATCAATTCGGTCACCGAAACCACGGAAATGTCGGCCGGGCTCAGCCGTCGCGAGACGATGGTCTGCAGGTTGGTGACCAGCGCACAGGCGGCAACCAGCGTTTCCTGACCCGAATGCGGCCGAGCAGCGTGGCCGCCCAACCCCCTGAGGACGATCTCGAAAATATCTTCGGCCGACATGACCGGGCCGGCGCGGGTTTCGAAATGCCCGACAGGCAGGCCCGGCATGTTGTGCAGGCCGAATATCTCGTCGAAGGGAAAGCGCTGCATCAGGCCATCATCGAGCATCGCCAACGCGCCTTTTCCCCATTCCTCCGCCGGCTGGAAGATGAAGCGCACCGTGCCGTCGAAACCACCCTCCCCAGCCAGAAGCTTGGCCGCACCCAGCAGCATCGCCGTGTGGCCGTCATGGCCGCAGGCATGCATGAGACCGGGATTGCCGGAGCGGTGGGGCGCGGTCGATTGCTCCGATATGCGCAGCGCATCCATGTCGGCCCGCAGCGCGATGGCACGGTTGCCGCTGCCACGCTTCAAAGTGCCGACGACGCCGGTGCCGCCGACACCCTCGGCGACATCGTCCAGGCCGAATTCGCGCAGCTTGGCCGCGACGAAGGCCGCCGTGCGCTTTTCCTCGAAGCCGAATTCGGGATGCGCGTGCAGATCGCGCCGCCATCCGGTCATCTCCAGCTTCAGCGCATCGCGATCGATTTCAGCCATTGTCTGATATCTCCTGATCCGCAAGGCGGGCGACGACATCAAGCAGGATGTTGGCGCCGGCGACAAGCTCGGCATCGGCGGTATGTTCGCGCGGATTGTGGCTGATGCCGCCGGCGCTCGGCACGAAAATCATCGCCGCGGGCGCAAGGCGCGCCATCATCTGCGCATCGTGGCCGGCGCCTGAGGTCATGCGCTTCGATGCATACCCGCGCTTCTTCGCGGCGGCTTCGATCAATTCGACAATGCTGATATCGAAGATCACAGGCTCGAAGCGGGCCAGCCGCTCGACCGAGATCGCGACGCCATCGCCGGCCGCGAGGTCCTCAAGAAACGCGGCGAGCGCGGCTTCCTCGGCTTGCAGGCGATGCTCGAAAGGGTCGCGCAGGTCGACGGTGAAGACGGCGCGCGAGGGGATGACATTGATGGCGTTTGGCTCGAAACGCATCGTGCCGACCGTCGCAACGGTCGGCGTGTTCGAAGCCTTGGCGCGGTCGTGCAGGAACGTGACGACACGCGCAGCCGCATGCCCGGCGTCATTGCGCATCGACATCGGCGTGGTGCCGGCGTGGTTGGCGATGCCGTCTATGGTGATGCGCTGCCAGGAGATGCCTTGGAGGTTTTCCACAGCACCGATCGGTACGCCTTCGCGTTCCAGGACCGGGCCCTGCTCGATATGCAATTCGAGATAGACATGCGGTTGGAGGAAGCCCGGCTCCTCGTCGCCGGCATAGCCGATGCGGGCCAGTTCCTCTCCCAGCACGCTGCCATCGGTGCCGACGGCCGCCAGCGCCTCGTCGATACCGACGCCGCCGGCATGGACCAGTGAACCCATCATGTCAGGGGAATAGCGAACCCCTTCCTCATTGGTGAAGGCGGCGACCGCGAGCGGGCGCGACGGGACAAGAGCCGACGCTTTCAGCGTTTCGATCACCTCCAGCCCGGCGAGCACGCCGTAGCAGCCGTCATAGATGCCGGCATCGATGACAGTGTCGATATGCGAGCCGATGAGGATCGGCGCATGGCCGGCATTCTCCGGCACCTGCCAGATTCCGAAAATATTTCCCATGCGATCGATGGCGATTTCGAGACCGGCCTCGCGCAGCCAGCGGACGAAGCGGTCGCGACCCAGCCTGTCGGCGTCGGAGGCGGCCAGCCGCACCAATCTGCCCTCGCCATCACGACCGATACCCCCGAGCTCGCGGATGCGGCCAAGCAGCCTTTGTGCGTCGATCGAGGTCATTGCATCGATCAAGGTCATGGCGTCACTCCAGCACCTTGCCGGCAAGCACATCCTCCGGATTCATGCCGACGAGTTCAGCATAGCGGCGGGGATCTGTCGCGCCTTCGGTGTTGACGACCAGCACGCGCGAAGTGGCGTCGAGGCCAAGCTCGGCCTTATGATCGGCCATCGCCCGGATCAGCCCGGCAAGGCCGACCCCGCCGCTTTCACCGGCGACGATGGCCGGATCGTTGCCGGCCGGCCATGCCAGCCGACGCATGACCGCGATGGCTTCAGCCTCGTCGACGGTCATGAAGGCATCGGCGGCGCGTGCCAGCACCCGCCAGGCGACCGGCGACGCCTCGTAGCATTCGAGCATCGCCATAACCGTCGCCTCGCCATGCGCGATCTTGACCGGATGCCCGGCCTTGGCGGCGCCGAAGACGCAGGCGGCACGGGCGGGTTCGACCACCGTGAAAACCGGTCTGGTTTCGCCGAGCACGATGGCGAGATGGCCGGCGATCGCGGCCGCGATGCCGCCGACGCCGGCCTGCACGAAGACATGGGTTGGCGGTTCGGAGAGCTGGCGCAGCGCCTCGCGCACGATCGCCGTGTAACCCTGCATGACAAGGCCTGGAATGCGTTCGTAGCCCGGCCATGAGGTATCGGAAACCACCGTCCAGCCTTTCTCCGCGGCGATGCGCGCCGCCTGCCTGATCGAATCGTCGTAATTGCCGTCGACGCGGATCATCTCCGCGCCGTAGCGGGCGATGGCCGCGACGCGCTCGTCGCTGACGCCGGCATGGACAAAGATCGCTGCCTTTGCGCCGACAAGCTCGGCGCCTTGCGCGACGGAGCGGCCATGATTGCCGTCGGTAGCGCAAGCAACCGTCATGGTGGCCGCGACCGACCGGACTTCGGGCCGTTCGAGATCGCCGACATCGACGGAGCGGCCGAGCCGCTTGCTTGCCTCCTCCAGGACCAGACGGAAGACCGCATAGGCGCCGCCCAGCGCCTTGAAGCTGCCTAGGCCGAGGCGAAAGCCCTCATCCTTGACATGCAAGGTGCCGAGGCCGAGTTCTCCAGCCAACGCCGGCAGGGCGTGCAGCGGCGTCGTCAGGTGATTGTCACGGCAGGCAAGGAAACGCTCGACAGTGTCCGCCCCGGCGATGCCGAGGGTTTCGGCATCGGCCGCGTCCAGCGGCTGGCGGTACAAGGCATGGCGATTGGGTAGGAACATTGGCGGGCTCTCCTTGGCGTCGTCCAAGAAAAGATATTGCAAACCATGCGCAAAAAGCGCCGTAATTTGGCTCTCGAAATGCAAGTTTGTTTCGTCGGGACAGCAATGCCTCATTCGCCAGCCTCACTCGACAGCTTCGATCTCGCCATCCTTGCCATCCTGCAGCGGGACAACACGACGCCGCAACGGTTGATCGGCGAGGCGGTGAACCTGTCGGCGCCGGCCGTGCAGCGCCGCATCAAGCGCATGGAGCAGACCGGCGTCATTGCCGGCAATGTCGCCATCGTCGAGCCTGCGGCCGTCGGCCAGCCGATCACCCTCTTCGTCGAGGTGGAGCTCGAGAGCGAACGCACCGAATTGATCGACGAGGCCAAGAGGCAATTCTCGGCGGAGCCGCAAGTACAGCAATGCTATTATGTCACCGGCGAGGCCGACTTCATCCTCGTTATCACCGTGGCCGACATGGGCGCTTACGAGGCGCTGACGCGAAAACTGTTCTTCGGCAGCAACAATGTGCGGAAGTTCCGCACCTTCGTCGGCATGGACCGCGTCAAGGTCGGGTTGACGGTGCCCTTGCCTGGATGAGCCGGTGGCACCCTGGCCACGTTTCTGACATTCTGGATCGCGAATTGGCGGTGGAGGCGCGCATGGACGAAGCCACGAAAGTCACGATCATCGGTGCCGGACCGGCGGGCCTGGCGGTTGCTGCGTGCCTGCGGCAAGCCGGGCTGGATTTCGTCATGCTCGAAAAGGAGCAGCAGGCAGCGCCAGCCTGGCGGCGTCACTACGACCGCGTGCACCTGCATACGACCAAGCGTTACTCCTCGCTGCCCTTCGTCCCCTTCCCCAAGGACTATCCGCGCTATGTGCCGCGCCATCTCGTGGTCGAGTATCTCGAAGCCTATGCAAAGCGTTTCGACCTGGAGCCCCGCTTCGGAGAGACGGTGCGGGCGATCGCCCGGGAGGGCCGCGGTTGGCGGGTGGAATCGACGTCCGGCGCCTTACGCGCTTCGCATGTGGTGATCGCGTCCGGCTACAATGCCGAGCCCTTGCTGCCCAAATTTGCCGGCATCGACACCTTCAAGGGCAAGACGCTGCACAGCGCCGACTATCGCAACGCCACGCCTTTTGCCGGCCAATCGGTGCTGGTCGTCGGCATGGGCAACACCGGTGCGGAGATTGCGCTCGATCTGGCGGAAGCCGGCGCCCGACCGACGATCTCGGTGCGTGGCGGCGTTCACATCGTGCCGCGTGAACTGTTCGGCGTGCCGATCCAGATGGTCGGCATGGCGACGCGGCTCGGGCCGCAGCGCATCAACGACGCCCTGTTCCCCGTCATCCTCGATCTGGTACTGGGCAGGCTGGAGAAGTTTGGGCTCAGACGGCCGAAGCAGGGACTGCTGCAGCAGATCGCGCTTGCATCGCGCATTCCGGTGATCGATGTCGGCACCATCGGCAAGATCCGCGAGGGCGCGATCAAGGTGGCGCCCGACATCGCTGAAATCTCGGAACGCGGTGCCTGTTTTGCGGACGGCAGGAACAGCGAATTCGACGCCATCCTCTTCGCCACCGGCTATCGGCCGGGCTATGCCAGGTTCCTCGAACCCGGCATCGAGCCGGGGCCTAGCGGCGTCAATGCCCGCGCTTCGGATCTCGGCCTCTATCTGGTCGGCTTTCACAACGCGGTCACCGGGCTGCTGCGCGAAATCGGTATCGAAGCCCAGGCGGTCGCCGACGACATCCGCCAGCGGCAAAACAGGAAGAAGGCGACTGAGACCCTGCCGGTGTGAAATTCGGCCGCGCTGTCAATCCTCCGCAGATGATGCCCTGAGCATCATGCCGGCGATCTCCTTCGTCAGTTTGGCGGCGACAAGCGCCGTCACATTGGAGAGGTCCTGGCTCGGATTGTATTCAACGATATCAGCAGCAACGATCGGCTGGTTGATGCCTTGAATGAGGTTGATGACTTGCCGTGTCGACAGCCCGCCAGGCTCACGATGTGAGACGCCGGGCGCAAAAGCAGGATCGAGCCCGTCGATATCCATCGAGATATAGACGGGCGTCTTGAGATCAAGGGACAGGCTTTCGCTGAAATGCGCAGCCTCCACGACCTCTACACCGAAGCGCTTGAACTGATCGCGGTGATGGTCGTTCACGGTGCGCAAGCCGATCTGGATCAGGCGGTCGGCAAGCCGCTCCTCCATGATCCGTGCGAAAGGCGATGTGTGCGAACGCGGATTGTCACCGTAGGCATGATAGATGTCGGGGTGGGCATCGATGTGAACGATCGTCAGGCTTGGATGGCGACGGCGCACCGCACGCAGCACCGGCCAGGAGATGGCGTGATCGCCGCCCAGGCTGATCAGGGGATGGCCTGCGTCCAGCGCGCGGTCGACTTCGCTCTCGATCCGCTGCCAGGGATCGCCCGGTTGGGCGAAGTCGATGTCGCCATGATCGACGAAACGGCCGGTCAGGTCGAAGCCGGTCTCGCTCCATGAGGAGTAAGCATCGCTGATGAGTTCGCGCCTGATGAGCGGTGGCGCCTTAGCAGCCCCCTCAAGATAGGACGAATTCTCGTCATGCGGTATTCCCAGAAGCGAAATCGCGCCGGCCATCGACACTCTCCCATTTGCGACGGACGACTGCCTCTATAGAGACGGGAGTTGGCGTTCGCGACCGCTGGTGTTTGGGCCAGAGGTGGAATCGGGAACGGGAAATCAGCAGCACTAGGCGCCCAGGTCTTCCGCCTTGCGCAGCCACACCTTGTTGTCGTGGAAGGCAGCGCCGCCGTAAGGGGCGGGCGCATCGGCTCCCGTCAGCACGTTGATGCCTTCGCCGCGCTCATGCGCGCTGTTCGGCCAGATGCCTTCGGCGATCACGACACCGCGCTTGATACCGTCGAACAATTTGGCGTGCAGCACCACCTCGCCGCGCATGTTGCCGATCTCGACACGATCGCCGTCGGCAAGATCGAGAGCCGCCGCATCGTCAGGATGCAGCAGGAGCTCCGGGCGGCCCTCCTTGGCCTTCGACACCGGTGTCTCGGAAAAGGTCGAGTTGAGGAAGTTGCGCGCCGGCGAGGTCGCCAGCCGGAACGGATGCGCTTCGTCGGCCACTTCGATCAGATCGACATGATCGGGAAATTCGGGCAATAGCGCCACCGGGCCGAACAACCCCATGCTCTTCGGCGGCCGGTTGGGAGCCGCCTGCCCGGTCCAGTCGGCGCGGAAGCGGAATTTTCCGTCTGCGTGACCAAAGCCCCGGATGAAATGCGCCGTGTCGAAATCCGGCTGCAGGTCGATCCACTTCTCGTCCTTCAAGGAGTCGAAACTGCCCAGCCCGCGCTTGCCAAGAATGATGTGGATATGCTGCTGTTCGGTGAGGCCGAAGCCCGGCCTGTCGGCGACACCGAGGCGCTCGGCCAGTTGCTCGATGACGAAATGGTTGGTGCGCGGCCCTTCCGGTGGCTCAATCAGCTTGGGGCCGAGCGTGATGTGCTGGTTGCCGCCGCCCTTGTAGATGTCGTCGTGCTCGACGAACATCGTCGCCGGCAGCACGACGTCGGCCAGCTTGGCAGTGTCGGTCATGAACTGCTCGTGCACGCAGGTGAACAAATCGTCGCGCAGGAAACCCTGTTTCACCAGCCGCTGCTCGGGCGCGACATTCACCGGATTGGTGTTCTGGATCAGCATCGCCGTTACCGGCGGTCCGCCATAAAGCGCGTCGCTGGCGCCGGTCAGCACCGGGCCGATACGCGAATGGTCGAGATAGCGGATCGAGGGATCACGCATCCTCGTGCCTTCGAGCACATCCTGGTTGAGTTTGAAGATGCCGGAATTGGAATGGAAGGCGCCGCCGCCCTCATACTGCCAGGCGCCGGTGACGGCGGCGATGCAGGACGCCGCATGCATGTTGACGGCGCCGTTGCGCTGGCGCGCAAAGCCGTAGCCGAGGCGGAAATATGTTTTCCTGGTCGTGCCGACCAATCGCGCGAAGGCCTCGATCTCGGCAACGCCAAGGCCAGTGATGGCAGAGGCCCATTCCGGCGAGCGCGTCTTCAGGTGCGCTTCCAGTCCTTTCGGATCGTCGGTGTATTTTTCGAGATAGGCGCGGTCGGCCAAGCCTTCCATGAACAGGACATGCATGACAGCACAAGCCAGCGCGCCATCGGTGCCGGGCTTCAGGACCAGGCCCATATCGGCCTGTTTCATGGTCGCGTTTTCATAGACGTCGACGACGACGATTTTCGCGCCACGTTCCTTGCGCGCCTTGATGGCGTGGGTCATGACATTGACTTGCGTCACCACCGCATTGGTGCCCCAGATCACGACGCAATCGGATTTGGCCATCTCGCGCGGGTCCGGTCCGCGCAAGGCGCCTGCCCCCATCATCCAGCCGGTCCATGCGAGATTGGTGCAGATCGAGCCGAAGAAGCCCGAGTACTTTTTTGCATGCCGCAGCCGGTCGATGCCGTCGCGCTGCACCAGCCCCATCGTGCCTGCGTAATAGTAAGGCCAGACCGTCTCCGAGCCATACTTCTCCTCGGCCGAGATGAACTTTTCGGCGACGAGGTCGAGTGCGGCCTCCCAGCTTGATTCCTGCCAGACGCCCTCGCCCTTGGCACCCTTGCGCACCAGCGGCTTCAGCAGACGGTCGGGATGATGGATGCGGTCGGCATAGCGCGCGACCTTGGCGCAGACGACGCCCGCCGTATAGCTGTTGGCCTTAGCGCCATGGACACGCCCGATGCGGTTGCCATCGAGCAATTCGACCTCGAGCGCGCAGGTCGACGGACAATCATGCGGACAGGCCGAATGGCCGATGCGAAGGTTCGCGTGCTGGTTCATGGGGGCAAACTAGCGGTTTATGACGGCCACGTGTAGGGCCAGATGGTGCCTTCCCTTCTCCCCTTGTTGTGGGAGAAGGTGGATCGGCGCGCAGCGCCGAGACGGTTGAGGGGTGTTCCAGCGGAATGAGACGCTGGCGTTCCTGGAACACCCCTCATCCGTCGCCTTCGGCGACACCTTCTCCCACAAGGAGGCCTTTGCACGGAACCGGGTTGGTGATTCCGTGCGTAAGGAATGAAGAGGGATGATTCGGATGGTCGATC